>URCU01000190.1:0-2013 GCA_900546425.1 uncultured Collinsella sp. | reverse complement strand
GATTTTGGACGATGCTATGGATTTGATTCTGACGCACGAGCGGCTCATGGATAACATTTTGGCAAGCAGCATGTCGGGCATGTTGACCAATGTTATTTGCGACCGCATTGCCCGCTCCATCCGCGAGCGTGTGATGAACGTGCTTGCCGAGGATGCCCTGGCTCCCGTGTCACTCGAGACGACGTCTGAGTTTGTCGCCGGCGGTATTATTCGACTTTTCACGATATGGTGGGAATCGGGCCACGATCTTGAGCGTCGACCTGAGATAGCCGACGTGGTCGATGCACTGTTTGAGCGGACCATGACGCCGGTGCATCACTAGAAGTGGCGGAGAGAGGGGGATTCGAACCCCCGGAACGCTCTCGCGCTCAACGGTTTTCAAGACCGCCGCATTCAACCGCTCTGCCATCTCTCCGTGAGTCGTAATGATAGCATCGTTTTGAATTTGCAACAGGGAAGGCGAACGATGACGATCACCGAAATCGACGAGAAGTTCATGCGCGAGGCACTGTCCGAGGCGCGCGCCGCCGCGGCGGTGGGCGAGGTGCCCATCGGAGCCGTAGTGGTGCGCGACGGCGAGATCGTCGCGAGGGCGCACAATCGGCGCGAGCTCGATCAGGATCCTTCGGCTCATGCAGAGTTCGCGGTCCTGTGCGCTGCCGCTCGGTCGCTCGGTCGCTGGCGCCTTTCCGATTGCACGGTCTACGTGACGCTCGAGCCATGCTGCATGTGTGCGGGGCTTATGGTTAACGCGCGCGCGGGGCGCTGCGTGTATGGCGCGGCTGATGCCAAGGCGGGCGCGCTGGGTTCGCTGTATGACCTGAATGCCGATTCGCGCCTGAATCATCGGTTTAACGTGACGGCTGGGGTCCTGGCGGATGAATGCCGCGAGCTGCTAAGTAGCTATTTTGGCGGTCTGCGCGGAGCGGGCGGCGCTGATTGCGGTTGTGGGGCCGATCTTGAAGCACACGCCGCTCACGCCGCAGCGCTTGCAGGTGCCGGTGAGGATGCTGGCACGGCGGTTGACTTTGGTCCTGCATGCCGTCGGCCCCGCCGTGTGCTGCTGGCGATCGACTCCTTTAAGGGCAGCGTTTCGAGCGCGCAGGCGGAGGCAGCGGTTGCCGAAGGCGTGCGCCGCGTTTGGCCCGATGCCGAGGTGCGCGCATTGCCGTTGGCAGATGGTGGCGAGGGAACGCTCGATGCCGTTGCCGCGTGCGGCGGTGAGATTGTGATCTGCGAGGTTGCAGGTCCCTTGGGCGACCGCGTGTCTGCCCGGATGCTGGTGGACGACGAGCGCGACTCGGCTGTAATTGAGATGGCCGAGGCGGCGGGTATTGGGTATTCACCCTGCACGGAATCGGCGGCGCTTGCGGCTTCGACCTATGGCGTGGGCGAGCTGATACTCCGTGCGGTTCGCGCCGGGGCAAAGACTATCTATATTGGTCTGGGCGGCAGTGCCACCAACGACGGTGGCGCCGGCATGCTGCAGGCGCTGGGCGCGCGTGTGGTCGATGACCAGGGCTGCGATGTCGCCCCCGGTCTTGCCGGACTTGAGCGGGTGGCGAGCGTTGATTTGGCGCCAGCGCTTCGGGCTTTGGATGGCACTCGTATTGTTGTGCTTTCGGATGTCGATAATCCGCTCGTAGGGCGTCGCGGCGCGCTTGCGGTGTTCGGCGGACAGAAGGGTCTGCCGGCGGATGATGCCGAGGCACTGAGCAGGTGCGACAGCTGGATGGTCGGCTACGGTCGCTTGCTCGATACAGCGATTTTCGAGGCGCGGGCCCAAGGGTTGTTGCGCACACCCGAGGGTGCGCGGACATTTGGATCGGTGCTCGGCGTGCCCGGCGCGGGCGCTGCCGGTGGCTTGGGCGCGGCGTTGCTGGCGCTCGGCGCGGAGCTACACTCGGGTGTGGAGACGGTGCTCGATCTCGTGGGGTTTGACGAGCGCGTGCGCGATGTCGACCTGGTCATAACAGGCGAGGGCAACTGTCTCTTATACACATCTCCGAGCCC
>URCU01000189.1:0-2065 GCA_900546425.1 uncultured Collinsella sp. | reverse complement strand
CGCTGTTGGGCTTTTTGGCGCTCACCCTTGCACTGGGCGCCTACGCCGGCGTCGCCGACCGTCTGCTCGCACTGCTCAAGCTGCTGATTCCGCTCGCGCTCATCATGCTGGTGCTTCAGCTGGCCTTTATGCGCGACGGCAACATGGTGTGGGGCTTTATCACCGACACGGGCCTCATTACCGGATCGAAGGCCTGCCTGCGCCTGCTGGGCGTGGCGTTGCCACTCATCCTCATGCTTATGGTGACCAAGCTCAACGACCTCGCCAACGCTTGCGTCGAGGTGCTGCACGTGCCATATCGCTATGCCTTCACCTTTACCACGGCGCTGCGTTTTGTGCCGGTATTTGGCCAGGAAATGAACGCCATCATGGAGGCGCAGACTGCACGCGGCGTCGAATACGACACTAAGAATCCCGTCAAGAAACTCAAACTCATGCTGCCGCTGTGTGTGCCGCTGCTTATCTCGAGCGTGGGCAAGACCGATGCCACCGCGCTTGCCGCCGAGCAGCGCGGCTTCTACCTGCGCACGCGCGCGAGCTCGTATAAGCGCTACCCCATCAAGGGCCTAGACATCGCCGTACTCATCATCAGCATCGCCCTCATCGCCACCGGCTTCCTGTTCTAGCAATCGCTGGCAGCAACCGGCAAATGCAAAAGGCCTCGGCTCGCACCAAACGAGCCGAGGCCTTTACTGTTTTCCCAGATAATACCTACCAAAATAAGCCTATCTTTTTTGCAGGTCGAGGGCTACAGGCGGTAGGGGACGCTGCTGCGAATGATGGACTCGCGTACCAGGACATCCATCGCATCGAGGGTGATCTCGGGCATCTCGCGATACTTCTGCAGCACCGAGAGCTCCGTGCATGCCAGGATGACGCGGTCGCAGCCGCTACGGGCGAACTCCCACATCACGCGGTCGAACTTGTCCATATCGGGTTCACGCCCGGCCTTCACATCGTCGTAAATGAGCGACATCACGTCGGCCTGACGCTTTTCGCTGGGATAGACGACCTCAACGCCCGCGGTCTCACATTCGCGCCCATAGACGTCTGCGCCCACGGTACCGTCGGTGCCCATAATGCCGATCTTGCGCACCGGCTCGGCCGGCATGCTCAGGTTTGGATCGAACTCGCACCCCCCCATCACCGCGCCGGCCAGAGCATAGCGCACCGACTCGCGCGGCATGTGGATAATCGGCACCTTCGTAAACGACTGGATCTGGTCGTAGAAGTAGTGTGACGTGTTGCAGGGAATCGCTATGTGCGCGCAGCCCAGCGACTCGAGCGCTTGAGCGCACTCCTTCATGGTCGCCAGCAGCTCGGCATGCTCACCGGTCTTGATGGCCAGCGTGCGGTCGGGCATGGTCGACTTGGAAAGCACCACCATGTCGATATGCTCCTGGTCGCACGTAGCCGCCGTATGACGTACCACCTGGTCGTAGTAATACGACGTGGCCTCGGCGCCCATGCCGCCGATAACTCCCAGCTTTTCCATCGCCGCCTCCTTGGTGACGCCCACGCAATTGCGCGTATCATACCCGCGCCCGCCCGATACACACCGGACGGGCGCCACACTCATCTACTTGTAATACGTCTTGAACAGCTTAAAGTGGCGCAGCTTGGTGTGCCACATGCGCAACCAGCGGTTAAAGACAAAGTCTCCCTTCATAAACGAGGGATCGGCGCCCTTGCCCTCCTTGGCAAGACGATGCACCTTCGCGCGCAGCTCGGGATCCTTGACGTACTTGTCGACGACGCCCATGGGAACGACCATCCACAGCGCCTCGTCCTGCGCCGTCACAAACTCCGGCTCAAACGGGCGGTTGAGCACATACTCGTCCACCACATACTTGGCAACGTTAAAGCCGCTGTTGGTTACGTAGTAGTTGCTGCGGCCCTGGCGGGTGTTGAAGTCAAAGAACTTAAACGAGCCATCGCGCTCGTCATACTTGACGTCAAAGTTGGAATAGCCCACAAAGTGAAGGTCCTCGAGCAGCTTGCGCACGCCACCCATAAGCCTGTCTCTTATACACATCTCCGAGCCCACGAGACGCGTAGTAATCTC
>URCU01000188.1:0-2143 GCA_900546425.1 uncultured Collinsella sp. | reverse complement strand
CTACGCGTCTCGTGGGCTCGGAGATGTGTATAAGAGACAGCCGACGTGTCGTGAGGCTTGGATTGTGTGCCTGGCGGATAAATGGTGTGCGCTGCGCGAGACGGTCGCCGGCCGCCTGCGGCGCAAGGACGAGGCGGACGATGGCGTGAGCAGCGAATCGAGTGAAAAGAGGAGAGGGTAGACGGTGGGGACCGCGATCGACATGGCATTTGACGGCGCGACGCTTGCCGCTTGTCCGCTTTCGGCGCTGGTGCTCTCGTTCGCCTTCTACGGTTTTTGCGGCTGGGCATGGGAATCGACGGTATGCGCCATGCTCAACCACGGACGCTTTGCCAACAGCGGCTTTTTGCTGGGACCGTGCTGCCCCATCTATGGCGCGGGCGGCATTGCCTGCTGGCTGCTGTTGCGCGGAATTCCTGACGCGTCGAGCCAGTTTGTCGCGGCAGCGCTCGTATGCAGCGTGATTGAGTACAGCGTGGGCGTGCTGCTGGAAAAAACAACGGGCGCTCGCTTTTGGGACTATTCGCACCTGCCGTTTAACCTGCACGGGCGCATCTGCCTGTACTGGGCCTGCGCGTTTGGCCTGGGTGCGTTGTGCATTTGTCGCGTGGTGGAGCCGGCGGTGTTGGGTCTGCTTGCCCATCTGCCGGTGCTGATTGTGCGGCTGTCCGCCTTTATCGTCGCGGTCGCGATGATGGTTGACGCGGTGTGCTCGTTGGCGAGCTGGCGGCGTCTGTCCGATCAGCTGGAGCGCGTCCGGGCCGATCTTGCCGACCGCATCAACGAGTCGCTTGCCGATGCGTCAGACTCCATGCTCGAACGTATTCCCGATTCGGCGATCGACTCGGTGGCACAGACGCACATCCGCAGCCGCGCCGTTAACGCGTGGCTGGCGGAGCTGGGCGATGCAACGCTCGATGCCCTGCGCGAGAAAGCTTCGATGCCGACGTTTATCTCGGATGGTGCTCGCGGCCTGGCGCTCGCTGCCCGCCGCGTGGCCGATGCCGCGCCGAGCATGCCGCGTCCGTCACTCAGTCGTCGCCTTGCCGGCAAGCGCATGAGCCGTCCGGTGCCGAGCGTGTCACTCAGCCGCCGCGACCTACGTTTCTTTAACGCTTTCCCGCGTCTGCGCATCAATCGCTACGAAGGTGTCATTCGAGCAACTAATCTCCGCGACCGAGCTCGCGAGCTGTTCCGGCGCTAGCCGAGACGGGCGCGCTCACGGCTTCCTTGCTCGCGTATTTCCCGTTCGTTTCGCGCCCGTTGCCGCGCCGTTTCCAAGATTGCGGCACCGTTTCCATTCGACAACGCCGCGTTTAACAACGCCGTATCTGGTCTACACCAGTTGCCCCTCGGCCGCATTATGGGCGCCGATAACGTTCATGCGACCAAGGGGGAGCGAATGTACGATACGGGATCGACAACGTTTATGCTCATCTGCACCATGCTCGTGTTTTTAATGACACCGGGTCTGGCGTTTTTCTATGGCGGCCTGTCCAGGCGCAAAAATGTCATCAACACCATGCTTATGTGCTTTGGCGCCATTGGCCTGGTTGGTGTGCTGTGGATTGTTGCCGGCTGGTCGCTGGCCTATGGCGGCGACGGTTCGAGTCCGTTAATTGGAGGCCTTGACCAGCTGCTGTGCCTGCCGGTGCTCGGCCAGGTGCTGCAGGCGGCCGAGGGCACCGCGTCGGACGGCACCGTCTACCCTCAGGTCATCAACATCGCCTTCCAAATGGCTTTTGCCATGATCACGGCTGCTATCGTCACGGGCAGCCTGGCCGGCCGCGTTAAGTTTGGTGCCATGACGGCCTTCCTGGGCATTTGGCTGCTTGTGGTCTATGCGCCGCTCGCCCACATGGTCTGGGGCGGCGAGGGCTCCTTTATCGGTGACATTATCGGCGCGCTCGACTTTGCCGGCGGTGACGTGGTGCACATTTCGTCGGGTCTCACGGGTCTGATTCTCTGTTTAATGCTCGGCCGTCGTCGCGGCTTTGGCATGGTGAGCTATCGTCCGCATAACGTGCCGTTTGTGGCGCTGGGCGCCGGTCTGCTTTGGTTTGGCTGGTTTGGCTTTAACGGCGGCAGCGAGTTTAAGGCCGACGCTGTGGCGGCGCTCGCCATCCTCAACACCGTGACGGCC
>URCU01000187.1:0-2229 GCA_900546425.1 uncultured Collinsella sp. | reverse complement strand
GTATAAGAGACAGCTTGTATGCTGATAGAACGTGACGGAAGCGACACGCCCCCGAGCCGCTTTGTATAATCGGCTGGCAGTCGCGCTCAACTGAGCCACTTCGGTAAAAGCCGAGCCATCAAAACAGCTGCGGCGCCGTCTGGAGGAATGGGCCCTTGCTTCCGGTCTTTTCCTCCAAGCGGCGCCGCAGCTTTGTGCCCCGGTTACGCCCCAACGCAGTTGCGGTGAAATAGGGACTGTTTGCGCCACCTAGGCCGCAAAACAGTCCCTATTTCACCGCAACTTATATGGGGATTGATTAGATGAACGAGTCTTTGGACAGCTCAAAATAGTCGGGATGCAAGGCGATAACCGGACCTTGCTCTTCGGGCATCAGGTGCAGGTGTGTCTCTGCCAGATAGCTCGCCGCGTCGGTATCGCCCCTCTTAATGGCCTCGAGAATCCGGCGATGCTGCCGACGAATCGGCTCCCAATCCAAATCCTGCGACACCATACGCAACCAGTTATATCGCTCAAAATGCGTGTTGATGCTCTTCATCCAATCCCACAACATGTGACGACCGGCAATCTCAAAACATGTCTCATGGAACAGGTTGTCCAGGTCAAAGAAACGACGCGTCTCGCTATGGTCGAGCGACTCGGACTCGGCAAGAATCTGCTCGAGCCGACACTTCTGCTCGGGTGTGGCGGCAGAGCAGCATTTAATGAGCACGCTTCTCTCGAGTTTTTCGCGCAAGAAACAGGCGTTCTCGGCGCGCTCCATGCTGATTTTTGAGACATAGGTGCCGCTTTTGGGACGCGTTTCCACCAGCTCCTGCTCACGCAGGCGCACAAAGGACTCGCGAATGGGCGTGCGCCCGATTCCCGTCTCCTTTTCCAGACCAATCGCCGAAAGACGCGTGCCGGGCCTGAGCTCGGCATAGATGATCTTGGAGCGCAATGCGTTGTACGCCTGGTCTTGCAGGCTCTGATAATGCTGGTGCTGTTCCATAAAGCCCTCGGATAAGTCCTCGGTTAGTCGAATACCACCATGCAATACTATCGCATCCCCCGCCCCCTCATAAGTTGCGGTGGAATAGTTCCTGTTCAAGGCCTTCAGCAGCAAAAACAGGAACTATTCCACCGCAACTACAGCCAACGAGTTGTTGCGATTAGGTGAACGTTCACCTTTTTATTGTTTTTCTCTTCGCAAATAAAATCCCGTGCGTATACTTAGGCTCAAACGAAACCGATTTCGTTGAGCGTGGGCAATAGGATGCTAAGACACACCCTACCATCTTGGCATCTTATCGCCCACGCAATGCCATTTGCTTTCTTCCCGTCTCGTTGGACCTTTAGTCCCATTCCGGCACAGCGAGACACTTCCTAGACGACTGACCGTGGGGCCGGCTTTTCTGCTTTTGCAGCAGTGCCTCCGATAACCCTCTTTTGCCGGCCCGGGTCAGCTTTTTCACACAATCGAAAGGACGGGTAGCAACATGCGACCGCTCATCATCATGCATGGCGAGAACATCGACTGGTGCCATACCGTCATCAGAATGCTGATGTATCTTGTGGGCGTTGCAGTACTGGCACTCGGTATGAGTCTCCAGACGGCATCCGGCCTGGGCGTCGCCGCGCTCACGTGCTTTGCCACAACCCTATCCATGCTCACTGGCAAGACGCTCGGCTTTTGGATCACCGCAACCTACGTCGCCTACATCGTGGCGCAATTAGCCATCTTGCGAAGCGAGTTCCAGCCGCGCATCCTGCTCGAGTTGTTCTTCTCAACGCTGATTGGCGGCTTGACCGACCTCTTCATGGCGGTCAACCCACTGCATCCCACGGCACTCCCCACACAGATTGCGACCATGCTGCTCTCCCTCGCTGTCACCGCATTTGGCGTAAGTCTCGTCGTCAACATGGGCGTTGTCCCCAACGCGCCCGACGGCTTGGTGCAAGTCATTGCCGAAAAGCTTAAACGCCGCTTTGGTGACGTAAAAGTCGTGTTTGACTGCTCACATGTCGCCGCCTCGCTCGCGTTGTCGCTGATCTTTATGTACAACCTGGGCGGCTTTGGCGTCACGACCGCCATCTCGGCACTGTTCCTGGGCCATGTCATCAACGTCGCCAACAAGCTGTTCGCCCAGCGCTTTATCCGCGCGGCATTCGGAAAATAGCACCACCGTAAGAACCCGCGAACAGCGCTATACCTGTCTCTTATACACATCTGACGCTGCCGACGATCGC
>URCU01000186.1:0-2351 GCA_900546425.1 uncultured Collinsella sp. | reverse complement strand
GGGCGGCACGCCCGAGCAAGCGCTCGACGCCAGCTCCATCGCACTGAGCAACCTGTTGGGCCTCGTTTGCGACCCCGTCGGCGGCCTTGTCGAGGTGCCCTGCCAAAACCGCAACGCCATCGGCGTGGCCGCGGCCTTCAGCTCGGCGCAGCTCGCCCTCGCCGGCATCAAGAGCCTGGTGCCGTTTGACCAGATGGCACACGTCATGCTCTCGGTGGGCCACGCCCTGCCCGCCACGTTGCGCGAGACGGCCAAGGGCGGCATCGCGCAGGCTCCGGCAGCGCTTTCGGCGTGCGCGAAATGCGGAATATGCGGATAGTGAGCAAAAGCGAACGATAGGTGGGACATATGTCCCACCTATCGTTTATCGCCACTGTTTTCGTAACACAAGCACCTGCGTAATCGCTATAATTCAAGCCCAGTTAAAACACGATGAGCCGCAAAGCGAAACTCGAAGGAAATATACACGATGTCGCAAATCGACCGCAGCCAACTGATCCCCAATCCGCAACAGCCCAGCAGGCAGCCCGGAGGCATCCAATCGCCGCGTCCCGTCGCGCCAGACCAAGGCCAACAGCGCGGCGCGGCAAATACCTCCCCACGCCCCAATCGGGGCCAGCATCAGCAGCATCAGCAGCATCAGCAGCGTCAGCAGCGTTCCACACATGGCGCCGGTCACAACCAGGGCCCTTCGCACACTCGAGTTTCCAACAACCGCGGCCCCGCCAACAACCGCTCCGCAAAGGGCAATAAGACGGGTGGCAAGACAGCGTTCTTCGTCGTCCTCGGCCTTGTCGCTATCGTCTATATCGTGGGCGTCGTGGCGTTTTCGCAGATTGCCTACCCCAACACCACCATCGCCGGCGTCGATATCTCGTTTTCCAACGCCTCATCCGCCGCTACCAAGGTCAACTCAGCGTGGAAGCACTACAAGCTCACCGTTTCGGGTGAAGACTTTAGTTGGACCTATCAGCCCGAATCCGACGAGCCCATCGTCGACGGCGAGGCAGCTGCCCACGAGATTATCGGCAGCAACGAGCCGCTGCTGTGGCCTTCGCGCCTGATTGCCTCGCTCGGCGGCAAGAACGTTAGCGCGACCAAAAACGGCACCATCGACCTGGAACAGGACGTCGACCTGTCCATGCTCTCGGACGCCTTTGACCAAAAGCAGTTCGAGGAGGATCTGGGTGCCGCCATCGACGCATTCAACGAGGGCCGCACGGGTACCTTTGAGGCATCGAGCTCCTACGACGAGAAGGCGGGCAAGTTCACGATCGAGAAGGCCCGCTCCAACGAAAAGCTCAACCGCGAGCATGTCATTAAGTATGCGGAGATCGAGCTCGCGTCGCTGTCCGAGACCGTCGATCTTACGAAGCTCGGAAACGATGCCTACGAGCCGCTCAACGGCACGCTCACCAACGACCAGATCCAGGCCGCATGCGATGCCGCCAACAACTTCCTGGGCGTTAACGTGACCCTTAAGCTCAACGGCAACGATGCCGGCAAGGTCGATGGCAGCTCGGTGCTGCAGTGGATCAGCTTTGCCGACCCTGCAAACCCCACACTCGACACCTCCCAGATCAGCAACTGGGCAGCAGACCTCGCCAATGGCTTTAACACCGTGGGCTCCACTCGTTGGTGGACGCGCGCCGATGGCAAGCAATGTGCCGTCGAAGGCGGTGACTTTGGTTGGTCTATCGATAGCAGCACGCTTGCCAAGCAGGTCGAGGATGCTATTAACAACAAGCAGACCGGCGAGATTGAGATCAATTACTCCCAGAAGGCCGACACCTTTACCGCCAAGGGCGAGCCCGATTGGAAAGCGTATATCGACGTCGACCTGTCCGAGCAGCACGCGCGCTACTATGACGAGGGCGGCAATATCGTGTGGGAGGCCAACTTTATTTCCGGCAAACCGGGCGAAGACGCCACCCCCGAGGGCGTGTGGCAGATCAACAGCAACGACGGCGCCACCAAGCTTATCGGCGCCAAGGACCCCAAGACCGGTAAGCCCAAATACGAGAGCCCGGTGAGCTACTGGATGCCGTTTGAGGGCAACATGGTTGGCTTCCACGACGCTACGTGGCAAAACGACAATAGCTTCGATAATGCCGAATCGTATAAGTGGTGCGGTAGCCACGGGTGCATCAACCTGCGCCTAGCCGATGCCAAGGCACTCCACGACTGCATCAAAGTCGGTCTGTGCGTAGTCGTGCATTCGTAGCACGTCACGCGCAACGCAACAAAGCTCAGCGACACCTACCTTTCGATACTGAAAGAAACGCGCCTATGCGCCCGCCCCAACCGGTGGGCGCATATACTTATCGCGGTATGTTCTATAAAGGCTGTCT
>URCU01000185.1:0-2398 GCA_900546425.1 uncultured Collinsella sp. | reverse complement strand
GGCAGCGTCAGATGTGTATAAGAGACAGCCTATGAGGGGGTCTTTCTACATCAGGGTATAGGCTCCATGAAAAAAAGAGGGTCGGGTCCGGACTTCATCTCTGTCTTGAGGGGTGAAAATCCGGGCCCGACTCAAACTGTAGCTGCAGCTGGAGTGCTGCTAAAAGGCTTCTGCCTGCTTGAGCGGTTTTACGCTCAGCGCGTCGAGGAGCCGTTCATATGACGCTCTCAGGTTGAGTCGCTGGTCCTGCGAGCGGGTCTTGCTTGCGATGGTGGAGTCGAGGAGGCCGTCTCTCTGTGTCGGGGGGAAGGAGAAAAGGTCTGCATGTTTTAGGGATGGCTGCTGTGCTGCGTCATTGGAAGAATGCATGCTTATGCGGCCTCCTCGATGTCCACCAAAAGGTTGCGCACGGGGTGTGCTGCTAGGCCCCGTGCGTTGGCAGTATTATGCCGCGGCTGTCGCAAAGAAGCGCTAAAGAAAGGCTTAACCTGGTTTGATGTTACGATGAAACCGCAGGTCAAAGCCATCGAGTAACACTCTTGAAAGGTTTTGAGCTTAAGGGCTTTCTAAGGTTTGTGGTGCGGATGTGGCGCGGACGTGCGGGGCGTGTGAATGCTCGCTGTTAGCGCTGCGGCTTTGCGGCGCGCACCTGCTCGATGACCTTTTCCATGGTGGCGTCGATGCGGTCCTTTTTGAGTTCGCATTCCCAGATGGTTATGGGCGTCCAGCCCATTTGAGTGAGTGCTGCCACGGCGGTGCGGTCGCGCTCAACGTTGCGACGGAACTTTGCCTCCCAAAACTCAACGTTGCGCTTGGGCTGGCTCGGATTGCACTTGGGGCAGCGGTGCCAAAAGCAGCCGTTGACGAAGATGGCAATCTTGCGCCCGGGAAAGGCGATGTCGGGCTTGCCGGGAACCTTCCATTCCAAGCGATAGCCCGTAAGGCCCGCGGCGCGCAGGCGCTGGCGAACGAGCAGCTCGGGCTTGGTGTTCGCACGCTTGTTGCCCTTCATGGACTTTTTTATAGCGGCGCGACGGCGCACCAGTTCACGCTCGTCGGCGGAAAGGTCCGAGGTATCGATGCCGTCGAGCAGACCGGGCTTGGGACGCTTCTTGCTGCGGCGCTTAGGTGTACGCTTGGGTTTGGTAGCAGGCTCGTCCGCCGTGGCGGCCTCGGCGTCGTTGGCAGTGCCGTTGGACTCAAGCCGATCTTCCTTCAACTCAATCAGGGCATCAATGAGCCCCTTGTCGGCGGGCATCCACTCAACGGTGGCAAGCGAGGTGCGTGGAATCCAGCGGATATCGAGCTGGCGGTCGTGCTTCTGGGGCTCATCGGATTCATCGGCGAGCGAGCAGTAGTAGCACTCCATGGAGAGATGAAAATCGGGGTAGTCGTACTCAACGGTATAGAAATCGCGCAGGTTGGTGACTTTTACCTGCAGCTCTTCCATGAGCTCGCGGCGTACGGCGTCCTCGGGCGTCTCGCCGCGCATGAGCTTGCCACCGGGGAACTCCCAAAGTCCCTGCATGTCGCCATAGCCGCGCTGCACGGCAAGCAGCTCATCGGATCCTTCCTTGCGAATGATCCCAGCGGCAACATGAACAGTCTTCAACAGGAGTCCTCTCTCAACATTAACACGTGGCAGGGTAGCTACCCGTACCTTACACAACGGTAAGGCAAGCGTAAGCCATATCGATGGTAGCCGACTCGTCTTCTTGCGACTATAGATGCCGTAGACTAATTGCAAGAAAGGACTCGGTATGCAAACCACGCACATGGCGACCCCGGTACTGGAGGTCGCGCATCTCGAAAAGGTATATGGAGCGCTGGGCAACGTGACCCGCGCGCTCAATGACGTCAGCTTTACCGTCAACCGCGGCGAATTCGTCGGCATCATGGGCGCTTCGGGCTCGGGCAAGTCGACGTTGCTCAACTGCGTGTCGACCATCGATAGCGCCACGAGCGGCACCATCCGCATCAACGGGCAGGACGTTACGCGCATGAAGCAGGCTAAGCTTTCGCAGTTCCGCCGCGAGGAGCTCGGCTTTATCTTCCAGGACTCCAACCTGCTCGATACGCTCACGGCACGCGAGAACATCGCTCTGCCGCTCACCATCGCCCGCACAAACTCGGCAGAGATCTCGACCCGAGTGCAGGATGTGGCAGCGCGCCTGTCCATCAGTCAGGTGCTCGACAAGTATCCCTACCAGATGTCCGGCGGTCAGCAGCAGCGCGTTGCCGCGGCTCGTGCGCTCGTCACCGACCCCACCATGATCATGGCCGACGAGCCCACCGGCGCCCTCGATTCCAAGAGCGCCCGCCTGCTGCTCGAGAGCCTGGAGGCCCTCAATCGCCGCCTGCGCGCCACCGTGCTCATGGTCACGCATGACCTGTCTCT
>URCU01000184.1:0-2470 GCA_900546425.1 uncultured Collinsella sp. | reverse complement strand
GATGTGTATAAGAGACAGCACTTGCCCTGTTCCGTACATCATGGCTCCTCCTTGAGACCAGCTCCTTGTTACGGCCTCATCATCGCAGCGCCGCACATGGGCTGCCATCGATTTGGCTTACGTCCAGCTTTCCTTTTTGAAAGGTTGGACCGTACAGGCAAGAGACGCTTTCAAACGCATGCATCGTCCCGTTGAACTACAATGTGCTTCACGATATGTGCCGTAACCTGGGCGCGACAGATTCTCCGCGCCCGCATCGAAAGGACCAGCTATGAGCGCTGCTCGCAAGACACTCAAAATCCTTGCCCTGATTTATTTTGTTCTGGGCATCGCCAGCCTCGTCATCGGAATTGCCGGCATTGTTACCGGCAATTTTGGATCCGCTTACGGATCGAACGCCACACTCGCCGCTGTTGTGGTGATTGTTAAGGGCCTCGTCGACCTTGCCGCAGGCGTCGCCGGTATCAAGGGCGCCAACAAGCCTTCGCAGGTAGACGGCGCATTTAAGCTCGGTATCGTTGCCGCGGCAGCCACGCTCCTCCAAGCCGTGCTCACGCTTCCCGCACTCGGCGGCAGCTCCGTCAATATAATCGCCTTTGTCATCGTGGTCTACGACCTGTTCTTTGTTCAGCAGGCACACGCCGTTAAGGCCGAGAACAAGGACCGCCTGTAAGCGCTCGCTTCTCATAAGCTCTGCAGCCAAGCAACTAAAAAGGGCCGATCGCGCATCTCCGCGGTCGGCCCTTTACGTTTGCCCAGATAAAACCTACCAAAACAAACCTGTCCCTTTTTGGCAGGTTGTTAGCTGTGGCGGTACTCGGCGATGATGAAGTCGATGTCGGTTTGAAGGGTGTCCAAGTTTGCCAGGCGCTCTTTATCGGCAGGGCGCGTGCGGTAGTAGTACGGCGTCATCTGGAACACCGCCTCGATGTCGGCCTGGGTTTGGAGCGTAATGTTCGCAGACACCCGCCGCGTTCCGACCAACTCGAGTTCGGTGGTCTGCGGCAGCTTCTCGTCATTAAGATATGGCGTGTCGTAGAGCACTTCCTTAAGCCCAAACAGATGACGGGCACCCGGCACCACGGTATAGAGTGAGCCCTCTGGCGCCAGTACGCGGGCAAACTCACGCTCGTTAAAGGGAGCAAAGAGCTCGGTCACCATATCGAAGGCGCCATCGGCCACGGGGATGTCCTTCATGTTGGCCACGAAGTAGGTCGCATCGCCGCGCTTGGCGGCCAGGCGCACCATTTCTTTGCCCAAATCAAACCCGTAAGCGTCCACGCCCTGCACCGCGCCCATGGCGCTGGTGTAGTAGCCCTCGCCACAGCAAATATCGAGCAGCGTCATGGGACAGTTCGTAGACGCGGCACGTCCAGACACCCGCTCGCGCACCAGCTCAACCATCGCATCGCGCAACGGCGCATAGTAGCCGCGGTTCAGAAAGTCACGTCGGCTGCGCGCCTGCGACTTGGGATCGCCCATGGAATCGCCGCTCTTGGACGAGCGTAGGAGGTACAGATAGCCCTCGCGCGCACGGTCAAACCGGTGTCCGCCCGCGCATGCAGCACCGCGCTCATTGTCCGCCAACGGCTCATGGCAAACGGGACACAACAACATGGCAACTCCTTAGCGCGAACAACACAACGCCCACCATTGTCGCACGCCTTCCCCACCTAGTCATTGGGGACGTTCTTAAATGACTAGTCGTTTAAGAACGTCCCCAACGACTAGTCGATTAGGAGTATCATCGTCTGCACAAATGAGCACGAAAGAGCATATTAGAGATTGAGAGCGTATGGCTGATACCGTATCTAAGCACATTGACATGACCACCGGCTCGCTGTGGCGCAATATTCCCCTGTTCGCCTTCCCCGTGGCCGCCACGAGCATCTTGGAACAGCTGTCGAACCTCATCGCCACGGTCATCATCGGTAACTTCTCGGGCGACCAGGGAACCCTCGCCATGGCGGCGGTCGGCTCCAATGTCCCGCTTACCAGTCTTATGCTCAACCTGTTTATTGGCATGTCGCTTGGCTCCAACGTGGTCATCGCCAATGCTATCGGCCGCAATGATCAGAACATGGTCAAACGCGCCGTCCACACCTCGATTTTGATGGCGCTTGTAGGCTTTGTCGTCATCGCGCTGGGCGAGATCTTTGCCGAGCCCATGCTCGCCGCGCTCAACGTTCCCGCCGAAACCATGCCGCTCGCTTCGCTCTACCTGCGCGTCTTTTTGCTCAGCCTGCCCTCGATTTTGCTCTACAACTTTGAGGCCGCGATCTTCCGCTCCGTCGGCATCACCCGCATGCCGCTGCAGGCGCTTGCCGTGTCCACCGTCCTCAACATTGGCCTGGATCTCATTTTTGTCCCCGTACTCCACTGGGGCGTCGCGGGCGTCGCCATCGCCACCGCTATCGCCTACACCGTCAGCGCCGCCACGCTCTTTATCCGTCTGCTCAAGACCGACTCC
>URCU01000183.1:0-2543 GCA_900546425.1 uncultured Collinsella sp. | reverse complement strand
GATTACTACGCGTCTCGTGGGCTCGGAGATGTGTATAAGAGACAGCCGTAGAACTCCTTAGTGCCGTCGGCCGGGTTGCGCGTAAAAGCGACGCCCGTCGCAGAGGTCTCGCCCTTGTTGCCAAAGGCCATGGCCTGCACGTTAACGGCGGTGCCTAGTTCGTCGGAAATGCCATGCTGCTTGCGGTAGATGCAGGCGCGCTCGTTCATCCAGCTGCCAAAGACGGCCTGGATGGCAAGGCGTAGCTGAAGCTCCGGGTCGTGCGGGAAGACGGGCTTGCCATCGGCGACCTCGAGCTCGGGATACAGGGCGGCATCGACGTTCTCGGAGAAGATGCCCTTAAAGGTCTCGACGAGTTCCTGCAGGTCCTCGGCCGAAAGCTCGGAATCGACGCGAACGCCGGCGACCAGACGGGCCTGGGTCAGGGCGTTCTCGAACAGGTCGGCGTCAACGCCCATGACGACGTTGGAAAACATCTGGATAAAGCGGCGGTAGCTATCCCAAGCAAAGCGCGGGTTTTGCGTCTGGGCAATGAGACCCTGAACGGAGTCGTCGTTGAGACCCAAGTTGAGGACCGTGTCCATCATGCCGGGCATGGAAAACGGAGCGCCCGAGCGAACCGACACGAGCAGCGGATCGGAGGCGTCACCGAGCTTTTTGCCGCAGCGGGACTCGAGGTCTTCCTCGGCGGCAACGATCTCATCGAGCGCGCCTTCGGGCCAGACGTTGCCGGCACCGGAGTACTCGACACAGGTCTGGCAGGTAATGGTAAAACCACCGGGAACCGGCAGGCCGATGTGGCTCATCTCGGCAAGGTTTGCGCCCTTGCCGCCAAGCACGAAGTTCATGGACTTGTCGCCCTCAGTGACACAGGTGCCCTGGGCGTCGGTTCCAAAACGGTAAACCCTCTTGCAATCGCTCACGATACTTCCCCTTCCATGCACTTACGCGCACGACCGTGGTAACGAATCGACCCGCCAGATGCGGGCCGTGAGGGAACTATACGGCGGGTTTTGAGCGGCCTTAAGCAGAGGATGCGCGGTTTGGTAAACGTGCTAAAACTGGCGGTAAACGGTAGGTAAAGGTGGTTACCTTATGAAGATACCACTTCAATAAACTTGCAGGTCAAATGCAAGTAATTTGCTAAATCGCTTTACCATTATCGTGCATTATTTTTAGTGAGTCTTTTTAGACGGAGCTTTTTAGCTACCCCAATAAGCTAGCTTTGTTGGGCTCGACGGGCGGCGCGGCGGGCGCGGGCTTCTTGGATTTCCTCCAAGTGGCTGATGATCTCGGAGGCGCTCTCCTCGATGGCCTTCCCGTCGGTACGTACCACAAAGCAGCCTAGGCGCTTCATGAGCGCACGGGCTTCCTCGAGCTCGCTGCGCACGCTCTCGGGCTCGGCATAGGAGCCGGCAACGGCACGAGCGTAGTCATCGCCCAAGCGGCTATCGCGAATTTCGGAAATCACATCGACGGTCGAAATCAGGCCGAACAGGTGCATTGTGTCAACCTCGTAAATCGACTTCGGCGGCTCCATGCCGTGCGCCAGAGGGACGTTGGCAACCTTGTAACCTTGATAGGCCAGATACATCGACAGCGGCGTCTTGGACGTGCGCGATACGCCCAGCAGCACGATATCGGCACCCGACAGATCGTCGCAACCGCGCCCGTCGTCGTGCTCAACAAAATACTCCATGGCCTCGATACGATGGAAATAGCGGTCATCGGTTTTGTGAATCACGCCCGCGACGCCCTTGGGCGGCACGCCAATGAGCGACGACAGCACGGCGAGCGTCGGGCCGATCAGGTCGACCGAGCGGATATGCAGCATACCCAGGTAATCGAGCACGCGGGCGCGAAGCGCCGGATCGACAATGGTATGGAACACGGCAATATCGCGATGGTCTGCATCGACACGCGGGCCCACAAACGATTTAACCTGCTCCACAGAGTTCACCTTGGGCAGGCGCAAGAGATGAAAAGCCCCTTCATCAAATTGCCCGGACGCCGCAAGCACCACCTCACAAGCGGTATCGCCGAGCGAGTCGGAGATAACGATAACGGTGGGACGAGCGGTGACCGGGCAATCCATGCGGGGCTCCTTTTGAGCTTATGCGCAGGCTGGCTTACTTTTTGCGGGCAAGCTCACCGATGTTGGCGATGCCGGAGAAAACGGCCTCGAAGCGGTTGAGCAGCTTAAGGCGATTATCGCGGAGCTGCTCGTCCTTGTCCATGACCATAACCTCGTCGAAGAAACGGTCGATGGGCGCGCGCAGGGCGGCGAGGGCAGCAAATGCGGCCGGGTAATCCTCGGCAGCGAGGGCGGCATCTACAGCGGTCTGAGCAGCCTCGGAGGCATCGGCAAGCGCGAGCTCGACCTCGCCCATCAGGCTGCGGTCGTACTCCACGCCCAGCTCGGGCTTGGAGATATGCGCGGCGCGAGCATAGGCGGTCGCAAGGTTGTCGAACGTCTCGGCGTCGTTCTTGCGGGCCTCGTCGAGGGCCTGTCTCTTATACACATCTCCGAGCCCACGAGACGC
>URCU01000182.1:0-2704 GCA_900546425.1 uncultured Collinsella sp. | reverse complement strand
GCCCAGCGCTAACCCGCCCACCCCGGGCAATGATTCACGAAAGGGGTCCCTATGGACCTTGCTGACATCCGCCAGGCCATCGATGGCATCGACACCACGCTCCTCAACAGCTTTGTCGAGCGCATGGACATTGCCACCGAGGTCGCCAAGTCAAAAATCGAGATGGGCAAGGCCGTCTTCGACCCCGCCCGCGAGCGCTCCAAGCTCAACAACCTCGCCAGCCGCGCGCCCGAGCGCTACGAGGCCCAAACCATCACCCTGTTCCGTCTCCTCATGAGCATGAGCAAGGCCGAGCAGCAGCGCTACATCAACGAACTCAAGGGCATCACCATCTCGCAAAAGGCCCACGCCACGGCTGCAGCCTCCGACACGCCCTTCCCTCAAACTGCCACCGTCGCTTGCCAGGGCGTTGAGGGCGCTTACAGTCAAATCGCCGCGTGCAAGCTCTTCGACGTGCCCGATATCGCGTTTTTCGAGACCTTCGAGGGCGTCATGCGCGCTGTGCGCGACGGCTTCTGCGAGTTTGGCGTGCTGCCCATCGAGAACTCCACCGCCGGATCGGTCAACGCCGTCTACGACCTGCTCGCCCAGTTCGATTTCCACATCGTGCGCTCGCTGCGCCTCAAGATCGACCACAATCTGCTCGTCAAACCCGGCACCAAGCTCGCAGACATACGCGAGGTCTACAGCCACGGTCAGGCCATCGCGCAGTGCGCTAGCTTTATCGAGGCGCACGGCCTGCACGCTACCAAGTACCCCAACACGGCCATGTCGGCCGAGATGGTCGCCAGCTCCGAGCGCACCGATGTTGCCGCCATCGCATCGCGCAGCTGCGCGGCACTCTATGGCCTGGAGGTGCTGGAGCCCAACATCCAGGACTCGGACAACAACTACACGCGCTTTGTCGTCATCAGCCGTGAGCCGCGCGTCTATCCCGGTGCCAACCGCACCTCGCTCATGATCACCACGGCCAATGAGCCGGGCGCCCTCTACCGCGTGCTCGAGCGCTTTTATGCGCTCAACATCAACCTCATCAAGCTCGAGAGCCGTCCCATCCCCGGGCGCGATTTTGAGTTTATGTTCTACTTTGATCTGGACTGCCCCTTTGGCAGCAAGGCCCTCGACGACCTGCTCGATTCCATCGACGACGTGTGCGAGAGCTTCACCTACTTTGGCAGCTACACGGAGGTGCTCTAGATGACCGATACCGCCGCAACCCGCCCCTACGGCGTACTGGGCCGCGTGCTGGGCCACAGCTACACCCCGACCATCTACAAGGAGCTCGCTGGGCTCGAGTACGTGCGATTTGAGCGCGAGCCCGAGGACCTCGCGGCCTTTATGACGGGCGACGAATGGGAGGGCACCAACGTGACCATCCCCTACAAGCGCGCCGTCATGGAGTACCTGGACGAGCTGAGTCCGCTCGCCGAGCGTATGGGCAACGTCAACACCATCACGCGCCTGCCCGACGGCCGCCTGCGCGGCGACAACACCGACTACTTTGGTTTTCAGTACCTGGTCGAGGAGTTGGGCGTAGAGGTTGCCGGCAAAAAGGTCCTCGTGCTTGGTGCCACCGGTGGCGCCGGCACCACGGCAAGTATGGTGCTGGGAGACCTGGGTGCCATCGTTGTACCCGTTGGTAGCACGAGCGAGGTCAACTACGACAACATCGCGCAGCAATCCGATGCCGCGCTGCTCGTCAACTGCACGCCCGCCGGCATGTTCCCCCACTGCCCCGACGCGCCCTGCACGCTCGAAGGGCTCGATGCGCTCGAAGGCGTTATCGACATTGTCTACAACCCCGCCCGCACGGGCCTGATGCTCGAGGCCGAGCGCCGCGGCATCCCTTGCATCGGCGGTCTGCTGATGCTCGTGGCCCAAGCGGCACAGGCCGTCGAGCGCTATACCGGCCAAGTCGCCCCGCGCAAGCGCATCCTGGACGTAACGGAGCGCCTGTCGCGCCGCGAACAGAACATCGCGCTGATCGGCATGCCGGGTTCGGGTAAGACCCGCGTGGGTGAGCAGATTGCCCTGCGCACGGGGCGAGAGCACATCGACCTGGACCGCGCCCTCGAGGAACGCCTCGACATGCCCTGTGCCGACTATATCGTCGAGCGCGGCGAGGCGGCCTTCCGCGAGCAGGAGACGGCGGCGCTGTCCGACATCTCCAAGCGTAGCGGCCTGGTGCTCTCCACCGGCGGCGGCGTGGTCACGCGTGACGAGAACTATCCGCTGTTGCACCAGAACAGCCAGATCGTGATGCTCAACCGCAAGCTCGATGAACTCGCCCACAAGGGCCGCCCCATCACCGCCCGCGACGGCATCGATAAGCTGGCGGAACAGCGCATGCCGCGCTACCGCGCCTGGGCCGACTACATCATCGACTCACGCGACTGCGCCGCCAACACCGCCCAAGCCCTCCTCGACACCCTCCCACCCGCTCTCTAACCAAAACCACCACAAAGGGGACAGGCACCTTTGTGGTGGTTTTCCAACCGCAAAGGAAGCAACCATGAAAGCACTCGTCATCAACGGCCCAAACCTCAACATGCTCGGCATTCGCGAGCCGGGCATCTATGGCAGCGACAACTACGACCGCCTGGTCCAGATTTGCCAGGAGGCAGGCGCCTCGCAGGGCTTTGACGAGGTCGAGGTCCTGTCTCTTATACACATCTCCGAGCCCACGAGACGCGTAGTAATCTCG
>URCU01000181.1:0-2745 GCA_900546425.1 uncultured Collinsella sp. | reverse complement strand
TACGCGTCTCGTGGGCTCGGAGATGTGTATAAGAGACAGCGATGGGGTTATGGATGAGCGGACCCAACGTGTGGACCTGAGTGCTCTCCCCTGCCTGCGGTGCGGCGGCCAACGCCATGTCGAGCGCGCGCTGCACGCCGTAGCAGGTGCCGGCGTGGGCAGCGATCTCGATGGTGGGGGCGTCTACCTTGCCGAGCACAGCCGCAGCGGTATTCATGACGTTCTCACCCATGGCTAGAACCTGCCCGGATGCTCGTCGCACAGGTCGTCGCGCATGGCGTAGACGCGGTTCATGGCCTCGGACTCAAACCATGCCAGGCGCTCCTTGCGCTTGAGCTCGGCCGGGGCATCGGATAGCAAGATGGCCTTGCCGGCACGGATCCAGCATTTCTTGGGACGCATGAGCTTTTTGCCCTTAGGCGTAATGTCGGACCAGCCACAAATGGCGAGTGGGTTGACGGGCGCCTTGCCCATCTGGGCGATGAGCGCAAAGCCACCGTGGACCTCGGGCTTGATTTCGCGCGAGCGGATGCGCGTACCCTCGGGGAAGATCAGGACGTCCTCGCCGCGCTGCAGCGCATGCTGGGCGGCGCGCAGGCACTTCATATCGGCGGTGCCGCGCTCGACGGGAATACCACCCACGCGGCTAAAGGCCCAGCGTACGATCTTGCTCTTGGCAAATTCGGACTTAAAAATGGGGCGAATGCGGCGGCCGCCAAAGAACAGTGCCGTCTCTACAGCCAGGAGCTCGGCCATCGAGGTGTGGTTGCAGATGACCACGCTGCCGCGGCCTTCCTGGCGCTCAAACAACAGATCGGCGTCCTCTACCTTCCAGCGCCACATGAGCTTTGAGAAAGCCCAAAGGATTGCCATGACCACGAAGACGGTGCCGCGGATGAGCGCGGGGAACTCGGCATAAGGGGCGTTGTAGTAATCCTCGGGCGTCTGTTTAAACAGGCGCATGGGCTACCTCCTTTGGTTGATGAGGTCCTCGATAATGCGTACGACCTCGTCGATGGTATGGGCGGTGGAGTCGACATGCACGGCGTCCTCGGCGGGCACGAGCGGTGCGACCTCGCGGCTGCTGTCGAGCTTGTCGCGCTGCTTGAGGGCGTCGAGGGTCTCATCGACCTCGGCCTCGAGCTGCTCAGTGGTGAGCGGCTGAGCATCGTTTTGGTGGCGCTGCAGCACGCGGCGACGGGCGCGCTCGCGCGGGTCGGCAGTCAGAAAGACCTTGACCTGCGCGTCGGGGAACACGACGGTGCCGATGTCGCGACCCTCGGCGACGATATCGCGGTCCTCGGCGGCGCGGCGCTGGTGGATGAGCATGGCGGCGCGCACGCCCGGGTAGGCCGAGACCTTGGAGACGTTGGCGTCCACCTGCGGGGTGCGAATGGCAGCCGATGCGTCCTGGCCGTCGATAGTCAGGCGCGTGTCCTCGCCGGTGCTGTTGGTAAAGCGAATCTCGATCTGCTCGGCGAGGGCGTCGATGGCCGCCTCGTCGTTCAGGTCGATGCCGCGGTCGAGCGCGGCGAAGGTGACGGCGCGATACATGGCGCCCGTGTCGAGCTTGTTAAAGCCCAGCTGGCGGGCGATCTCCTTGGCGATGGTGGACTTGCCGGAACCGGCGGGGCCGTCGATGGCAACGATCATGCAATGCTTCCTTTCGGTGGTTGACGTGCTGATATGGTTCACGGACGTTGGGGCGGGGCGAGTTGCCTAGCTCGTGTAGCGCTCGCGGTAGGTGTTGCGCTTGGGCGCGGAGCCGTGGCTGCCGTGGTGACGCGTGCGACTCGCGGTATTGGTCGCCGGCGCGGCGGCGCGCTTGGAGCTGGCCTGCTTAGGCGGGATGCCGCCGGCCTTGAGGATTTGCACCTCGCGGTCGGTGAGCTCGCGCCACGAGCCCTTGGCCACGTCCTTGAGCTCCAGGCCGGCGAAGTTGCAGCGGTGCAGGCGGATCACCGGGTGGTGTATCTTGCTCAGCATGCGCTTGACCTGGTTCTTGCGTCCCTCGCGGATGATGACCTCCACGGCAGTGGTGCCGGGCTTGACGCCTTGCGGAGCCACGGCCTCGGCCTCGCGCGCGGTAATGACGCGGCAGATCGCCGGTTGGCACAGGCCATCGTCGAGCTCGATGCCGCGGCGGAGCGGTTCCAAGTCGCGATCGGTCAGGTGCCCGTCCACCAGCGCCTGATAGGTCTTGTAGACGTGCTTGCTGGGATGCAGCAGATCCTGCGACAGGTCGCCGTCGGTGGTAAAGAGCAAAAGGCCCGTGGTGTCGCGGTCCAGGCGACCCACCGGGAAGAGCCCCGGAAAGCGGTCGCGCGGGACCAGCTCGGCCACGCAGGGGCGCTCCTGCGGTTCGCTCATGGTGGTGAGGTAGCCGGTCGGCTTGTAGAGCATCAGGTACACGGCGCCCTGGTTGAGCTTGACGGGCATGCCATCAACCTCGATGTTGTCGCGGTCGACGTCGACCTTGGTGCCCAGTTCGGTCGCGACCTCGCCGTTAACAGTCACGCGGCCTGCGGTCATCAGGTCCTCCGAGCCGCGGCGGCTCGCCACGCCCGCGCGTGCCAAAAAGCGCTGCAGGCGCATCGTGTGCGGGTAGACGGGCTGGGCGTCGCCTGCGGGCGTTGTGGCGCCTGCGGCGCGCGTCACCTCTGCTTCGTTAGTCCTCGTCATACATATCCTCCGAGCTGACACCTGTCTCTTATACACATCTGACGCTGCCGACGATCGCATAAG
>URCU01000180.1:0-2765 GCA_900546425.1 uncultured Collinsella sp. | reverse complement strand
GAGATTACTACGCGTCTCGTGGGCTCGGAGATGTGTATAAGAGACAGCCGCAAGAACCAACTTGCGCATGCGCTCGACAGGAACCGTCAGGCGACCCTGGTCGCCCGGGAAGCGCGGGTTGGTATAGGGCTCAGTGAGGTATGCGGTATGCTCGCTCGACACGCCGTCGAAGAACTGTTTAAAGCCTGGCGCCGAGAGCAGCGCGTTGTTCGCGTAGCGGGTCTGGAGTTCCTCCAAGCGTGATTGGTCATCCAGCAGCGTGGGAAACAAATGGGCGCGGATGCCCAGCTTGCCGGCGGCCTGCAGCTTGTCGTAAACATCGTCGCGAATAAAGTCGCAGCCCGGCATGGGCATGAGCGACATATCGCAAATTGAGGTGATGCCTTGCTCGGCCATACGCTTCATCTGGTCGGCGTAAGCGCTCGCGATGCGGTCCTCGCCCAGCCACTCAAGACAGCGCGGCAGCAGCTGCATGGCCGCAGCCTCGTGAGCGATACCTGTGAGTTCGCCATTTGCATCCTTGTCGTAGCTGCCACCCGCCGGAGGCTCGCTGTCGCGCGTCACGCCGAGGGCTTCGAGTGCGCGGCTGTTGAGCCACAGGGTATGCCCATCGCCCGAATACATAACACAGGGGCGATTGGGGAAGGCGGCGTCGAGGGAGGCCTTGGTAGGGTGCTCGGGCGGATCCCAGCGGTAATCGCGCCAGCCCTGGGTCACGACCCAGGCGTCATCGGGCAAGCCTTGGGAAAACTTGAGCGCATGCTGCACCAGTGCCGCCTCTGACGTGCCCATATCCATGAGCATGTACGGCGAGGAACCGACCGAGGTATGGAAGAAGTGCAGGTGCGCATCATGGAAACCGGGGCAGATAAATTGTTCGTCGTAATCGACCACCGGCGTGGCGGCAGGGGCGGCGGCAACCACGTCATCGGGTGCGCCGACCGCGACGATGCGATCGCCCGCAATGGCAATCGCCAGCTCGCGGGCGGTATCGATGCCGTCTTGGGCGGTAAAAACGTTCTTGGAGCGGATAATCCGATCGATATGTTGCATGGGCATCCCCATCTCTGGCAGGAAATTCAGCACTCCCGAGTGTACTCCCCCGCCCTTGCAACAAAACCCCAAGCGGCAAACGGCAACTTTACCAGCCCCAGCGGCAGGTGGCATACTGGAGAGAGCCTGTACGATTTTGCGATCGAGCCAACAAGGAGCAAATCGACCATGACGAAGACGAAGGCACAGCAGATTATGGCGGCAACCGAGGTTCGCGCGGCAGACGACGTCACCGCGGCCATCCAGGATATCGCCGCCGAGTTTGAACCCTACATCATCAAGCAGCGCCGGCACTTCCATAAGCACCCGGAGCTGAGCCTTGCCGAGGAGCGCACGACTTCCGACATCGCCAACCAGCTCGACGCCATGAATATCCCCTACGAGCGTCCGCTCAAGACGGGCCTGGTGGCGACGCTCCGCGGTACCGCGCCCGATGCCTACCGCGAGGACGGCACGCCGCGCCGCCGTATCCTGCTGCGCGCCGATATCGACGCCCTGCCTGTCACCGAGCAGACCGGCGAGGAGTTCGCCAGCGTCAACGAGGGCTGCATGCACGCCTGCGGTCACGACTGCCATATCGCCATGATGCTCGGCACGCTGCAAATCCTGCGCCACATGACCGATGACATCCACGGCGAGATTCGCATCGTATTCCAGCCCAGCGAGGAAAACGGCCAGGGCGCCAAGCTCATGATCGGCACGGGCGTACTCGACGGCGTCGACGGCGCCTACGCCGCGCACATCTGGAGCGAGGTCGATGCCGGCACCGTAAGCTGCGAGCCCGGCCCGCGCATGGCCAATACCGACTGGTTCCGCATCGACGTCCGCGGCACCTCGTGCCATGGCGCCATGCCCCAGCGCGGCCACGACGCCGTTATGGTTGCCGCCGAAATCGTCAACGCCCTGCAGACCATCGTCTCGCGCGAGATTAGCCCCTACGAACCCGCCGTCATCACCGTCGGCGAGCTGCACGGCGGCACCGCGCGCAACGTTATCGCCGGCACGGCCTACCTCGCCGGCACGGTGCGCACCTATGGCGACAAGACGCACGAGGAAATGCCCGAGCTTATGCGCCGCATCGTGGAGCACACCGCAGCAGCACTAGGCGCCGAGGCCAAGCTCACCGACTACACCATCGCCAACTACAAGGTCGAAAACGATGCCGCCTCGAGCGAGCGCTGCCGCCAAGCTGTGCTCAAGTGCCTGGGTCCCGCGGGCGAGGGGCATTACCGCGGCACGCTTTCGGGCGAGGACTTCTCGGAGTATCTGCGCCGCGTACCGGGCGTGCTCGCCTTTGTTGGCACGCGCAACCCCCAGATTGGCGCCACCTATGCCCAGCACTCCTGCTTCTATAAGATCGACGAGAGCGTGCTCGCCAAGGGCTCCATGGTAGCCGCTCAGTATGCCATCGACTTTTTGGCCGAGCCCACGCAAGAAGAGCTCGACGGCCCCACGATCGCCGCGGTTGCCGAGACCAATCCCGACCTGGCAGCCAAGCTGCGCTCTGCCAAGGCAACGGCCGCCGAGGCCCGCGACGCCGTGCACGACGCCCGCACCGCCCGCCATGCCGCCATCAAGGGCATTCACGATGCCCGTGCCGCCGCTCGCCACGAGGAGAAGCGCGACGAGTAGCCGTCACGCCCACCCATAACAACCTAACTAGAGCAAAGCTGTCTCTTATACACATCTGACGCTGCCGACGATCGCATAAG
>URCU01000179.1:0-2770 GCA_900546425.1 uncultured Collinsella sp. | reverse complement strand
CGATCGTCGGCAGCGTCAGATGTGTATAAGAGACAGCGGCCACACCGTGCGCATCCACGTTATCGGCGACGGTGCCATCCATGCTGCGCTCGATATCTTTGAGGAGGCGGCAGAGCTCTACGGTCTGCCCCCGCACGGTCATAACACGCTCGAGCATCTGGAGAATCTGCTGCCCGAGGACATCGATCGTCTGCGCAAGCTCAACGCCATTGCCTCGAGCCAGCCTTGCCACATCACGCTCGACCCGGGTGGCCCGGAGCGCGACCTGGGCCTGGAACGCAGCCGCATCATGTGGCCGTTTGCGACCTATAAGCAGCGCGGCATCCGCCAAGCCTTCGGCACCGATAGCCCCATCACAGCCGTTACCAGCATGAACGTGCTCTACACGGCTATCACGCGCCAAGACCCCCGCAGTCACTGGCCCAAGGGCGGCTGGCTCCCCAGCGAGCGCATCGACGCGGCAACGGCCCTGCGCAACTACACGCTTGGCAGCGCGTACGCAGCGGGCGACGAGCAAAACCTCGGCAGCCTAGAGCCCGGCAAATACGCCGACCTGGTAGTCCTGGACCAAAACCCACTCACCGTTGACCCCCAAGAGCTCCAAGCGACCAAGGTTCAGGCCACCTACCTGGCAGGCAACTTGATTTACGAGCGCTAATAATCATGCCGTACCGTTAAGCGCGGCTCGGGCAGCCTATTTTGGGATGGCGCTCGAGCCGCGTTTGTATATCGGTGGGGACCCGCTATGAGCGTCCCTGCTCTGCTTGATTTGAGCGTGGGGTGGGGGCGCTGCTGCCCCGCGCATTTAATTTGGACATCAGCAATGCCGTCTCTTGGTGTTTTGCATACTTTTCATTACAGATTGCATAAATAGGCTGGGATGTTCTTTCTGGTCCTGATGTACCCCCGCCTGGGCCGTGCAAAAAACGGAGTATTCAGCAACGCAAGCCCCGCCGGCGCCGCTGCAGTCGGGTAGCGTTGTGGAGATTGACGTCATTTCGGGCTCCGGTGCGACGCGAGGCATGCCTTTTTGTCCCAACGGGGTCTGCCCACCGACCAAAACCGCCCGCTGAAAGCATCCTTGGGACCAAAAAAAGTATGTCCGGCGCGTATGCATTTACCCTGGCCTGCTGAATACTCCCAAAAATGCACGGTGCTCCCCGGGGGACCCGTGCGCGCGGCGAAAACCATGCCCATGTCGCTATCCGCATCGCCATTTTGCTGCACTGACTTTTCTGAATACCGGGCCCGATAACGTTGACTCAGCTCCCGTGTGGCGCCGGAGGGGCGGGGCATAAGGTTTCCTGCTCGGGCAGTCCTGCTCGCACGAAGGCCACATTAAGTGGCCTTCGGCTCGTGCGGAACTCGCGATAAACCTTATGCCCCGCCCCTCCGGCGCCACACGGGAGCCACTGCCAAGTTATCCCCCGGCATTCAGAAAATCTAAGTGCCAAAAAATAAGATTTTTTGACTCCGTGTTGTATAACCCGCCATTCGTGGGTACCATTCAACGCGTACGCAAACAAAAAGGGTTAACCCGCACGGCTCAACCGCGCGGCCCAAAAAGGAGGAAACAAGCATGTCGTCTTTGAAGCCGCTTGCAGATCGCGTCCTGGTCAAGCCCGATGAGGCCGAGCAGAAGACCGCTTCTGGTCTGTACATCGCCAGCAACGCTCAGGAGAAGCCGCAGCGCGGCACCATCGTTGCCGTTGGCGCCGGTAAGGTCAACGACAAGGGCGAGCGCATCCCCATGGACGTTCAGGTCGGCGACGTTGTCATCTACGGTAAGTTTGGTGGCAACGAGGTCAAGGTCGACGGCGAGAAGTATCTGCTGATGCGCGCCGACGACATCTACGCCGTCGTCGAGGCCTAGTCTCGTCAGAATCTCTGATTCGTCTTTGAACGCGTCCGCCGTATAAGACTCGGAAACGGCGACGCGAGTCACATTTCTTTTGGAGGATTACCTACCATGGCAAAGAACATTACGTTCAACACCGATGCCCGCGCCAAACTCGCAAAGGGCGTCAACACTCTGGCCGACGCCGTTACCGTCACCATGGGCCCCAAGGGCCGTTACGTCGCTCTGCAGCGCACGTTCGGTGCCCCGACCATCACCAACGACGGCGTTTCCGTCGCCAAGGAGATCGAGCTCGAGGACAACATCGAGAACATGGGCGCGCAGCTGGTGAAGGAGGTCGCCACCAAGACCAACGACACCGTGGGTGACGGCACCACCACCGCAACCCTGCTCGCTCAGGCTATCGTCAACGACGGTCTGCGCAACGTCGCTGCCGGCGCCAACCCGCTGGCCATCCGTCGCGGCATCGACAAGGCCGTCAACGCCGCCGTCGCCGAGATGAAGAAGCAGGCCAAGCCGGTCGAGACCAAGGAGCAGATCGCTTCCGTCGGCACCATCTCCGCCGGTGATCCCGAGGTTGGCGAGAAGATCGCCGAGGCCATGGAGGTCGTGGGCAAGGACGGCGTCATCACCGTCGAGGATTCCCAGACGTTCGACATTACCATCGACACTGTCGAGGGCATGCAGTTCGACAAGGGCTATGTCTCCGCTTATTTCGTCACGGATAACGACCGCATGGAGGCCGTGATGAAGGATCCGTACATCCTCATCACCGACCAGAAGATCTCCAGCGTTCAGGACATCATGCCTGTTCTCGAGGCTGTCCAGCGCGCCGGCCGTGGCCTGCTCATCATCGCTGAGGACATCGACGGCGAGGCTCTGCCGACCCTCTGTCTCTTATACACATCTGAC
>URCU01000178.1:0-2912 GCA_900546425.1 uncultured Collinsella sp. | reverse complement strand
CCGTAAGAACCCGCGAACAGCGCTATACTTTGCTATATCTTGCTATACTTTGCTATATCTTGCTATACTTTGCTATATCTTGCTATATCTTGAGCAAAGGTGGCTCACATGCAAACAAACCCTTTTAAGCCCACAGCAGGTAAAACACCTCCCACGATTATCGGCCGCGAAGATGTGCTCGAAGAATTCAATGAGGGCCTCGTCAACGGGCCTGGTGCCCCGGGGCGCCTAATGCGCATAGCCGGCGTCCGTGGAACGGGCAAGACGGTCCTCCTTGACGAGTGCTCACGTTTGGCGCAAAGCCGTGGCTGGACGGTCATAAAAGAGGTCGCAACCGAGGGACTTTGCCAACGCATTCTCGAACAGCTGCAGCCCAAATTCCAGGCCAAACACGCCAGATTTGAGCCCACCGTAGCTGGCATATCCATCGGCAGCATAGACATTGAGCGAATCGGTCCATCGCTACGCGACGCCATGAGACAGACAATATCCAAGAATGAAAATGGCCTGCTCATCACTCTCGACGAGGTTCAAGACGCAGAGCTCGATGAGGTCCGAACGCTCTCCATTGCGATTCAGCAGGTTATCGGCGAAGACCTTGATATAGCCTTTGTTTTTGCGGGGCTGCCTTCGATGATTGAAAGCATCATCAACGGAAAGACACTTACGTTTTTGCGCCGTGCCCTCCCCTTTGACCTGAAGGCTGTGGCAGTAACCGAAGTGTCGTACTCCCTCGAGGAAACCATTGAAGCGTCTGGCATGGAGTTGCAGCCAGGTATTGCCGGCCAACTTGCCGAGGCAACGCAAGGTTATCCTTTCATGATCCAACTCGTTGGATACTACGCATGGCAGTTGGCAAGACGCGCACATACACCGATTATTGGAGAAGAAGAAGCCGAGCGCGGCATTGCAACGGCACGCGAACGCTTCTGTGCCATGGTGATTGAGCCCGCGCTACAGCGCATTCCGCCCACATGCATCGCTTATCTGCTGAGCATGGCATCTTTGGGGCAGACGAGCTCGACCAGCATGGTTGCCGATGCCCTAAACAAAACGCCTCAACAGGTGAGTTCCGTCCGCAGCCGCCTGTTAAGAGAATCGATTATCGAGGCTCCCTCGTACGGCAAGGTCTCATTTGCCATCCCCTACATGCGCGACTACCTCTACGAGCACAAAGCCGAACTGGAAGTTGAACTGTAGAAACGGCAACTGCCCTGCAAGACGAAAACCGTTTTCGTACGGATTAAAGCAGACGTAAACGATTTTCGTCTTGATTTGCGTACGGAATTAAGACGTAAATTGCGCTTTCGTACGCTTATTACCAGACGCAAATTGTTTTCGTCCGGCCATGCGTCCCCAATCTAGACGAAAAGAGCCCCGAGCTCGTATTGAACTGCATCCCAATTCTTGGACGGGCGCCGATGCCCTGATCTCTGCCATGTCGAGGTGCGAGATCAAATCCTTGGCGCGCTCGCCGGAGTGGTATGCCTTGTTCGGCGCCACCTTCCTGTAGAGCTTCTTGAGCTTCGTCTTCCCCTTGTTGCCCGGCGGCATCTCCGTCTCAGGTGGCAGCCCTAGGAAGGACAGGACGCCGGGCAGGTCGCACAGCATCACGTCCTCGATGTCGGCCTTGGCCGCCAGGTCGACGACTCTCTGCGCTGTCGGCGAGATGTTCGGGGTGCTGCTACCGCCCGCTGGTTCGGAAGCTGGCGGGCAGTAGCGGGCAGTAGCGGCAGTAGCGGTGTGACTCGATAGGCCCGAATATCCGTAAGGAAGGTGCTCGCTCTCATATGTGCTGATATGCCTCGCCTCGCGAACCTTGGGATGCTTCCTGAGGTAATCCCTCAATTCGAGCCACTCTTTATGCTCATAACGCTTCGAAATCGTTTCCCCGTCGACAGTTTCCTTCACATAATGGTATGTTCGAACGCCTTCGAACTTGCCGAACCCGTTCTCGACGCTGAAGTTTCTGAACCAGCGCGAAAACCCATTCAGGTCCATGAAGTTGACTTGGGGATGCCTGTCTTTCGTTCGTTCGAATGAGTGGACGAGCGGAGTGCCTTTGACTTGTTCCAGGCCGAAGGCTTCCATTTCGCGGGCCTGCTCCTTTTTCCAGAATTCGAGATACGACGTCAGCGTCTCGCTTATCGAGATCCTCCGCACGCTTTTCTTGCTTTTGGGCGAGCAAACGCTTCGATCGGCCGCGAACTGCTGCTCAATGAGGATGCTTCTGTTCTCGACGGAGACATCGGACCACGTCATCCCGAGGGCTTCTGCCCTTCTCATGTCGGTGTCGAGCATGAGCATCACGCATGTGATGTGCGCGTCCGGTTCTCGATTGAGTAGGATGTCGAGTAGGCGAGCGGCGTGATGGTTCCTTCGCGGTTGTCGTGGAACTTTTTTGCGTACGAGCCGACGGTGTCCCTCGATTTTTGGACGTAGGTGCCGCTGTTGAGTTCTGCCTTGTAGGCTTCAAGTGCGGCGTCGACCTCTCGGCTTTTGGTGGTATGTATGGTCTGCCACGGCGAATAGCGGTATTTGCCCGTGACCGGATCCTTGCCGAGGCTGTGACGGTAGCGCCACGTGTATTTCTCGCGGCGTTGCTTCGTTCCTTTGCCTATGACGAGAGGTCGGTCGTTCATCGTGTTCCTTGCCTGAAGTGCCTGAGAATCGCGCTCGGTTGCGCGGAATGGCGCAAAGGGCTGGGGCGGGTGGGCATTACCCTTGGTGGTGGGCCCTGCGTGGGGTCACACCCCAAGGGTAATGCTCCGCCTGACCGCTTTCAAGCTCGTTGTGGGTCGAATTTGGGTCGAATTATTCCGCGTACTTTTCTTTCGTAAATCTATGAAAACATCAAATGACCTGGAGTTATATTGACTTCAATTTGGGTCGAAATGTCTGAATGAAACAAC
>URCU01000177.1:0-2923 GCA_900546425.1 uncultured Collinsella sp. | reverse complement strand
TCTACACTTATGCGATCGTCGGCAGCGTCAGATGTGTATAAGAGACAGCCCGAATGCTCGGCAACGAGCGCAAAGATGGAGTTATCGGTGAGGTCCTCGTCGGCCAGCGTCTGCAGGTAGGGATGGTCGGCCAGCACAAAGGCGTTGTTCTCGAGCATGACGGGGATGCCGTCGGCCGTGCGCACGCGCTCGACCACGATGAGCTCGCAGCCGGGCTCCACGCCAAAGAACGCCGCATCCTCGCGCGTCGCCGCGACCACCGTGCGCGACACCAGACGCGCACCCGGCACCATGTCGTTGGCAGCACAACCCTCAGTAAAGCTCTGGACGTCACCCTTCTGGCGAATCTTGCGCTTGAGCTTGGGAGCGCACACAAAGGTACCCCTCCCCTGCTGGCGGCTGAGATACCCCGCGCGCGACAGCTCCTCGATGGCACGGCGCACGGTGATGCGCCCCACGCCGTAGGACTTCGCGAGCTCCATCTCGGAAGGAATGCGCGAGCCGACTGCGTACACGCCGCGCGCAATCTCGCCCTTTAGGTCGTCCATGACCTGCTGGTACAGCGGCACGGCGGACACCTCGGCGCGCTCGGAACGTTCGGTCTTGCTATCGGCTGCCATCGTTATGCCCCATCCCGCGCATGCTCGGACTCAAATTCTTCAATCGCCGCCATAAACTGCTCGCCAAAGGCGTCGGCCTTTTTCTCGCCAATGCCGTTGACCTGGATCAGCTCGTCGCGTGTCTGCGGGCGCAAGCGGCACAGGCCGCGCAGGGCCTTGTCGGAAAAGACCATGTACGGCGCCATCTCCAGCTCGATCGAGATCTCCTTGCGCAGGGCACGCAGGCGCTCGAACAGCTCGGCATCGTCGCCAACGCGCGGACGTTGATCCAGCTCGGCCTCCTCGCGCAGCAGATCCACCGCACGGCGGGCGCGGGCCGAGGCCTTGCGCTTGGACGCGCGACGCTTGACGGTAAAGGCAAACGCCTCATCCTCGACCTCGGTGGCACGCGGGCCCAGCCCCACGACCGGGTATTGCCCCTGCGAGGTGGCCAAATAACCGCGGCCGCACAGCTGCCCGATGATGTCCTTGATGCGCCCGACCGATTCGCTCGACAGCTCACCGTAGCCGCGGTCCTCGTCCAGATGCATCTGGCGAATGCGCTCGGTGTTGCCGCCGTGAAGCACATCGGCGATGAGCGACTTACCAAAGCGCATGGGTCGCGTGGCCACATAGCGCACAGCGGCGCGGGCCATATCGGTAACGTCCTCGACCTCGAACTGCGTGAGGCAGTTACTGCAGTTGCCGCAGCCCTCGGCGTCGTCTGCCGTGCCGCCCGCGGCGGCTGCCGCATGCTCGGCCGCGGCCTCGTCACCAAAGTAGCGCAGCATGTATTCGCGCAGGCAGCCGGTGGTATTGCAGTAGCCCTCCATCTGGCTGAGCAGGCGATAACGGTTCTGGAGCGCCCACGCGCGCTGCTCGTCGTCGAGCGCCTCGTCGGCCGCATCGCCGCGGTCGATCAAAAAGCGGCGCATGCGAAAATCGTTGCCGTTCCACAACAAGTGACAGCTGGCCGGGTCGCCGTCGCGGCCGGCGCGGCCCGCCTCTTGGTAGTAGGCCTCGATGCTCTCGGGCACGTTGTTATGAATCACGTAGCGCACGTTGGGCTTGTCGATGCCCATGCCAAAGGCGTTGGTGGCAACCATCACCTGAATGTCGTCGTCGATAAAGGCGCGCTGACTCTGGCGGCGGGCGTCGTTGCCCATGCCGGCATGGTAGCGACCCACGCGAATGCCGCTGGGGCCCAGCGCCTCGGCAAGCTCCGCGGCCAGCGCGTCGACCGTCTTGCGGGTCGAGCAATACACGATGCCGCTCTCGCTCGAATGCGCGATCACGTAGTCGCGCACCCAGGCGGTCTTGGCCTTGTCGCCCATCTCTTCGCAACCAAAGTAGAGGTTCTTGCGATCAAAACCCGTCACCACGGTCGCTGGGTTTTGCAGGCCGAGCATCTGCTGAATGTCCGCGCGCACACGCTCGGTCGCCGTAGCGGTAAAGGCCGCCACGATCGGGCGCCGCGGCAGGGAATCAATGAACTCGCGAATCTGCAGGTAAGCGGGACGGAAATCTTGGCCCCACTGGCTCACGCAGTGGGCCTCGTCAATGGCCACGAGTGGAACGCCGATGCCGCCTTCGGCCGCGGCCTCCTGCGCAAAGGCCAGAAAGCGCGGCTCGAGCAGGCGCTCGGGCGCCACATACATAAGCTGATAACGGCCCTCGCGCGCCCGCTTGAGCACGGTGTTTTGCTGGGCCGGGGTAAGGCTGGAGTTGAGATAGCTGGGGCGCGCACCCGCCGCGAGCAGCGCGCGGGTCTGGTCCTCCATAAGCGACAGCAACGGGCTCACCACAAAGGTGATGCCGGGAAGCATGAGCGCGGGCACCTGGTAGCAAATGGACTTGCCGGCGCCCGTGGGCATAACACCCAGCGCATCGCGACCGGCAAGGATCGCATCGACCATGCGGTCCTGTCCCGGGCGAAACGAGGTGTAGCCAAAATAGGCGCCGAGCGTGTCGAGCGCCATCTGCTGCATGCTATCGGTCATGGTTTCCTAACGTCATAATCATCTGCCGCCGATTATACGCCGCCACGCGGACCGGTGCCGCACGGCTGTCAGCCACGCTCATTCTGCAGGTAGTCATTGGGTAGTCATTGGGGACGTTCTTGAATGACTAGTCGTTTAAGAACGTCCCCAACGACTAGTCATTTAAGAACGCCCCCAATGACTAAGCTCTTGACAAGCGCGGAGACGCCGCTGGTTGAGCATAAGTCAGCGAAAACGCCCCTAAGCGAGCAAGGTGACGTGAAAGAGGAGGGAAGCGTACTTCTGTCTCTTATACACATCTGACGCTGCCGACGATCGCATAAG
>URCU01000176.1:0-2945 GCA_900546425.1 uncultured Collinsella sp. | reverse complement strand
CCCATGGCCAGGCCCACGAGCGTCACGGTAATGATATAGAGCGTCTGCGCGCCATTGCCCACGGCGGTGATGCCGGCGGCGCCGCTGAACTGCCCCATCATGTACAGGTCGGCCATACCGTAGAGCATCTGCAAAAAGTACGAGAGCATATAAGGCAGGGCAAAGACCGCGATGGTCTTGAGGACATTGCCGCGTGTGAGGTCGTGTTCCATGGGTGGGGTACTTTCTGGATTGGTTCATTTAGCTACCAGTGTAGTGAAAACCCTACAACGATTGTAGAGTCAAGGTTTGTGTTGACGACGGGGTGAAAAAAATAGTCACGCTCCAAGCACGATGCTTTGGCCCTCTGTGCCCCTCACCTCGCCTCAAACCATCACAACATTCAACGTTTTTTACCAAAATCGGGAAAAGCATCGAATGTTGTGATGGTTTTTCTGCCACTCGAACCGGTGGAATCGCTTTCTTGCGCACGAAGGTGTGCGGACCCGTGGGCAGGGGAATAAGGTTGGTTATCCGACTTCATTGGAGGGCTCATGGACCTGCCGATCGTCCTGTCCCATAAGACTGCCTGGCTGTACCACAACGTGGCGCGCCCGTCCGAGCCGCTCTCGCGAGCAAGCAGTCTATACGATGAGGACTCGCTTGCTAACGAGGCAGAACCGACCGCGAGCCTGCCCAAATTGGGACTCGATGCCAAGGGGCTGAGGGCTTCAACGGCAGTTGGGATCGTTGTCGACTATCTGGTCTCGCTTGGTATTCCACGAGAAGAGCTCGATCATATCGACACGCTCGTCAACTTCGATTTTGAGCGCTCGACGCCGGCTGGATTTAGGTGCCACGTGTTTGGAGCGCCGGTACCTCCAGGTCATCTTATCGAGGTGGCAGAGGGCCTTCTAGTGGTTGATGAGGCCATGTGCTTTGTCCAAGCGGGTTCGTGGATGAGCGAGCCCGAGCAGTTGGAATATGGCTACGAAATTTGTGCCCGATACCATTTGAATCATCTGTCGACAGGCGATTATATCGAGATAGGGCAGAGGTATACCGTTGCCGATTTGATTGCTTATTGCAATGAGAACCGATCTCGTCAGGGGACTATACGCGCGGCCGCCGTGCTCAAGCGCGTGCACGATGGCGCGCGATCGCCTATGGAGACGGCCACCGCAATCATGGTCGTAGCAAAACGTTCCCAGGGAGGGCTGGGATACGCCAAGATCGAGCTCAACCATCGGGTCGATGTTCCCAACGAGTTCAGGTATCTCGCAAAGGCCGGATATTTCGAGATCGACGTATATGCGCCTGCGAGCGGTACGGGGATTGAATACAACGGCTCGGACCATTTTGATAAACAGCGCAGCGCGTCGGATGCGGAGCGTATGACCGTGCTGAGCGCGCTGGGCTTTAGGATGATCGTCCTCACCGGGACTCAGTTTGCCCATCAACTGCAATTGCATCGGGCGATGAATGCCATCGCGCTCGCTATGGGCCTTAAGTGCGACCGAAGCGAAGCGTTCCAGAAACGTCAGAACGACCTACGAGAATTCGTGATTCGGCACTGGGACGGCGGCCTTTAGGGACGTTCCGGTCCTTCTACGGGGTGCCGTGGGCAGGCAAAGCATCACAACATTCGACGTTTTTTGCCAAAAACGGGAAAAGCATCGAATGTTGTGATGGTCTGTGTTGAGGATGGGCTTGGAAGGTCCGTTTTGTTCGAGGCGACCTGTCCTGTCGTACGGGTGTCGGCATGATTCTCTCGTGGGGTATTATGTTTTCCGAAGAATAAAACGCCGCACGAGGGGAGGGCTGCGTGGACGGGCTCGTGCAACATGACGGCTTTGGCCGCGATATTAACTACCTGCGCATTGCCGTTACCGACAAGTGCAATTTTCGCTGCATCTATTGCATGCCGGCCGATGGCGTGGCGCCCCGCGCACACGACGAGCTGCTCAGCGCCGAGGAAATCGCCCGCTTTGTGCGCTTGGTAGCGGGGGAAGGCATTCGCCGCGTGCGTCTGACGGGTGGCGAGCCGCTGGTCAGCCGCCGTATCATCCCGCTCATTCGTGACATCCGCGCGATTCCGCAGATCGAGGACATCTCGCTCACCACCAATGGCGCCCTGCTACCCAAGCTGGCGCCGCAGCTCAAAGATGCCGGGCTTAACCGCGTCAACATCTCGCTCGACACGCTCGACCCCTCGCTGTTTGGAAAGATCACGCGCCTGGGTCGGCTCGAGCAGACCATGGCCGGCATCGATGCGGCGCTGGCTTGGGGCTTTGAGCCCGTTAAGGTGAACTGCGTTGTTGTGCGCCGGCTTAACCAGGATGTAGCTGCCCTCGCGCGCCTGACGGTCGATCGCCCTATCCACCTGCGGTTTATCGAATACATGCCCATCGGCGACGAGCACACGAGCTCGCATTGCGCCGTGGACCCGCATGCGCCTGCGCTCAATCCCGAACTGTGGGACGCGAGCGATACCGTGCCGAGCGACGAGTTGCGGGCGCGCATCAATGCCGGGGCCGCTGCGGTGGGGCTGGGCGAGCTCGAACCGCTTAAGATCACCGACGCTCCTGCCGGCGCGGGCCCCGCGCGCTATTGGCACTTTCCGGGCGCGGCGGGAACGGTCGGCTTTATTAGCGCCATGTCCAACCATTTTTGCGCGAATTGCAACCGTCTGCGCCTGACGGCCGATGGCAACGTGCGTCCGTGCCTGTTCAGCGATGCCGAGTATTCGGTGCGTGAGGCGTTGCGCCGTGGTGATGATATGCAGGTACTTTCGATTTGGCGCGATGCCGTGGCCCACAAACCGCAGGAACACGCGATAATTGAGGGCACGCAACGATTTATGTCCCAAATCGGAGGATGATCATATGGCCAAGAGCAGGTACGCCGACGCCACCAAGGCCTGTCTCTTATACACATCTCCGAGCCCACGAGACGCGTAGTAATCT
>URCU01000175.1:0-2996 GCA_900546425.1 uncultured Collinsella sp. | reverse complement strand
GCGTCAGATGTGTATAAGAGACAGTCTTGGGCGCGACGGCGGGCACTTTCGGCGCGCGACTTGGCCAGCAGCTCTCGGCCGCTCGGCAGCACGTCGAGCGTGACAAAGTAATCGCCCGGGCGCTCGGCACGGCGGATGAGGTCGGCCGAGCCATCGGGGCGCAGCAGGACCTCGGCGGAGCGCAGGCGTCCGTTGTAGTTGTAGCCCATGGAGTAGCCATGCGCGCCGGTATCGTGGATTACAAGCAGGTCGCCCATGTCGATATGCGGCAGCTCGCGATCGATGGCGAACTTGTCGTTGTTCTCGCACAAGTTGCCCGTGATGTCATACGTGTTCGTGACCGGTGCTGCGGTCTTGTCAGGGCCGCCCGGCTGACCCATTACCGTAATGTGGTGGTAGGCGCCATACATGGCAGGGCGGATCAGATCGACGGCGCTTGCGTCGACACCGATATAGTCCTTGTAGATCTGCTTTTCGTGGATGGCCTTGGTGACCAGGCATCCGTAGGGGCCCATCATAAAGCGACCCATCTCGGTGCAGATCGCCACATCGCTCATGCCGGCGGGGACCAGAATCTCGTCGTAGGCTGCGTGTACGCCCTCGCCGATGGCGTGAATGTCGTTAGCCTGCTGCTCGGGCAGGTAGGGGATACCCACACCGCCGGACAGATTGATAAAGGCGACATGTGCGCCGGTCTCGCACTCCAGGCGCACGGCAAGTTTAAAGAGGATGCGTGCGAGCTTGGGATAGTAGTCGTTAGTGACGGTGTTACTGGCAAGGAAGGCATGGATGCCAAAATTCTCGGCGCCCTTGGCCTTGAGCATGCGGAAAGCCTCAAAGAGCTGCTCGGTGGTCATGCCGTACTTGGAGTCGCCGGGGTTGTCCATAATGCCGTTAGAGAGCTGGAACAGGCCGCCCGGGTTAAAACGGCAGCTTACCGTCTTGGGAATGGGGCCCGCGACGCGCTCAAAGAACTCGATATGGCTGATGTCGTCAAAGTTGACGATGGCGCCCAGTTTATCTGCAAGGGCAAAATCCGCCGCCGGCGTGTCGTTGGACGAGAACATGATGTCGTGGCCGGTGATGCCCAGTGAGCGGGCAATCATGAGCTCGGTATAACTCGAGCAATCGCAGCCGCAGCCGTATTCGTTGAGAATGGAGATGAGCGCCGGGTTGGGATTGGCCTTGACGGCAAAGTATTCCTTAAAGCCCGGGTTCCATGCAAAGGCGTCGCGCACTTCTTGCATGTTGCGGCGGATGCCCGCCTCGTCGTATAGATGAAACGGCGTGGGAAACTGCTCGACGATATGCTCGAGCGTTTTCTTGTCCACAAACGGCTGCTTGGCCGCATACGCTTCGTTGGGGGTCAATGCCATGTCCCGTAAACCTCGCTATCCAGACGGCGCCATCGGCGCATCGAATCCGCATAGCGTGGACCCAATGTCCGGATAGCGCTCCCGCATTGCTGCAGACAGTCCTGCGGGTGTTTCCCGCAGGCCCACCAGGCTGTTCGTGCCCGAAAAACCCAGTTCGGCGGGTTTCGCCTCCCCACGGGGTCAAAGCCTGCCGGCTCGCCCGCGGTTCTTCGTGCCCGCGCCTCTATCAAGTGGTAATGACCCTACCACGTTGCACTTTAGCAAACAAGAGTATTCGTATATAACGTTTAAAAAATGCAGGGATATGCTGGAAATAAGGGTGCGGCAATCTTGCGGCACAATAAGATGGCAACTGGCGCGCACCTATGAAAGGAACCTTTATGACCGAGCTCCAAGAACTCCGTTGCTATCGGCGCGACTTACACAGGATCCCGGAGCTCGACTTCGATCTTCCGCAGACTATCGCCTATATCGAGGGCGTGTTGGCGCCGCTCGCTTGTGAGGTGACCCATCCGTGTCCGAGCTGCGTCTGTGCCTTCTTCGATGCCGGCGTGGGCGCTACGCATGCCACGGCGATTCGCGCCGATATGGATGCCCTGCCCATCGCGGAGGCAACGGGCGTTGCCTTTGCCTCGACTCATCCCGGCAAAATGCACGCGTGCGGACACGATGGACACATGGCCATGGCGCTCGCGGCGGCGACTTTTGTCGACCGAGCGATTCGTGAGCAACCGGGTGCCATCAAGCGCAACGTGCTCTTTGTGTTCCAGCCTGCCGAGGAGACGACCGGCGGCGCCAAGACAGTGTGCGAGAGCGGCGTATTCGAGCGCTATGGGGCAGATCGCATCTTCGGCTTCCATGTATGGCCCGATTTGCCCGCCGGTACGTTGGCGAGCTGTTCCGGTCCGCTGCTGGCGCGCTCAAGCGAGATGCACATTCATATCCATGGCACGAGCATCCATATCGCCAAGACCTACGGCGTTCCCGTAAACGAATCGCACGATGCCGCGCTGGCGGCGGCCAAGTTCTTAGTTTCCGAGCGCGAGCTCATGGATGAGCTGGGTGCCAACGAGCCTTGCATTGGTAAGTTTGGCCTGCTGCAGGCCGGCACCGTCTGCAATGCGGTGGCGGGGGAGGCACATGTGGCTGGCAGCCTGCGCGTGTTTACGGACGGTATGTTCGACCGTGCGCGTGAGGGCGTGCGGCGCGTGTTGGATGAGGCCTGCGCCGCAACGGGCTGTACGTACGATCTCGATTTTGCCGAGGGCTATCCGCCAGTCGATAACGACCCCGAGCTGTTTGCCTGCATTGCGCCTGCCTTGTCCGAGCTGCAACTTGTGGACGAGCCGCTGCTAATCGCCGAGGATTTCGCGTTCTATCAGCGCCATCTGCCGGGCGTGTTCTTCTTGCTGGGCACGGGCGTGCCAGAGGGACAAGAAAACCCGAGCGATTCGGGTGGCTGTCCCGCCTATGCCATGAGCGCTCTGCATACCGATACCATGCTCTTTGACGAGGAAATCCTGCTCAAAGGCCTCGATGTCTACAAACGATTGCTTTTGCTTGCTTAAGTGGCGAAGAATACCTGTTCTAGAAAATACGAACAGATGTACGGTATAATAG
>URCU01000174.1:0-3099 GCA_900546425.1 uncultured Collinsella sp. | reverse complement strand
GCCAAAGTCGCCCGCCCACCCAGCCGCCCATTCGACCGGCGGGAAACGTCGCCGAAATCTTTTCAAAAAAGATTCCCTGCACACACTTCGCTGTGCTATAGTGCAGCGCAACAGCAACGAGGTGCAACCGCGCCAAGGCATCACGAAAGGAGCCACCAACATGAAGAACACGATGAAGTCTCTCAACAACTGGTGGTGGCGTGATGCGAATACGATCGGTCGACAGTGAGTCCCTCACGCCTGTTTTTGCGCTCTAGGTGATTGGAAGGCCTCCGGTTTCGACCGGGGGCCTTTTTCTATCTCGAGCCCAATCGCATTCGCATCACGCGCCTCCGCTTTCTTCTCTTGCACTTCCCTTCCGAAAGGATTTTCACCATGTCTCAGAACACCACCACCGCCCAGCCCCGCACCGTCCAGACCGCCGACCGCGGCAAACTCGACGTCCGCGCCCTCGTCTTGCTCGCCATCCTGCTTGCCGCCGGCTTCATCCTCAACTTCACCGTCGGCAAGGCCATCTCCGGCATCTCGGGCGGCATGATCAGCCCCGAGTTCATTATCTCGGCCTTCTGCCTCACTATCCTGGTCGTTCGTCCCAACATTGGCCAGGCGCTCGTTATCGGCCTGATCTCGGCCGCCGTGATCCAGATCACCACCACCTCGCCGTTCGTCGATTTTGCCGCCGAGGGCATCGCCGCCATGCTCATGGCCGTCATTGTCAACGCTGCCGCCAAGGACGGCCAGGTCAAACCCGCCGTCGCCATCGTCGCAACCTTCGTGACCACCTTTGTCTCGGGCGTCATCTTCATGGTCATCAAGATGGCCATGCTCGGCGTGGTGGGCGAGCTCGCCGCTGCCATGCTGCCCGTCGTCGCCATGACCGCCGTGTTTAACGCCATTCTGGTCGGCGCCCTCTACCTGCCTATCCAGAAGGCCCTGAAGCTCAACTAACCCGCTCGGCTTTACGAGCCACCCCATCTTGGCGTTCATTCGTCGCTCGCGTACCCAAGTGCGCTTCGCTCCTCTTTCGCGCCAACCTGGGGCCCCTCGTAAAGCCGTCTCCGTGCTTCACCACAAAAGACTGTCCCAAACATCTAGCTTTTGGGGACGTTCTTAAACGACTAGTCATTTAAGAACGTCCCCGATGACTATGAAAGGTATCCATGGAAACGATCATCAACGTCGACGATGTCTCGTTCTCCTATGGCACGCAGACCGAGCAGGCGCTTAAGCATATCTCGCTCGGCGTGAACAGGGGAGATTTTATCGGCATTATCGGGCCTTCGGGCGCCGGCAAGTCCACACTTGCCGCCTGCCTGTCGGGAGCCGTACCCCACCATTACACCGGCACGTTCTTTGGCTCCGTCACTGTCGACGGCAACGACACCTGTGAAGTTTCGCTCACCGATGTGTCGCAGATCGTCGGCAGCGTGTTGCAGGACATCGACACGCAAATGGTCGCCTCGGTCGTCGAAGACGAGATGCTTTTTGGCCTGGAGAACTTTGGCGTTCCCCACGCCCAGATCGAGCAACGTGTGAGCGAGACGCTTAAGACCGTCGGCATCAGCGACCTGCGCGACCGCGAGATTGCCACACTTTCGGGCGGCCAAAAGCAAAAGGTTGCCATCGCCGCCATCCTCGCCATGCGTCCGCGTGTGCTCGTGCTCGACGAACCCACCGCGGCGCTCGACCCCGCCAGCTCCACGCTGGTCTTCGAGACCCTACGCGAGGCCAACCGTGCACTCGGCATCACCATCGTCGTCGTTGAGCAAAAAGTCGCCCTGCTTTCGGAGTATTGCAACCGCGTGCTCGTGCTCAATCATGGCGAAATCGCGCTACAGGGCAAGCCGCACGAGGTCTTCGCGCATACCGATGAGCTCCGCGCCATCGGCGTCGATTGCCCGCGTGTCACGCGCATTTTCAACAGCCTCGAGGCCGATGGCCTGGCCAGCGGCACTCCCTGTTTGGATGTTGATGAGGCCGAGCGCCTGATTACGGGCATCGTCGACCCCGCACACGCAAGCAGCGACATTCAGGCACCCGCCGGCTCACCGCACGCACCGTCGTTGCGCCCGCACGCCAAGGACGCCGAGCCCGTGCTCACCTTCGATCACGTTGAGTTTGTCTATCCCAATGGCGGCGCCGCCGTCCACGACCTCAACCTGACCCTCTATCCCGGCGAGCTCGTGGGCATCGTCGGTCAAAACGGCGCCGGCAAGACCACGCTCACCAAGCTGCTCACAGGCCTGCTTAAGCCCGCCTCGGGCAGCGTGCGCGTCACGGGACTGGATACCGCAGCCGTTCCCACAAGCCGCATCGCCCGCGAAGTCGCAACCCTCTTCCAAAACCCCGACCGTCAGATCTGCAAGGACACCGTGCTCGACGAGGTCGCCTTTGGCCTGGAGCTTGCCGGCATCGACCGTGCCGAGGCGCTGCGTCGCGCCCAGCTCGTCATCGACCGCTTTGGCTTGCCGGCCGACGAGGCGCCCTTCTCGCTCTCGCGCGGTCAGCGCCAGATGGTGGCACTCGCCTCCGTCGTGGTCGTAGAGCCCAAAATCGTGGTGCTCGACGAGCCCACGAGCGGCCTTGACTACCGCGAGTGCATGACCGTGATGGAAACCGTTCGCACCATGGCCGAGCGCGGCTGCGCTGTAATCATGGTCTGCCACGACATGGAAGTCGTCTCCGACTTTGCCGAGCGCATTGTGGTAATGGCCGACGGCCGCATCCTCGAGCGCGGCCGCACGCACGAGCTGTTCTCGGACATCGAGCTCATGCAGCGCGCCTACGTTGAGCCGCCCCAGGTCATAGAGCTTTCTCGTCGCCTGGCATCCTCCGTCTCTCCCGCCTTTGCACAGGTGAGCGAGGTCACCGATATCGTTCGCATTACCGAGGAGATGGTCCACCGTGGTTAACGTCATCGACTATATGCCGGGCGATACACTGCTGCACCGCTTGAACCCGGTCGTCAAACTGGGCCTTGCCGCCGCCATCATCATCGGCATCCTCCTGTCCGACACCTACGTGGCGCTGTTGGGCTTTTTGGCGCTCACCCTTGCACCTGTCTCTTATACACATCTGACGCTGCCGACGATCGCATAA
>URCU01000173.1:0-3131 GCA_900546425.1 uncultured Collinsella sp. | reverse complement strand
TACTACGCGTCTCGTGGGCTCGGAGATGTGTATAAGAGACAGATCCTGAGCGCCGAGGCAAGATTGCCGCTAACCGTTTCCATCTGTTCACCGCCGTATAATACTGTGATAATAAATAATCATCAGAGTAGCGGTCGAACCGCTTTTGCTCTGCTCAAACCGTAGCACAGGGAGGTGCCCCGGGAATGCTCGTTTATGTTCGCGGCGCCGGCGATATCGCCACGGGTGTCGCCGCTCGCTTGGTGCGCGCCGGCGTGTCGGTCGTTATGGCCGATATCGCGGTTCCCACGTGCATCCGCCGCACAATCAGTTTTTGCGAGGCTATTCGCCTGGGCGAGGTCCAGGTCGAGGGCATTCGCGCTCGCTTGGCGCAGACGCCGGCAGAGGCGCTCGAGATTACCCAAGCGGGGGATGTTGCCGTCGTGGTGGACCCTCAGGCCAAGATGCTCGATGAGCTTAAACCCGCGGCTGTGGTCGACGCGATTCTGGCCAAGCGCAACCTGGGCACCACGCGCGACATGGCGCCTACCGTCATCGCCGTGGGGCCGGGCTTTACCGCGCCGGTCGATTGCGACGCCGTGGTCGAGACCATGCGCGGGCATTTTTTGGGCCGTGTCATTACCCAGGGCTCGCCCCAGCCCAACACGGGCGTGCCGGGCGTGATCGCCGGCTATGGCAAGGAGCGCGTTATCCACAGCCCCGCCGCCGGCGTGTTTCGGTCCGACCGCGCAATCGGCGACATCGTGAGCGCCGGAGACGTGATTGGCTACGCGGACGATACGCCCATGTGCACACAGATCGATGGCTGCCTGCGCGGGCTTTTGGCGAACGGCGTGCAGGTGACTGAGGGCTTTAAATGCGCCGATGTCGATCCGCGCGGCGATGCCAGCTATATCAACTACATTTCGGACAAGGCGACGTCGGTCGGCGGCGGCGTGCTCGAGGCACTCGCTATGCTCACCGATATCTTTAGAGGATAGAAGGCGGCAATGGAAAAGCTCGATGTTGTGAATGCGGCGCTTGCCGCCCTGCGTGCTGGCGAGACGTGCGAGCTGGCGGTCGTGGCCGGCACGGCGGGGTCGTCACCGCGCGGTGTGGGCGCATGGATGGCCGTCTTTGCCGACGGCAGCCAGGCGGGCACTATCGGCGGCGGCAAGATTGAGCTCTTTGCGCTGGATGAGGCGCGCGAACTCCTGAGCGCGGGACAGTCGCGTCTGGTCCGCTACACCATGGGCGGCGAGAACTCCGATACCGGCATGATCTGCGGCGGAGCCATTTGCCTGTGCTATCTGCATCTGGATGCGACCCAGGCACCGTTGTTCCAGGAAATTGCCGACGTCTTGGTCTATCGGCGCATCGGCGACTTCGTCATCGACTTTGAGCCGTTTATCGCGAGCGCGCTCGAGGGCGATGTGGCCGAGTACCATGGCGAGGCATCGCGCCATACCATTGCGGGCTGCCCCGGGCTTTCACTGGTGGAGGAGGGGAGTAACGTCACCTACACCAACGCTGCCTCTGAGATTCCCGCGGCGCACATCGAGACGCTCTGCCCCGAGGGCCTGACCTACATCTTTGGCTGCGGACACGTGGGCGCCGCGACGGCGCGCGTGCTCACGGCGGCGGGCTTTGCCGTCGTGGCCTGCGATGACCGCCCCGGCACGTTGACGCCCGAATGGGTGCCCGGTGTCTACGATCGTCGCCTGGTCGATTACAAGAACCTGAGCGAGCAGTGCCCCATCGGCCCGCGCGACCTGGTGGTCGTGGCCACGGCAGGCCACAAGTCCGATATCGACGTGGTGATTCAGGCCATGCACGCCAAGCCTGCCTACCTGGGCTGTCTGGGTTCGCGCCGCAAGACGGCCTTTGTGCGTGCCCGCCTGGAGCAGGAAGGTTTTACGCAGGACCAGATCGACGAGCTGCACCTTCCGATCGGCGTTGCCATCGAGGCCGAGGACCCCGAGGAGATCGCCATCTCCATCGCCGCCGAGATGATCCACCTTCGCCGCACCAAACTCGTCCCCCGCAAGCGCTAATCGCATCCCCACCAATAAGTTGCGGTGAAATACGGATTGTTTAAGCCTGTTAGGCCGCCAAACAGTCCCTATTTCACCGCAACTGCTTTTTGGGGCCCATTTGTGCGGGGGAGTTGTGGAGTTGTGCAGGCAGACGAGGTTTTTCTGGAAATACGCTCCCGATGCGCGTATAGTACCGATTGTTTTGTCGGCTCCTGCTGCGTCGAGTCCAAACCGCAAAATGCCATGAGCGGCGCGGATGCAGCCAGGAGGCACGAGGACAACCCATCGTGGCCACGCCCCGTGCTTAAAACCCCAAGAAGGAGTGAACAATGGCAGAAGAGAAGTATGTGCCGCGTCTGAAGACCAAGTACAACAACGAGGTCAAGCAGCAGCTTCAGGACAAGTTCCAGTACGAGAACGTCATGATGATCCCCAAGTTTGAGAAGATCGTCGTGAACATGGGTGTCGGCGAGGCCGCTACCGATTCCAAGGCCATCGACGGTGCCGTGCGCGACCTGCGCGCCATCACCGGCCAGCAGCCGATGATCACCCGTGCCCGCAAGTCCATCGCTACCTTCCGCCTGCGCGCCGGTATGCCGATCGGCTGCAAGGTTACCCTGCGTGGCGACCGTATGTGGGAGTTCTTCGATCGTCTGACCTCCGTCGCGATCCCCCGTATCCGCGACTTCCGCGGCATCTCCGCCAAGAGCTTCGACGGCCGTGGTAACTTCTCCATGGGCGTCACCGAGCAGCTCATCTTCCCCGAGATCGACTTCGACTCCGTCGATCACCAGCGCGGTATGGACATCACTTTCGTGACCACCGCCAATACCGATGAGGAGGCCAAGGCCCTTCTGGACGCCTTCGGTTTCCCGTTCAAGAAATAGGTTCACCTGCCCTATAAGCGCCGTTCCCACAAGGGGGCGGCGCTTGGGGCGAACAATACTCTATGTGAGGAGGATATAAGTGGCTAAGACATCGATGATCGTCAAGTGCAATCGCAAGCAGAAGTTCTCTACTCGTGAGTACACGCGCTGCCAGCGCTGCGGCCGTCCGCACTCTGTGTACCGCAAGTTCGGCCTGTGCCGTGTCTGCTCTGTCTCTTATACACATCTC
>URCU01000172.1:0-3136 GCA_900546425.1 uncultured Collinsella sp. | reverse complement strand
CAGGCGAAGCTTTTGATCGAGACGGCGGACCTGCTGGCGTGGACCGTGCTGGTCGTTGTCGCCTCGTGGGCGTGTGAGCGCGTGCTGGTGTGGCTGCTGCGGGTTTCGGGACCCGTGGCGTGGCGCGCGGTCGTGCGGGCGCATGGGCGCGGCGCTCGCGGTTGTGTGGGAGGCTCTGCTGGTGGCGGGGCTGCGGCGGGGCTTGCGCTCGCCGTGGGCGATCGCGCGCCCTGGGCGCCGGCGCTGTACGGTCTGGTGCTCAACGTGCCTGCGGGTGGGCGCATCTGTGTGATGGGTGCTTCGGGCATGGGCAAGTCGACGCTGCTTTCGTTGGCAGCGGGGGAGTGCTCGCCGTGCTCGATGGTGTTTCAGGATGCACGCTTGGCCGAGTCCGCCTCGGCGCTGGATAACGTGCTGGTGTGCGCCGATGCGCGTGTGGATGCTTCGAGCGCCGCGGCATTGCTGCGCCTGCTGGTGCCGGGAGTCGATGTGGATGCTCGCGTGGCCGAGCTTTCGGGCGGGCAGCGCCGTCGCGTCGAGATTGCCCGCGCCCTGCTGTGCCCGGGCGGCGCGGTGATTCTTGACGAGCCCTTTACCGGCCTGGATGCCGCCGCGCGCGATGCGACGACCAAGGTCGTGCTCGACCTGCTCGACGGCCGCACGCTCTTGCTTGCCACGCACGACGCCGCCGACGCTCAGGCCCTCGATATCTCGGACATCATCACGCTCTAAAAACTAACTCAGCAACAAAATGATTCGTTTTCCTCCGTCCCCATGGGGTCTGGTGTGGTATTCTATCTGCGGGGTAATACTTAGGAATACCAAGTAATACCAACGCCGCAGAAACAAACTCCAGATGCGGGTCAATCGGGTTGCCTTCACAGCCCGTCGCCCAGCCGCGTGGCCCGCATCTATCCGCACCACCGTCGTTTCAAAAAGGAAGCGCCATGGCAGAACACATGACCCCCGTAGTCGCGAAGGTCTTGCCCGAGGAGAAGGCAGCCTTCGCGGCGGCAACCCAGCTCGTGGGCACCACGCCGTCCAACGCCATCCGCATGTTTATCGCCGCGTTCAATCGCTGCGGCACCTTTCCGTTTGACATCTCGCCCAACGGGGCCTTTGGCAAAGAGTGTCCCCAACAGCTAGTCGTTGAAGAACGTCCCCAATGACTAGTCGTCGGGAGGAGGTTGGCATGCTCAATGCGATGATTTGGGCGCTTGCCTGTTTTGGCGTCGTCGCTGCCGATATTGCCCTGAGCGTCGTTTTGTTTTCCGCCCTTGGCGTCGCATCGGTGTTCATGGGTTTTTCGATCGATGACCTCGACATCCAATTGCTTCAGGCCGTCGCGCAGACGGCATCGTTTTTGATGGCGCTGCTGTGGTGGCGTTATCTGTGGCCGCGTTCGTTTATGGCGCGCTGGCAGGGCGAGCGCCCACTTGGCGGGGGAGCGCGTGGGGCGTGGAAACGTATCGTCTGCGTTATCGTGATTGGCCTGGCCCTGCAGGTGGTCGTTGGCTACGTGACCGACGCCGTGCTGTCGCTGTTGCCCGAGGCGGCGGCCGATTACAGCGAACTTGTCGAGGAAACAGGCATGGGCGACACCAACTATCTCGCCGTCCTGACTACGGTGCTCGGCGCCCCATTTTGTGAAGAGCTGCTGGTGCGCGGCATTATTTTTGAGTTTTCGCTCCGAGCGTTTAATCCGCAGTGCCGCCCACTTTGGAAGCGCCGGCGTCGTGCGAGCGCGCAGGACGGCGCCATGGTGCCCTGGGCGACTCCAAGCACGTGGGGTATCGCCGCGGCGATTGTGCTGCAGGCGGCAATCTTCGGTTTTATGCACATGAACTGGGTGCAGGGCTGCTATGCGGGCGCTGCCGGCCTCATCTTTGGTTGGGTGCTCGTGACCACTGGAAAGCTCCGCTACACGATCCTGCTGCACTTTGCCTTTAATGCCGGGTCGTATCTCATGGGGCTGCTCTGGTTTGTGAACACGCCGCTCGATGTGGTGGTCACGGTTGCCATCGCCGGCTTTGTGCTGGTAGAGGCGATGCGCTCGCTGCACCACGCGTGTGGGACGGACGCAGCGAGCGCATTGCTGCCCTAGTTGCGACGCCCGCCTCCGTTGGCGCCCTGACGCCCCTGGGCCGCGCGATTGCGACCGGCAGTGTTTTGCGCGCGCGACATGCCGCCGTGCCCCTTGCTGCCCTTAGGCCCCTTGCCAGCGCCACCGCCATGTGGTTTGCCGCCCTTCTTGCCGGTTCCATGCCCACCGCCAGCAGATGTCTCGCCCGGGCGCGGGGGCACGGGACGAATCAGGCAATGCTTGGTGTAGCCAATCAGGTCACGACGCCCAGCCTTTTCCAGTGCCTCGCGCACGAGCTTGTAGTTCTCGGGCTTGCGATATTGGATGAGCGCGCGCTGCATGGCCTTCTCGTGCGGGTCGCGTGCCACGTAGATCGGCTGCATGGTGCGCGGGTCCACACCGGTGTAGTACATGCACGTCGACATGGTGGACGGCGTGGGGTAGAAGTCCTGCACCTGCTCGGGCATGTAGCCCATGTCGCGCACGGCTTCGGCAAGGTCCACGGCTTCCTTCATCGTCGAGCCGGGGTGGCTCGAGATCAGATACGGCACCACATACTGCTTGAGTCCGTATTCGCGGTTCAGGCGTTCAAATTTACGGCAGAACGCGTCGTAGACGGCGCGGCTCGGCTTGCCCATCACGGACAGTACTGCGTCGCTCACGTGCTCGGGTGCCACGCGCAGCTGGCCCGAGACGTGGTGCTCCAGCAGCTCACGCAAAAACTCGTCCGAGGCGTCGGCCATGGTGTAGTCAAAGCGGATGCCGCTGCGGACGAAGACCTTCTTGACGCCCGGCAGCTGGCGCAGGTCGCGCAGCAGCTGCGTGTAGCCGCTCTCGTCGACCACCATGTTCTTGCACACGCTCGGCCACAGGCAGCGCTTGTTCTTGCACACGCCGTGCTTGAGCTGCTTGTCGCAGGCAGGGCGGCTAAAGTTGGCCGTCGGTCCGCCCACGTCGTTGATGTAGCCCTTAAACTCGGGATCGCGCGTGAGCAGCTCGGCCTCGCGCATGATCGAGTCGTGGCTGCGCATCTGCAGCACGCGGCCCTGGTGG
>URCU01000171.1:0-3168 GCA_900546425.1 uncultured Collinsella sp. | reverse complement strand
GTTCTTAAATGACTAGTCGTTGGGGACGTTCTTGTTTGACTGGTCGTTTAAGAACGTCCCCAACGACTACCCAACGACTACATAGAACAAGAGTGGATAATCTCCCGGTTTGAGCCTGCATTCAAGCTCAAAGTGGGAGATTGTCCACTCTCGTTTCGTTTGTTGATTTCGATGCCTACATTTGTAGGAACAGTTCGTGGAGGTGGGTGTCGTCGTCGAGTTCGGGGTGGAAGGTTACGCCGAGCTGGTTGCCCTGGCGGGCGGCGACAATGCACCCGTCGACTTTCGCTAAGGCCTTGGCATCGCCGTGGACCTCGACGATGCGGGGCGCGCGGATAAACGTCAGCGGCACTTCACCGTCGATGCCGGCTACCTGTCCCTTGGTTCGAAAGCTGCCGAGCTGCCTGCCGTAGGCATTGCGCTCGACAAGTACATCCATGGTTGCCAAACGCGGCGTGCCCTTATCGTCATGGGCGGCAAGGTCGTGAGCCAGCAGAATCAGGCCGGCGCAGGTGCCCAGGACGGGCATGCCGTCAGCGATACGGGCACGAAGCTCCTCGAGCATGCCCAACTCATCAAGCAGCTTCCCTTGAACGGTAGACTCGCCGCCGGGAAGTACTAGACGGTCAAAGTCCTGCTGCAAATCGGCCGCCTGCCTCAGCTCAATACAGCGTGCGCCCAGCTCGGATAGCCTCGCCTCGTGCTCGGCAAAAGCACCTTGGACCGCCAGCACGGCGACCGTTTGGTCTGCATAATCGCTCATGTGCGATCCTTTCTGCTGGACTAGCGCCCGCGCTCCTCCATGATGATTTCAATCTCGTCGGCGTTGATGCCCACCATAGCCTCGCCCAGGTCCTCTGAAAGCTCGGCGATGAGCTTGGCATCGGTGAAGTTTGCCACGGCCTTAACGATGGCGGCGGCGCGCTTGGCCGGGTCGCCGCTCTTAAAGATGCCCGAGCCCACAAAGACGCCTTCGGCACCCAGCTGCATCATCAGCGCGGCGTCGGCGGGGGTCGCTACGCCGCCGGCGGCAAAGTTCACGACGGGAAGCTTGCCCGTGGCATGGACCTCGCGCACCAGCTCGACCGGAACCTGCAGTTGCTTGGCCGCCTCAAAGAGCTCGTCGTCACGCAGGGCAACAACGTCGCGGATCTGCTTTTGGATCTTGCGCATGTGGCGCACGGCCTGGACCACGTCGCCCGTGCCCGGCTCGCCCTTGGTGCGGATCATCGTGGCACCCTCGGCAACACGGCGCAGCGCCTCGCCCAGATCGCGGGCACCGCAGACAAACGGGACGTCAAACTGGGTCTTGTCGATGTGGTAGACATCGTCGGCGGGGGAGAGAACCTCGGACTCATCGATGTAGTCGATATCGATGGCCTGAAGGACCTGCGCCTCGACGATGTGACCGATGCGGCACTTGGCCATGACGGGGATGGAGACGGCCTCTTGGATGCCCTTGATCATCTTGGGGTCACTCATGCGCGAGACGCCGCCGGCGGCACGGATGTCGGCCGGGATGCGCTCGAGTGCCATGACGGCGCAGGCGCCTGCCTCCTCGGCGATGCGTGCCTGCTCGGGCGTGGTGACGTCCATGATGACGCCGCCCTTGAGCATCTGCGCGAGCTCGCGATTGAGTTTGACGCGATCGGCCTTGCTGGTCTGTTCTGCCATGGTTGCTCCCTTGATTGGCATGTGCATTGCTTGACGGAACATCCTATCGGGGAGCTGGGTATGGCGAAATACTCAGTTTTCGGGATAATAACAAGGTCAGACTAATACCAGATTGAATGACTTAATAAGGTCAGGTGATAGGCTCATGCTTGACTACAATTTGGAAAAACGCGGCGAGGCATCGCTCTATGAGTATGTTTACCAGCAAATTCGAGATGATATCGTAGCTGGACGCATTGTGGCGGGGGAGCATTTGCCGTCTAAGCGCGCCTTTGCCAGTCATCTGGGAATCAGTGTCATTACTATCGAGAATGCATATAGCCAGTTGCTTGCCGAGGGCTATATTTGCTCAAAGCCGCGTCGTGGCTACTACGCTTGTGAGCTTCCGGATGCACCGGTTTTGCCTTTGGCTGAGACAGAGCTTGATCGAGATTCCGCTCCTGCGGGTCTTAACGCACATGATGTTGATGGACGGGTCGAGCAATTCGACGCACTTTCTCCTTCCACTTTGGAGGCGGCGCGGCTTTGGCAAAGCGCACTGCGGGCGACGCTGGCATCCGAAGACGAGCGCGAAATCTTCTCACCCGCACCGGCACAGGGCACCGCTCGGCTACGACGCGCGATTGCTCATCATCTGCGCGGGACAAGGGGTATGAATGTCGACCCCAACAACATTGTTATCGGCGCGGGCGCCCAGCTGCTCGATACCATGTTGGTTCAGTTGCTTGGCGCGGACAAGGTGTATGCCGTTGAGGACCCGGGCTATTTACGCCTGACACGCATCTATCAGGCTATGGGCTGCAAAGTTCGACATATCCCGTTGGATGATGAGGGCGTGGACTTGAGCACTTTGCAGAAAGCCGGAGCCGATGTCCTTCACTTGATGCCGTCCCATCAGTATCCGACCGGCCTTGTGACGAGCATTGCGCGTCGCTACGCGCTGCTCAGCTGGGCCGCCGAGCGACCAGGCCGGTATCTCATCGAGGATGACTTTGATTGTGAGTTTCGCCTTGCCGGCAAGCCGATTCCCGCGCTCGCGTCGATCGATGCCGCCCAGTCGGTTATCTACACCAACACGTTTTCGAAGAGCCTGTCGTCGGCGTTGCGTTTGGCGTACATGGTGCTGCCCGATGAGCTAATGGAGCGGTTTAGGCACAACCTTGGTTTTTACGCCTCATCGGTGAGCTCTGTTGACCAGGTCGCTTTGGCTCGTTTGCTGGAATCGGGTGATTACGAGCGACATGTGAACCGCGTGCGCGTGCGCGCTCGCGAGGCGCGCGATGGCCTGGCGGCGCTTGTACGGAAAGCGTTCCCGGCAGGGGAGGTCTCGATCGAGCATGCGGACGCGGGCCTTTACTGCACCGTGGTTGCGGAGCGCGGAACGGGCGGAAGCTCTTTTGCGCAGGCCCTCACGCGCTCGAGTATCCCTTTTGTCGATATCAGTGACTGTTATTGGTCTGTCTCTTATACACATCTGACGCTGCCGACGATCGC
>URCU01000170.1:0-3322 GCA_900546425.1 uncultured Collinsella sp. | reverse complement strand
TCTACACTTATGCGATCGTCGGCAGCGTCAGATGTGTATAAGAGACAGCAATACGAGTTGACGGACCCCTTCGATTCGGCCAAGCCCATACGAACGGACTTTGCCTGGGAGCGCCAGGCGCGGGAACTCACGCTGGGCGAGCTCGACGGGCTCATCAAATATACCGACCAGACCATGCTGGCCGGACGCACCACCGCCGAGGCGCTCGTTGCCGAACGACAGCGCGAGGCGCACCTATCGCTCTACGGCCACCCTCTGCTGCGCTTTACCATGAACGAGGTCCGCTCGGCAGGAATGCTCGCCAAAAAGCTGCAGACGGCAGGCATCCGGCAGACCGCTCTACCGACATGGCTCAACGAGGTGGACCTGTAGGAGCTGCTAGGCCGCGCATCGCCGGATCGCATCCCCCCCTATCTGGGCCGTGTTTTCCCAACGGCCACGCCAACGGAAAGCGCGTTCCATTCTGAGGCATGATTCCGGGACACAGCTTCCGGTTGAGGGGCGATCCGGAAAGCACGACCCGTTCCGAGACCGAATTCCGGGACGCAGTTTCCGCTTGAGGCTTCAACCGGAAAATGCATCCCAGGCTGGAGCCATATTCCGGGACACACTTTCCATTTGAGGCCTCTACCGGAAAACGCATCCCATTCTGAGCGTCGAATCCGGGATACAGTTTCCGTTTGAAGCCCCGTCCGGAAAGTACGTCCCATTCTGGAGCCGAAATCTGGGACGCAGCTTCCGCATGCGGAGGCGCTCCAAACAAAAGGCCCCGGCTCGCGATGGAGCTGGGGCCAAAGGTGCAGCATATGCAGTTGATGCTGAGCGCGAACAGCCCGTAAGCAATGACCGTCCGCGCTCTACCCTACCCGCGGTGACGGGCGCGGCTGTAGGGCGTATCCACCATGGGCAGATCCGGACGTAGTTTGCCGTCAAACGCGCGGTAGGCGTTCTGCACGGCGGGCGCCGTGGGGATCGTTGCGATCTCGCCGATGCCCTTGCCGCCGTATGCCACGGGCAACAGCTCGTCCTTCTCCACGTAGATAGCGTGGATATCCGGAATCTCGGGTGCACGGAACAGCCCGAGCGTACCGTACCTTGCCTGGGGCACGCAGTCCTTGAGCGGCCAGTCCTCGGTAAGTGCGTAACCCATACCCATGAGCACACCGCCTTCGATCTGACCCTGGATGGAGATGGGGTTGACCACCTTGCCGGAATCGTGCGCGGCGTAGACCTCGCTCACGCGGCCGTCATCATCCAGAATGACCACATGCGTGGCAAAGCCGTAGCAGATGTGGCTCTTGGGATTGGGAACGTCGGCGCCCAGTTTGTCGGTCGGCTCCAGGTACACGTAGCCAAACTCGCATCCCTCGAGCGCCTTGATGGCGGCCGCGGGATCCTGAGGGTGCATACCCTGGCCGGCGACGAGTTCCTGCGTGTGCAGCTGATAGGCGCGGCCGTCGTCATACTCGATCTTGACGCCGTCGCCATGCGCATTCACGGGAGCGGCGGGCGCAGACTTGCCGGCCTCGATATCAAGCATGGCATCGCGCAGCAGGAAGGCGGCACCGCGCACGGCCTCGCCGGTCACGACCGTCTGACGCGAGCCAGACGTGGTGCCGGAGTCGGGAGCGTTCTCGGTGGAGCACTCGCCGTTGGCGATGCAGCGAAGCGGCAGGCCGCATGCCTCGGCAACGTCTTGCAAAAAGACGGTGTTACAGCCCTGGCCAATGTCGGACGTGGCGGCATAGACCACGGCCGCGCCGTTCTCGATGCGAATCTTGCAGCGGCCGGCATCGGGCAGGCCCACGCCCACGCCGGCGTTCTTCATGGCGCAGGCGATACCGGCGTGTCCGGGATGCGCATAGTAGGCATCCTTGACCTCGAGCAGTGTCTCCTTCAGCGCCGTGGAGCAGTCGGCAATCTGACCGTTGGGCAAAACCTCGCCCGGCTCGATGGCGTTGCGGTAGCGAATCTCCCACGGATCCAGGCCGACCTTCTCGGCCAGCAGGTCGATTAGGCTCTCGAGCGCAAACTCGGACTGGCAGACGCCAAAGCCACGGTACGCGCCGGCGGGCGGGTTGTTGGTGTAGTAGCCATAACCGCGAATGTCGGTGTTCTGGTACTTGTAGGGGCCGACAGCATGCGTGCAAGCGCGCTCGAGCACCGGGCCGCACAGCGACGCGTAGGCGCCGGTGTCAAAGTTGATCTCGCAATCCAGGCCGGTAAAGTTGCCCTCGGCGTCGCAACCCAGCGTAAAGGTACCGTCCATGGCATGACGCTTGGGATGGAACGCGAGCGACTCGGCACGCGTGAGCTTGCACTTCACAGGACGCTGGAACTTATAGGCAGCAAGCGCGGCCAGGTGCTGGATCGAAACGTCCTCCTTACCGCCAAAGCCGCCGCCCACGAGCATGGTCTCGACGACCACGCGCTCGGGTTCGCTATCCCAGCCAAACATATGGGCACACTCTTTGCGCGTGTCGTAGGCACCCTGGTCGGTCGACTGCACCTTGACGCCGTTCTTGTACGGGAAGGCAACGGCGCACTCGGGCTCCAAGAAGGCATGCTCGGTAAAGGGCGTGGTAAAGCGCTGCGTCACGGTAAACGCGCTCTCTGCCAGCGCCTTGGCGGCGTCGCCGCGCGTCACGTGACGGCTCTGACACACGTTGTCCTTGAGCTCCACCGTGTTGCCGAAGGCAAAGAAGCTGTCATGCAGGCGCGGGGCATCGGCGGCCCTGGCCTCGACAATGTTGCGCACGGGCTCCAGCGGCTCGTAGTCAATCTTTACGAGCTTCTTGGCCTTCTCGAGCGTCGCCTCGTCCTCGGCGACCACCAGCACGATGGCATCGCCCACGCAGCGGGTGATATCGCCCTGAGCGATCATGACGTCCCAGTCCTGGATAAGGTGGCCGACCTGGTTGACCGGCACGTCCTCGGCGCGCAGGATGCCCACCACACCGGGCAGGGCCTCGGCCTTGGAGGTGTCGATGGAGAGCACGCGGGCGCGCGGATACCTGGAGCGCACGGCGCTGGCATAGGTCAGGCCCGGCTGATCGAGCTCGTCGATGTCGTCGGGATACTTGCCCTCGCCGAGCACCTTCTTGCGCACGTCAATACGGAAGGCGCGCTTGCCCACGCCGTAGTCATCGCCGCGCTCCAGGTCCTCGTCGATCTGCTTTTCGCCGCGGAGCACCGCAGCGGCCAGCGAGATGCCCTCGATAATCTTTTTGTAGCCGGTGCAGCGGCAGACGTTACCGCGAATGGCGTACTTGATCCTGTCTCTTATACACATCTCCGAGCCCACGAGACGCGTAGTAATCTC
>URCU01000169.1:0-3347 GCA_900546425.1 uncultured Collinsella sp. | reverse complement strand
TCTCGTGGGCTCGGAGATGTGTATAAGAGACAGGCCTCCGTCGTGAGCAGGACTGTAGAGCAGGAAACTTTACCCGCGGACCCCGCCGGGAATAGCAAAAGGGCGACCCCTGTCCGGAGTCGCCCTTGTTGAGCTGCTTATGTGCGGCTGTTACTCGGCGTCGTGGTGACGGCGGGGCTTGCGGCCTCCGTTGTCGCCGGGACGGCGCGGACGGTCACTGCGCTCGGAGCGCTCGCGACGCGGACGCTCACGACGCTGGAAGTGCTCGCCGTCGCCCTCGGGGGCACCCTCGGCGCGAGCCGGGGCCTCGGGCTTGTCGAGACGATCGAGCGAGATCTTGCCGCGATCGTCGACCTCGATGACGACGACCTTGACCTCGTCGCCCACGTTGAGGACGTCCTCGACCTTCTCCACACGACCCTTGGCGACGCGGGAGATGTGCAGCAGACCGTCCTTACCGGGCAGCAGGTTCACAAAAGCGCCGAACGGCTGGATGGAAACCACACGACCGGTGTACTCCTCGCCCGGCTCGGGAACCTTGATGATGAGCTTGATGCGCTCGACGGCCTGATCGACGGACTCACCGGTGCCGCCGACAAAGACGGTGCCGTCCTCCTGGATGTCGACCGAAGCGCCGGTCTCGTCCTGGATGCCGCGGATGACCTTACCGCCGGAACCGATGACGTCGCGGATCTTATCGGTCGGAACCTGGATGGAAACGATGCGCGGAGCGGTGCTGCGCGTGGTATGACGCGGCTCGGGGATCACATCGAGCATCTTCTGCAGGATGAAGGCACGACCCTCCTTGGCCTGCTGCAGAGCGCGGGACAGGATGTCGAAGGTGAGGCCGGTGGCCTTGTTGTCCATCTGCAGGGCGGTGATGCCCTCGGTGGTGCCGGTGACCTTAAAGTCCATATCGCCCAGGAAGTCCTCGAGACCCTGAATGTCGGACAGGACCACGGTCTTGCCCTCCTCCTGGATCAGGCCCATGGCGATACCGGAGACCGGGCGCTTAATGGGCACGCCGCCGTCCATAAGGGCGAGCGTGGAGCCGCAGGTCGAAGCCATCGAAGAGGAGCCGTTGGACTCCATGACCTCGGAGACCACGCGGATGGCGTAGGGGAACTCGTTCTCGTCGGGAAGCACCGGCAGCAGAGCGCGCTCGGCCAGGTTGCCGTGACCGATCTCGCGGCGCTTGGGGCTGCCCATGCGGCCGGTCTCGCCGGTGCAGAACGGCGGGAAGTTGTAGTGGTGCATATAGCGCTTGCCCTCGGTGGGCTCGATGGTATCCAGACGCTGGCCCTCGTTGAGCATACCGAGCGACAGGACGGAGAGCACCTGGGTCTGACCACGCTGGAACAGGCCGGAGCCGTGAACGAGCGGCAGGTAGTTGTCCTTCACCATGATGGGACGAATCTCGTCGGCGGCACGACCGTCGACGCGCTCGCCGGTCTCGACGACCATGGTGCGCATGGCCTTCTTCTCGAGCTTCTTGAGCGCCACGGGGATCTCGCGCTCCCAGGCGGCCTGCTCCTCGTCGGTGAACTCGGCGCGGATGGACTCCTTCAGAGCCTCGACCTTACCGATGCGGGAAAGCTTGTCGGCGTCACGCAGGGCAGCGGCCATCTCGTCGTAGTGGGCGAAGATGCGCTCCTGGACCTCCTCGACGGGCTGGTCGAGCGGATACTCCTTCTTGACGATAGCGCCGTTGACCTGCTCCCACTCGGCGACGAACTCGTCTTGGGCCTGGCAGAAGGCAGCGAGGGCCTCCTGACCAAACTTCATAGCGGCGAGCATGTCGTCCTCGGAGATCTCCTCGGCGCCGGCCTCGACCATCGAGATGAAGTCGGCAGAGCCGCCCAGCTCCAGGTCCATGTCGGAGTTCTCGCGCTCCTCATAGGTGGGGTTGACGATAAACTCACCGGTCTCCACGTTGCGGCCGATGCGCACGCAGGCAAGCGGACCCTCGAAGGGCACGCCGCCGAGCGTCATAGCCAGAGAGGCGCCCATGACGTTGATGACGTCGAAGGGGTTAACCTGGTCGGCGACGAGCGAGGTGGCGACGATGTGCACCTCGTTGCGGAAGCCGTCCGGGAAGCTCGGGCGGATCGGGCGGTCGATCATACGAGCCGTGAGCGTGGCCTTCTCACTGGGACGGCCCTCGCGCTTGAGGTAGCCACCCGGGATACGGCCGGCAGCGTACATCTTCTCGTTGAAGTCAACGGTCAGCGGGAAGAAGTCGTAATTCTTGCGCTCCTTGGAGACGACCACGGTGTCGAGCATCGTGGTGTCACCCTGCTTGACCAGACAAGCGCCGGTGGCCTGCTTGGCAAGCTCGCCGGACTCAAAGGTGTAGGTCTTGCCGTACAGCTCAAAGGTCTTGGATACGAGTGTCATTGTTCTCCTTTACCCCACAGGCCCCTTGCCTGTGGGCTTCTCATGTGACGCGGGCCCCCTGCCCCCGCCACGCTTCAGAGCGTGATTGTTCACGCCCTTACACAAAAAGAGCGCCCCGCTGCGCAGGACGCTCTTAGCATGTACAAATCCTTACTGGATGTTGTCGCGGATGCCCAGAGCCTTGATGAGCTCACGGTACTCGACGATGTCGTTCTTCTTGATGTAGGAGAGAAGACGACGACGACGGCCAACGAGCATGAGCAGGCCACGACGGGTGTGGAAGTCCTTCTGGTGGGACTTCATGTGCTCGGTCAGCTCCTTGATGCGCTCGGACAGGATGGCGACCTGAACCTTGGGGTTGCCGGTATCGACCGGGGAGTTACCGAACTGGGCGGTCAGCTCCGCCTTGCGCTCTTTGGAAACAGTCATTGTTTCACCTTTCGTTTCGCGTCGCCCGCGGGCGACTCTATTCGCCTCGGACTGGGAAGCCGCCGGTGGAGCGAGCATCCAAGGTCGAGGTACCAACAGGTCGGTATGTTACCACAAGCGGCGCGCGCCTACGCATCATCACCGACCCAACATGAATTCCATCGCGCGGAGCCGCTGATCGGTGTGCGTGGAGGCCCAAACATGCGAAAGCCCCAGCAAAAAAGCAGCCGTATGCGGATCGATCCGCTCGCCCATAAGGGTATCGAACGTCATGGACATCAGGGCGCGCAGCCATGCGACCTCGCCGGTTGAGACCAACTCGGCGCCCGGAACGCTCGACGCGCATGAGCCGCACATGAGGCCGCCCGCCTGGGGCGAAAAATACGACAGCATGGGGTCTCCGCACAGCACGCATGCCGAGAAATCGGGTCGGTAACCAACGTGCGACAGCAGTTTAAAGACAAAGGCCGCCACGAGCAGGTCCATATCTGTCTCTTATACACATCTCCGAGCCCACGAGA
>URCU01000168.1:0-3384 GCA_900546425.1 uncultured Collinsella sp. | reverse complement strand
TGTGTATAAGAGACAGGAGCCGGTGCGGGGGCGGGAGCCGGAGCCGGCTGCGGGGCAGCCTGCTGCTGTGCCTGGCCGGCGGCGAACAGCTGGCTGGCATTCATGCCGCCCATGCCACCTGCCATGCCCATGCCCATAAAGCCTGCCATCGCGCCGTTGGGGTTGGCGGCTGCTGCGCGCATCGCATCGCTCTGGGCGCTGGCGATGTTGGCGGCTGCCATGGTGGGATCGCGCATGACCGCGGCCTTCTGCAGGTCCTTGATCATCTGCTCGTCTTCTTGCGAGGCGGCGATGGAGTTGACGCCAAAGCTCACGATCTCGACGCCGCGCAGGTCGCGCCAGTCGGCCGAGAGGACCTCGTTGAGCGCGCGGGCGAGCTCGGTGGTGTGACCGGGGATGGCACTGTAGCGGATGCCCATCTCCGAGATCTTGGCAAAGGCGGGCTGCAGGGCGGTGAGCAGCTCGGACTTAAGCTGGCTGTCGATCTTGTCGCGCGTGTAGCTATCGGTCACGTTGCCGCACACGTTGGTGTAGAACAACAGCGGGTTGGTGATGCGGTACGAATACTCGCCGTTGCAGCGTACGGAGATGTCGACGTCCAGACCAATGTTGTTGTCGACCACGCGGAAGGGCACGGGCGAGGCGGTGCCGTACTTGTTGCCGATGATCTCCTTGGTGTTGATGAAGTAGACGCGCTGGTCTTTGCCCGCGTCGCCGCCAAAGGTAAAGCGGCTGCCGATATTGGCGAACGTCTCCTTGATGGAGTCGCCCAGGTTGCCGCTGAAGACGCTCGGCTCGCTGCCGGTGTCAAAGACAAACTCGCCAGGTTCCAGCGCGACCTCGATGATCTTGCCGTTTTGCACCACGAGCATGCCCTGGCCGTCGTTGACGGCGATGACCGAGCCGTTGGAGATAACGTTGTCCTCGCCGCGCGTGTTGGAGCTGCGACCGCCGGTGCGCTTGCTGCCCTTGCAGGCTAAGACGTCAGCGGGCATCGATTCGCAATAGATAAATTCTATCCACTGGTCGGCCATGACGCCGCCGGCAGCTCCCAATCCAGCTCTCAAGAGTCCCATGGTGATCTTCCTTTCTCGTCAAAGGCGGGTGGTATTGGTCAGAATGGCTAATCGTCCTTGTTGTCCTTCATGACGACGGTGGTCTCGGTGTGGCTGAAGGTGTCGTGCTTCTCGGTCAGGTCGAGCTCGCCACAGTAGCAATCGGCGTGGGTGGCCTCGTTGGCCGTCTTGAGCTGGCCCACCAGCAGCACGTCTGCGATGACCACGATGATCAACGGCGCGACGATGTTGATGAGGATGCCCTCGACATCAAAGGTGAGGTAGTCCGGATCGAAGGCATTCCCACCCATAAAGAGAATTTGGGAGAGGACAAACCCGATCACAAAGAACAGCACCGAGGCGATGGCGAGCTTGGGCTTGGAGCAGGGGAGCTCGCCAACCATGCGACCGGTCTGGCCGTTCATGGCAAACAGGTAACTCTTGCCGTTCCACGAGGTGGAGAGCATCCACACGGGGAACAAGGCATAATCGCTGTCTTCCCAGGTGTAGTCGAGCTGCTTGCTTTCGACCGTGGCGTCGTCATACTCGTCGACGACGGCCTCGCGCAGGGCCGAGATCGTACTTTCTTCCATACGACGCTCGGCACGCGCCTTGCAGGTCTCGCAGTCCTCGTCGTAGCGGTTGGCGATGTAGCCGGGCATATAGGCGACCGAGAACGGGCGCAGCGCGTCGTAGTCAAACGGCTCGATGGCGTCCATGTGGCCGTCGGGCATCTTGGACGATCCGTCGACGGGCACGCGCTTAAACGAGATGTTTCCCTTGCGGTAGGCGTCGTAGTGGTCGGTGGTCGTGACGGTGCGGTCGGATTCCTCAGTTACGGTCTCGTTGGTCGCATCAAAGCACACTTCGCCGTCCACGCGGGCGCCGTAAAGCCAAAACGGCACGTAAACGCCTTGGACTTCGTCGATATGGTTGCCGGTGACAAAGCTTTTGGGTAGCAGGATTTTGCCCTTGTAGTGCTCTTTGAGTGCGGCCATAACGTCGTCGCGCCCGAGCTTAAACGGAATCACCAGGTCGGGTGAGAAGTCGCCCGAGAGCTGGCCGGGTGCCACGGCGGAGTTGCCGCAGTACGGACAGGTGGTGACGGCGACGGTGCCGTCCGAGACCAGCTCGGCACCGCACGACGAGCAGATGTAGCCGGCGTTTTGAGCCAGCTCCTGCACCGCGCTGTCGGCGGCGGGCTTGGGCGCCGCTGCGGCGTCGGCTTTGGCGTCTGCCTTGTCCTGGCGCTTGCGATAGAGCGCCTCGACTTCTTCGACTTCAAAACGCGAATCGCAGTAGTCGCAGACGAGCTTTTGCTCGGCGCTGGCAAAGTGAAGGGGGCCGCCGCACGCGGGACACTGATAGTTGACGCTCTCGAAGGCCATGATCGGTCCTTTCCGTGCCGGGGGCTATGCGCCGATGGCGCCGCCACAGTATTCGCAGCGCCCACTGGCATCGGGGATGGTGGTCGCGCCACAGAAGGGGCAGGTGACCGCGGTCTTGGGGGCCTTGGCGGCCGCGACGCTGTCGCGCGTTTCCTGACGCAGCTGCACCAGCGCATCGCGGACTTCGGTTGCCTGGCGCTTGGCCTCGCGGTACTCAATGGACCCGCGCTGCTCGATGGTGGAGTCGTTTACGCGCAGGTTGATCTCGGTAAAGTACGGCGTGTTGACGTGGATGGTCAGGTTAAAGTCGTAATCCAGGTCGTAGCGCGGCGGATTGTAGCTCTTGCGCTCGCCGTCCTTGGTCTCGCGATAGATTTCGGTCCGATGCTCGTCGATATCCATGTCACAGCCGAGTACCTGCGAGAACTCGATGATGTCCGGGTTGGCGTCACGCCAGCGCGTCTGCGAGGTAATGATCAGCAGTCCTGCGTCCTCGTCGAGCATGATGTTGGTACGCCCGGCAGAGAGCGTGCGCGTGGGGTTGAAGGACGTCAGGCGCTCGGCGTTGGCCTCACGGTAGGCGAGTTGCTCGCGGATGTCGTCTGCAGAGCTGGAGCGATAGCCGTGGAAGAAGGGGGAGAGCTTGCCGGCACACTCTTTGCACAGGTAGCCTTCATCGATCTTGGTCTTTCCTAAAAGGCCTAGCTCAGTACCGCAAATCGCGCACTCTTTCTTCTCGAACATCTTGTCAAAGAAGCCCATGGCTGCCTCCCATCAACTGGTATCGTGTGTCACTTTTGATGATGGGCGAGCGCGCGATCTTTCACGATACCCAGACGGCTCAACGAGTCTCCACAACTGGGACATATGGCCCATTTTCGACTAGGGGACTGCGGACAAAAAGTTGGACCATCAGGTCCGGTTTGGAGTCCGCATGACAT
>URCU01000167.1:0-3465 GCA_900546425.1 uncultured Collinsella sp. | reverse complement strand
TGCGATCGTCGGCAGCGTCAGATGTGTATAAGAGACAGGTTGCAGGTCTCGCGCGCGCAGGCAAGACCGGTCTCGCCCGTGGCGGCGTTGGCGTTGCCAGAGTTGATAGAAACACCGGCGATGATGCCATAGCCCTTGTCGGCGCCGCCCAGGTTGGCACGACTCACCTGCACGGGCGCCGCACAAAAGCGGTTAGTCGTAAACACGCCGGCCCCGGGACAGGGTTTATCGGGCACGACGAGCGCGTAATCCAGGCGCTCGGGATTCTTGCGGAATCCGGCATGGATGCCCGCCGCCTTAAAGCCGGCTGCCGCCGTTACGCCGCCCTCTACGGCACGAATCTTGATATCGAACTGCTCAGCATTCATCGTCTTTATGACTCCTTATGTCAAACAAAAAATGGGCATCGGTTGGTGCGCCATGCCAGCCACAATCATGAGACCAGCTTAAGAGTGGCGCCCCACTCGATGCCCGACTACCAAATCGCTAACAATCGAATGTGCTACACCGGGCACGCCACTGTGGGCAAGCCTCGTCGCTCGTCAAAACCAAAGACGATGTTGGCGCACTGGACCGCCTGGCCTGCTGCACCCTTGCACAGATTGTCGATCGCACCCGTCGCCACCAGCACGCCCGCGCGCTTGTTGAGCGCGAGGCCGATCTGGGCGGCGTTGGTGCCGACGACCGAAGCCGTCTTGGGCTGCTGGCCGGCATCGAGTACGCACACGAAGGTGCGACCGGCGTAGAACTGCTTGTAATGGTCGACAACGTCCTCAAGGGTCAAGGTATCGATAGCCTGCGGCGTAAGCGGCAGCGTCACCGTAGAGAGCAGACCGCGCTTGAGCGGTGCCAGGTGCGGGGTAAAGACGACGCGATCGGTTAGGCCCAAGATCTGCTCGATTTCGGGCGTGTGACGATGCTTGCCCACGCCATAGGCCTCCAGGTTTTCATCCGCGCTGCAAAAATGCGTACGGGCGTTGCAGGACTTACCGGCACCCGTCACGCCGCTGATAGCGTCGACGATCACGGGGCCGCTCTGGGCAACCCAGCCGGCGCGCACGGCAGGCGCGGCGGCAAGGCTCGTTGCGGTGGGATAGCAACCGGCGCAGGCGACCAGTACGGGCTTGCCGTCGGCGTAGTCGGATGCAGCGGCCTCCAAATCCTGGCAGAACAGCTCGGGCAAACCAAAGGCGCGGGTCTTGAGCAGCTCGGGGCTCGTATGCTCGGCGGCATACCAGGCCTCAAAGGTGGCCGGATCGCTCAGGCGATAGTCGGCCGAAAGGTCAATGCAGGAGACTCCTGCGGCAAGCAGAGCGGGCACCTGTGCCATGGCAGCCGTGTGCGGCACGGCCAAAAAGACAGCGTCGCAGGATTTAAGCTCGGGAGCATCGTGCGTCGTGAAGACAAGATCGCTCACGCCGGCGAAACTCGGATACACCGCGGACAGCGGCTGGCCGGCATCGGCGTTGGACGTAATGGCAGCAAGTTCAAACTCGGGATGGCCGAGTACGAGGCGAATGAGCTCGGCGCCGGCATATCCTGCCGCACCGACGATTCCAACCTTTAAAGACATATCAGACTCCTTGTCTGCAGTTATGCACCAATGCGCATCCCGCAGCCGTCGTTATGAAGTGGGTTGAAACTTTAGCACCAAAAGATGCATATATACGCAAATCTTTTACATATTCATGCATTGAAACAGTCCCGACACATTCACTCGAAGGAATTGACAAATAAATGCGGGCCCCATATTGCCCAGTGCGCCTTACGGTGACGTTGCAATGTGGGGCCCGCTACATGCGAGAATTTGAATTGTCGAAGCTTGCTGAGAGACTCGTTTAGAGCTCGATCTGCACCCATTCGTCATGGTTGCAGATAAAGGCCTCGGGTTCCTCCACGCTAAAGAAGACGAGCGTGGGATCGCCTGCGCCCTCGTAGTGCTCGCCTAGGCGTTCCAGGTGCTTCCAGCCTGTCTCGCGCATATCGGGAGCGGCCTGGTCATCCAGACCCGCACGCCCGCGCAAGATGAGCCAACCATGGCCCGGCCACCAACTCGTGGCCTCAAAGCGTTGATTTTGCAGCAACTCTTGCCACACGTCTTTGGTGCGCGCCGTTACAAACCACAACTTGCCGTCCTGGATCTGCGCAAACGAAAACGGACGCACATGCGGCTGCCCGTCAACGCTCGTCGCCAAATACCATGCCGGCACCGACGTCAGATACTCCAACACCGTATTCAATCCGTCCACGTTTCCTCCTGTCACCTGACCAGTCTTTTTGGAATGGGTAGTCAATTTGGGAAATTAGAGCTCCAGGCGCTCCTCGCTGCCGTCGATATCACAGAAGCGGGCGGCGATATTGCGCACCGAGAAGAACGCAAGGCGACCGTCGTTGGCGCTATCGTGTTGCTCGCCAATGCCCACCATGTGCTTAAAGCCTGCCTGGCGCACTTTGTCGCTCACGACCGCATCGTCCTCGAGCGCGGCCTCGCCAGTTAACACGATCCAGCACTCCCCCGGCTTCCAGCCCGAGAGCTCAAACTTGGGATTCGCGCTCAACTCCGCCCACACGTCCTTATCGCGCGAGGTGCAAAACCACAGCTTGCCATCATCGACCATGGCAAACGAGAACGGCCTCACGCGCGGCTGATGTCCGTCCGTCACGTCGATCGTGGCAAGATACCACGCCGGAATACGCCTAAGATACGAACAGGCGCGCTCGAGCTGCGCCGTGCGATCGTTGTCGGTCATAGGGACCCCTTTCCTGCGCTCGAATCGCGCCTAAACAAGTTGAAGATTGATGACGATGACGCAGATGAGCAGCAACGCCGTCACCACCGCCGCCAACGCGTCGCCGCGGCCAAATGCAAGCGCATGCAGACGTGTGCGGCCCTGCTCGCCATGATAGCAACGGGCATCCATGGCGGCAGACAGCGTTTCGGCATGACGGAACACGCCCGTGAACAGCGGAATCGCCACACTGCCGAGCATACGCACGCCGCCGAGCGGGCCTCCCGTCACGCGCGCACCGCGGCTCGCCTGCGCATCGGCCGTCTGCTTCATCTCGGTGGCAAACTGCGGCATAAAGCGCAGCGCGATACCCATGATCATGCCGAGCTCGTGCGCAGGAAGTCCCACACGCGCAAACGGCGCGAGCAAGCGCTCAAAGCCCGCGGTGAGGTCGAGCGTCGGTGTGGTGAGCGTGATAGCGCTCATACCGGCCATCATCAAGGTCAGGCGGCACGCCATAAAGGCGGCGGAATGCAGCGAGCCCTCGCTTATCTGCAAAAAGCCGAGCTGCCACAGAATGCGCCCGCTCTGGTCGGAAAACAGGTTGAGCACCGCGACCACCGCGACGATCGCCAGCAGCGGCGCCATCGATGACAGGACGCGACGAGCCGGCACCCGGGACACGGTATAGATCCTGTCTCTTATACACATCTGACGCTGCCGACGATCGCATAAG
>URCU01000166.1:0-3476 GCA_900546425.1 uncultured Collinsella sp. | reverse complement strand
GATTACTACGCGTCTCGTGGGCTCGGAGATGTGTATAAGAGACAGGACCAGCACGGTCCACGCCAGCAGGTCCGCCGTCTCGATCAAAAGCTTCGCCTGATAGATGCGCTCGCCCACGGTGCCCACCGCCATGCCGATCAGCTCCGCCGCCACGCCGGCCTTCCAGCTCATGCCGATCACAGCGCGGGCGCACGAAAGCACAAACGGCAGGACTTCGCGCCAGGTGTGGGCACAAAACAGTCGCCAGCCCCGCACGCCATGCAGACGAAACATCTGCTCCAGCGGTTTATCCGCTTGCGTCAAACCCTCGGCCAGCGAAAAATACACGCCCGGCAGCGCCATCAAAAAGACCGCCGCGATGCTCACACGCGCCGATCCCAGCCAGATAAGCAACAGGACCACCACGCAGGCGACCGGCGTCGCCTTTACAAACGACAGCGCCGGAGCCACCAGGTGCGCAAACGCCCGCGAACATGACGAAATCCCGGCAAGCACGCCACCACACACCGCGGCAAGCGCCAGTCCGCCCAATATTCGCGCGCCCGAGCCCGCCAAAATCGCCCAGGTACCGCCATCGCACACCAGGCGCAGCAGCGCCAAGGCAACAGCGCCCGGCCCCGGCAAGATCAGCGGCTGCGCCACCAGCGCCGCCACCAGCATCCACGCGGCAAGCCAAAAGGCGGCGACGGCACCTGCTGCCGCCACCGCCTTCATACGCTCCGTCATTTGTCGAGCAAACGCACGCACGGGCTACTCCATGTAGTAGAAATCGTCAGCCGGAAGTTTACCACCCACGGCGCTCGCGTCCGCATCGGACAGCACCTGCAGATACCCGCTAAGTGCCGCCTTCATATCCTTGCCCGTCTGGCACACAAGCATGCACCCGGGAATCGCCTTCTCGGCGATCTTGGCGTTGTCCACGATGCCGGCATCGACCACGGCCTGCGCCCAGTCTGCCGGTGCCGCATTGACAGCCTTAACGCTCGCCGCATGGCAGCCCAAGAACTCCGCCACGGCCTCGGGATGTTCCTCGGCAAACGCGCGGCGCACCACGGTCACGCCCGTCAGCAGGCGCGAGCCCGTGTCACCCGCCAGCTCGTCCCACACATCGGTCAGGCTCACCGGTGCCGACAGCTTGCCCTCGCTCTTGGCGATGGCAGCGGTCTTGAACGGCTCGGGCAGCACGCCCACGGCAGTCGGGTCGGCAAGCAGCGCCGACAGCACCTCGGTGGGCTCGCTCTTAAACTCAAGTGTCACCTGGCCGGTCAGGCCCGCGCGCTCCAGCAGGTAGTTCATGACGTACTCCGGCGTCGTGCCCTTGCCCGTCATATAGACGGTATGGCCCGCCAGATCGCCAAACGAGGCCACACTCGCGTTACCCGTCACCACGTTCAGCACGCCCAGTGTGTTGATGTCGATGACCTGCACCGCGCCCTCGGTCTTGTTGTAGAGCACGCTCGCCACGTTGGCGGGCACCAGGGCAATGTCGATATCGCCCTGAATGACCTTGGGCACAATCTCGTCGGCGGCGGTGTTGATCGCAAAGTCGAACTCATTGTCCGTCTCGCCATCGGCAGCCTGGTCCATAAACTGCACCAGACCGATCGACGTCGGGCCCTTGAGCGAGGCGACGTGCACCTCGACCGGCTCTGCGGCAGCACCGGCGCCGTCCGTGGTAGCCGAGCCCGCGGCGGACCCGGCCCTGGCAGCCCCGCCGCCACAGCCCGCGAGCGCAAGCGACAGGGCGCCCGCGGCGAGCGCCGAGGCAAACCCCCGGCGCGACATCTCAACATCAAACGCGCGCATCGCTAGCACGTCCCCTCGTTAGGCATCGTCCATGCGTGATGGTCGGCATGCAGCAGCTCCTCGGCCAGCGGCGAGAGCGGCTCGCCCAAGAACTCGCGGTAGCACGCCTGGACATCGGGATTCTCGTGCGAGAAGCGAATGTCCGCAGCGGCATCCAGGCCCCAGAGCACCTGGCCACGCTCGGCTGCCAGCTCGCAGCCGTCGTGGATGGGCTGACCGCCGCCACCGACGCAGCCGCCCGGGCACGCCATGACCTCAACGAAGTCATAGCTCGCACGGCCGTCGCGAATCGCGTCGAGCAGGCGGGCGGCGTTGCCCAGTCCATGTGCCACGGCGACGCGCACCTTGGTGCCATCGATATCGGCCACGGCCTCCTTCCAGCCGTCGAGTCCGCGCACATCGGTAAAGAAGTCGGCGTCGGGGTTCTTGCCCGTCACCAGGTAATAGGCCGAGCGCACGGCGGCCTCCATCACGCCGCCCGTGGCGCCAAAGATCACACCCGCACCCGTGCCAAAGCCTAGCGGCGTATCGAGTGGCTCCTCAACCAGCGTGTCCACGCTCACGTGGTTCGCGCGGATCATGCGCACCATCTCGCGCACCGTCAGCGCAACGTCCACATCGGGCGTGCCGTCCTCGCCCACCATGCTCGGCAGCGCGCACTCGGCCTTCTTGGCCGTGCACGGCATCACGGACACCACAAACAGACGCTCGGGCTCCACGCCCAGTACCTTGGCGTAGTAGGTCTTGGCGATGGCGCCGAACATCTGCTGCGGCGACTTTGACGTGGACAGGCTGTCGACAAACTCGGGGTAACGTGCCTTCACAAAGCGTACCCAGCCCGGGCAGCAGCTCGTAAACATGGGCCAACCGCGGCTGTCGTCCTCGCCCTTGGCGGCCTTACCCAGGCGCTCGAGCAGTTCGGAGCCCTCTTCCATAATGGTGAGGTCGGCCGAGAAATCGGTGTCGAACACGTACTCAAAGCCAACGCGGCGCAACGCGCAAGCCAGGCGCTCGACGGTAGCCTCCTCGCGCGGAATGCCGAGCTCCTCGCCCCAGGCGCTACGCACGGCCGGCGCAATCTGAACCAGCACGATCTTATCGGGATCGGCGATGGCGTCGAACACGGTCTCGGTATCGTCACGCTCGCGCAGGGCGCCCGTCGGGCAATGCGTGATGCACTGACCGCACGCGACGCAATCGGTCTTGCCGATCGGCGCACGCCCGCGGGTGCCCACGGCGGTATGCGTGGCGCGGTTGGTCAAGTCCCAAATCCCTAAGCCCTGCACGCTCTCGCACACCTTGATGCAGCGCATGCATTTGATGCACTTGTCGTTATCGCGGATGATGGGGAAATCGAAGTCCCAGCCCTCGCGCGCCAGGTGCTGCTCGTACGGCAGATAGAAGATGCCCAGGTCGTTGGCGATGGTCTGCAGGTTGCAGTTACCACTGCGCACGCAGCTCGTACAGCGCGAGTCGTGCTGGGACAGCAGTAGTTGCACGTTGGTGCGACGCGCCTCGCGGGCTTTGGGGCTGTTGGTGTGGACCACCATGCCGTCGAGCACATAGTTGTTGCAGGCGGCAACCAGCTGGTCGCAGCCCTCGACCTCGACCACGCACACGCGGCAACCGCCGATCTCGTTTAGATCGCGCAGGTAGCACAGGGTGGGAAC
>URCU01000165.1:0-3486 GCA_900546425.1 uncultured Collinsella sp. | reverse complement strand
TTTTTTCATATAGGCACACAAGGTCAAAGGCGGCACCATGATCCTCCTGGTCGACAAGATCGAAAAAAGCTTCGGCGCGCGCGTCCTCTTTAGCGGCGCGTCCTTCCAGATCAACCCCGGCGAACGCTTTGCGCTCGTGGGGCCCAACGGCGCCGGCAAAACCACCATGCTCAAAATCATCATGGGCATCGACAGCCCCGACGCCGGCCAGGTCCAGTACGCCAAGGACTGCCAGGTGGGCTACCTAGAGCAGGAAACCAACCTGGAGCACAAGGACACTACCATCCTCGCCGAGGTCATGGCGGCGGCCAAAGAAATACGCCGCATGGGCGAGCGCGCCAACGAGCTGCAAGCCCAGATCACCGAGCTCTCCGAGCAGGGCAAGGACGTCGATGCACTCCTTAACGAATACGGCCAGGTTCAGGACCGCTTTGAGCACCTGGGCGGCTACGAGCTCGAGAGCAACGCCCGCAAGATCCTGTCCGGCCTGGGCTTTAAAGTCACCGACTTTGAGCGCCCGTGCTCCGAGTTCTCGGGCGGCTGGCAGATGCGCATCGCGCTCGCCAAGCTCTTTCTGCGCCATCCCGACTTGCTGCTTCTGGACGAGCCCACCAACCACCTGGACCTCGAAAGTGTCCAATGGCTGCGCGGCTTTATCGCCAACTACGACGGCGCCGTCCTCATCGTCAGCCACGACCGCGCCTTCATGGACGCCTGCGTCGACCACGTCGCCGCCCTCGAAAACCGCCGCGTAACCACCTACACCGGCAACTACAGCAGCTATCTCAAGCAGCGCGAGGACAACCTGGAGCAGATGCGCGCCAAGCGCGCCGCCCAGGAGCGCGACATCGCCCACATGCAGGTCTTCGTCGACAAGTTCCGCTACAAGCCCACCAAGGCCGCCCAGGCCCAGGAGCGCATCCGCAAGATCGAGCAGATCAAAAAAGAGCTCGTCATCCTGCCCGAGGGCCACAAGCACATCGACTTTAAGTTCCCCGACCCGCCGCGCTCGGGCGACATGGTCGTGGGCCTGGAGGGCGTGTCCAAGTCCTACGGCAATAAGCACATCTACAGCGATATCGACCTCAAGCTCTACCGCGGCGAGCATGTGGCGCTCGTCGGCCCCAACGGCGCCGGCAAGTCCACCCTCATGAAAATCATCGCCGGCCTGGAACCGCCCACCACCGGCACCCGCGATCTGGGCACCAACGTGGGTGTGGCCTACTATGCCCAGCACGCGCTCGAAGGCATGACCGAGTCCAACACCGTTCTGCAAGAGATCGACACCGTCACGCCCAAGTGGACCGTGCCGCAGCAGCGCAGCCTGCTGGGCGCCTTCCTGTTTAGCGATAACGATGCAATCGAAAAGCAGGTGCGCGTCCTCTCCGGTGGCGAAAAGGCCCGTCTGGCCCTGGCCAAGATGCTCGTGGCGCCCGAGGCGCTCCTGTGCCTGGACGAGCCCACCAACCACCTGGACATCGACTCGGTGGACATGCTTGAGAACGCTCTGCAAAACTTCCCCGGCACCATCGTGCTGATCAGCCACGACGAGCACCTGGTGCGCGCCGTGGCCAACCGCGTCATCGATATCCGCGACGGCAAGGTCACGGTCTACGACGGCGATTACGACTACTACCTCTACAAGCGCGAGGACCTCGCGGCCCGCGCCGCCGCCGAGGCTGCAGGGGAGAGCGCGCCCGCCGCGGCCAAGCCCACCAAAGCCAGCGCCGCCCAGGCCGACACCCCCGCTGCGGCGCCTAAGCCTTCCGAGGGCAAAAAGACCAAGGAGCAAAAGCGTGCCGAGGCCCAGGCCCGCGCCGCGCTCAATAAAAAGCTCAAGGGCGTGCGCAACCAGCTCAAGAAGATCGAGGCCGAGCTCGACAAAAAGCGTGCCCGCTATGACGAGCTTATGAAATTGATGGCAAGCGAAGAGCTTTATGCCGATCAGGACAAGTTCAACGCCGCGCTGGGGGAATATAACGGGCTTAAGCAAGAGCTGCCCAAGCTCGAGGACGAATGGCTCGAGCTTTCCACCCAGATCGAAGAGGAGACCGCGCGTGAACTCTCGTAAAGCCGCTGCCGTGGCGATGAGCATCATCGCTATCGCTTGTCGCATCTGCGGCATCTTTATGAGCGCGATGACCGTGCTGCTGTGCTTTAGCGGCCTCACCGCCAAGCTGCAGATCGTGGGTTTTGTCGTTGAGCTTTCGCGCGCCCTGCCGAGCGCCATCGCCGGCTACGGCGTCATCACGTCGCCCTTTGGCGGCGTGTTTCGCCTGGATTACGCTATCGTCGCCGTGATTCTATTTGTGGCCGACTACCTGCTCACGCGCGCCTCGCGCCGCGTCCGCTAGGGGATCGACATGTCCAGCAGCTACCTCATGAACCTGCTCGCCAGCGCCGTAGCCGTCATCGTTGGCATCGTGATCCACGAGAGCGCGCACGCCGCCGCAGCCTGGGCGCTCGGCGATAAGACGGCGCGTTCACGCGGCCGCGTTTCGCTCAACCCGCTCAACCACATCGACCCGTTTGGCACCGTCCTCCTGCCGCTGCTGATGCTTGCCGCCGGCGGCCCGGTGTTCGCCTTTGCCAAGCCCGTGCCCGTCTACCTCAATAACCTCAAGCACCCCAAGCGCGACGAGGTTCTGGTGAGCGCGGCCGGCCCCGCATCGAACATCGCGCTGGCATGCCTTGCGGCCGCCCTTATGCACGCGACATACGGCAACCTCTATGCCAGCATGTCCTTTGCCGTAGCGTCCCAAATCATGAACTTCGGCGCCACCTTTATCGTGGTCAACCTGTCGCTCGCGTTCTTTAACCTCATCCCGATCCCGCCGCTTGACGGCTCGTCGATCATCGTCCCGTTCCTCAAGGACAAGGCGCTCGCCAACTACTATCGTCTGCAGCAGTACGCCATGCCGATCCTTATCATCGTGCTGTACCTGCTGCCCATGTGGACCGGCATCGACGTGATCGGCCGCTATTTCGACGTTACCGTGTATCCGCTGGCGGAGCAGCTGCTCAACTTCGCAATCGCCGGCATCTAGGGTAAACTTACAGGTCGACCGTGCAAAACGGTCGTAACATGCACCCAAACCGCGCCGCGAAGGCGCCGTCAAAGGAGGTCGAAGATGTCGTATCGTGTGTCGACGCAGGTCTACAGCGGACCGTTCGACCTGCTGCTGCAGCTGGTAACCCGCCAAAAAGTTGATATCGGCGCCATCTCGATCAGCGAGGTGGCCGAGCAGTACCTTGCCGAGGTCGAGCGCATCGAGGCGCTGGACCTAGATGTGGCGAGCGACTTTTTGCTGGTCGCGGCAACCCTTTTGGACATCAAGGCCGCCTCGCTGGTGCCCCAGGAGGCCCCCAGCAAATCCGTCGACGATGACGAGGACGACGAAGACCTCGAGGAACTCAGCGCGCTCGACGGCGACGCCCTGCGCGAGGTCCTGATCAGCGCCTGATCGCCTACAAGCAGTTTAAGGG
>URCU01000164.1:0-3488 GCA_900546425.1 uncultured Collinsella sp. | reverse complement strand
AAGAGACAGGAGTCTCACCCGCCTGCGGCAGCTCTTCCACGGGTACACTCACCTTATTCACCTTCCACTGCAGACGCGTGGGCGCATCAGCACGCGGCACGTCCAGCAGCACCAGCCGCTCAAAGCGCGAATCGCTCACACGGGCCACGTGCAAATCGTAGCTGTTGCGACCGCGCTCCGCGCGATTGTCAACATGGAAGTAGCTCGCACGAATACCGAGGTACGTCACGTTATCGGGAACCTCATGGCCCACGTTAAAGGTCATGCCCCAGTCCAGGGCTTCAACTTCCTGAGACCCGATCTTGCGCGCCCGACTTGTGTTCTTGCAGCCCGTCAGGCGCAGCGCCGCCAGCGTTTGCGGACGACGGACCACATCATCGACGGAGCCGATCTCCTCGACATGTCCGTTATGCATCACGCAAATGCGCTCGCACAGGCGGCATGCCTCGTCAATATCGTGGCTCACGTAGAGCACGGTACGGTTGCACACATCGAACAGGTCGAGCATATTCTGCTCGAGCGCGCTCTTGAGATACGCATCGAGCGCGCTCATGGGCTCGTCGAACATAAAGATGCCCGGGTGCGCCGCTACCATGCGCGCAAGCGCCACACGTTGCTGCTGGCCGCCCGAGAGGCGCGCGGGATAACGGTCGGCGAAATCGGCCAGGCCAAAAATGCCCAGGTAGCGCTCGGCAAGTTTTTTACGCGCCGCGGCGTCGCCCGCATCCTTTACGCCAGCGCACACGTTATCGGCCACCGTCATGTTGGGAAACAGCTGATAGTTTTGGAACAGCAGGGCGCATTTGCGCTCCTGGGGTGACAGGTTGATGCCCGCCTCCGAGTCAAAGAAGGTTAGCCCGTTGACGACGATCTTGCCCTCGTCGGGCGTCTCCACGCCGGCAATGCAGCGCAAGGTGCAGCTCTTGCCGCATCCGGAGGCGCCGAGCAGTGCCACACGCTCCTCGCCGGCCTCGAGCTGCATGTCGAGCATAAACCCGGGATAACGCTTTTTAATATCCAAAACGAGCGACATGGCCTATCGACCTCCCTGCATAGCGGGCTCATCGTGCATGAGCTCGGCCAGCGCCTCGCGATCGATACGCAGGGCATCGCCGCCCGCCGGGTCGAGCGAATCGCCCTGTCCGGCGAGATCTTTGGCCTGTTTGCGCTCCGTACGGGAGAGACCACGCTCGCGATACTTTTGCGAATGCGCCGTGTACATGTTGATGAATAGGATGACCAGGAAGCTGAACGCAATTACGACCACGACCCAAAAGAGGGCCACCGACGTATTGCCGCCCATCCACTCAAAGTAAATCGCAATGGGAATGGTCTGCGTAATGCCGGCATAGTTGCCCGCAAAGAACAGCGTACAGCCAAACTCGCCCATCGCGCGAGCGAAGGCGAGCACCGTGCCCGCCGCGATTGAGGGCCACCCAAGGGGCATCATAAGCTTGGTAAAGATGCGCCGCTCGGACCATCCCAGGGTTCGCGCGGCGTCGAGCATCTGCGTGTCGAGGCTCTCGAAGGCTCCGAGTGCCGTACGATAGACGAGCGGGAACGACACCACCACGGCAGAGATCACCGCAGCCGGCCACGTAAAGACAATCGAGATGCCGTGCGCGATAAGCCACCGACCGACCCCGGTCGAGCGGCCAAACAGCATGAGGAGCAGAAAGCCGCAGACCGTGGGCGGCAGCACCATAGGAATCGTAAAGACCGAATCGAACAAGCCCTTGATGCGGCTCGAGGTACCCATAGTCTTCCACGCGGCGAACAGGCCCAGCGCAAAGGAGATCAGCAGGGCAAGGCCGCTCGTTTTTATGGACACCCAAAACGGGCGATAGTCGATGCCGCCCAATAAGGAAGCCAGAGAGGTCAAGGGCCCCTGCTCATCCCGCAACACGACAGACGATGCTTCTACCATTTGAGCGCTATCAAGCCAACGCGCGCCGCCTTTGGCATCACCCGAGGCTGATGTAATCACCACATAGCGGTCCCCATCCGCAACGCGCTCGTCAAAGCCATAGGTATACCCGCCGGCATCAAACGTTGTTTCCACCGTGACATACCAAGGAAGATCCACGTCCCCTAGCTGCGCACCTCCCATGCAGTTTGCGCTGTCGAGCTTACAGACGAGGGCTTTGAGACCCGATACGCACTCGTTATCCTGCGGATCCAATCCATACTTCTCGACCGCCTTGGGCGATATCCACACCACAACGCGATCGGCAGCAGGCGCCACTACAAGGTCCACGTTCTCGTCAACGGGAAACCGGTAGCCCTCAGGCTGGCCTTCCATAGCACGAGCGGTCCCCTTGGCCAGCCGCTCAAAACCCTCGATCCCATAGGAAAGCCCATGAGCGGTCGCAGCAACCTGGGCCCCGTCCTCAGCGTCCCCAGCAAACGCAAATCCCGGCACCCAGCAAAGCGCGAAGGTCAAAGCACAGGCGACGAGCATGCGGAATCTATTAAGCACGAAAAGCTCCAAGCGAATACAAGGACGGAGTGAAACACAAAACGATGGAATTATCGCGCCAAGCCGCACTACGCGGAAAGCTCAAAGCCGTACTTGGCCCAAATCTTCTGAGCCTTCTTGTTGGTCAGGCAGAAGTCGATAAACGCCTTGGCCTCGTCGGCGTGCTCGGAGCTCTCGGCAACGGCACCCGGATACACGATGGGCTTGTGCGAATCCTCGGGACACACAAAGGCCTCCTCGATGCCGTCGTAGCGGAAGATATCGGAGCTGTAGACAAAGCCAGCCACGCAGTCGCCCGTGGACACATAGGCGGCGGCGGTACCAACTTTGTCGGCCAGGGCCACCTTGTCGGCGATCTCGGGCGCATACTCGCCGTCGTCGCCCTCGGTGCCGGTATAGAGGCCCACGGAAGCCAGCGCCTGGTTGGCATACTTGCCGGCGGGGACGGTCTTGGCGTCGCCAATGGCAATCTTACCGTCCAGGTTCGCGACGTCGGCGATGACCTCGATCTTGGTGTCGGAGCCCTCGGCGCGAATGATCACGAGGTCGTTAACGAACATATCCTCACGGCTGTCGGTGTCGACGAGCTCGGCGGTCTCAGCGTCATCCATGGTGCCCTTGGAGGCCGTGATGAGCACGTCGACCGTGGCGCCGGCACGCATCTGCTCGACGAGGTCGCCGGAGCCCTTAAACTGCGTGTCGGCAAAGGTGGTGCCGGTCTGGTCGGTGTAGAGTTCCTGGGCCTCGGGCAGGGCCTTCTCGAGCGAGTTGGCGGCAAAGACCTGCAGCTCGACAGCTTTCTTGGAAGAGGCCTTGGCGGAGCCGGCATCGGATCCGGCCGGCTCGGACGTCTTGTTGTCCGAGCAGCCGGCAAGACCAAGGCTGGCAGCGGCGACAGCAGAAAGCGAGACGAATCCGCGGCGAGAAACCATATCGAACATGTTCAACCCTTTCAAACGCTATGCCCGGGCACCCCGCCGCAGGCTTTAATCTGCAATCAGATTATACT
>URCU01000163.1:0-3508 GCA_900546425.1 uncultured Collinsella sp. | reverse complement strand
CGCCGAATGCTCGCCATCGAAATTTATCGGTGGCCCACTTCAGACTGTAATGGGGGGAGCAAACGATGCGGATATGGTCACTTTGAGACCGAAATGTTAACTGCGGTTCGATGCCAAGCCCACCGGAAAGTGTGTCCCGGTTTGGGGGCGGATTGTGGGATGTAGCTTCCGCTTGGGGACTGTTTGGGAAACTGCGGGACGGAATTTTGCTTTATTGTGGGTCGCACTTTCCGAAACCAGCCCCAAACGGAAAGTGTGTCCCAGAATTCGCGCTCGAAATGGGATGGAGTTTCCGCCGTCCGCCTGCCAGCAAAAAGGCCTCCGGAGCTGTTGCTCTGGAGGCCTTTCGTTTACATGCAAACGGGTGCGTTAGTTGTTCTTGGTCAGACGCTCGACGTCGTGGGCGATCATGTATTCCTCGTCGGTGGGGATGACCATGACCGTGACGGAAGAGCCGGCGGCGCTGATGACCTGCGGACCGTTGCCCACGGCCTCGCGGTTCTTGTTGTTGTCGATACGCACGCCCAGCCACTCAAAGCAGTCGCAGAAGGCCTTGCGGATCGACCAGTCGTTCTCGCCGATGCCGGCGGTAAAGGTGATGGTATCCACGCCCGCCATGGAGGCGATCATGGAACCGGCCTGCTGCATGGCCTTGTAGGCAAACATGTCGAAGGCGAGCAGGCAGCGCTCGTCGCCCTCGGAGGCGCGTGTACGGATGTCGCGGGCGTCGTTGGAGATGCCCGAGATGGCAAGCAGACCAGACTGCTTGTTCATCATGTCATCGACTTCTTGATAGCTGTAGCCGCCCTCGCGCTGGAGGTAGCACACGGTGGCAGGGTCAATGGAACCACAACGGGTGCCCATCATCAGGCCATCAAGCGGCGTGAGGCCCATCGTGGTGTCGCGGCACACGCCGTCCTCGATGGCGGCGAGCGAAGCACCGTTGCCCAGATGGCACGAAAGCAGACGGTGGCAGCACGAGCCCAGAATCTCCTTGGCCATCATCCACTCGTAACGGTGGCTCGTACCGTGCGCGCCGTACTTGCGCACGTGGTACTTGTCGCACACGTCCTTGGGCAGCGCGTAGGTGTAGGCGACCTCGGGCATGGTCATGTGGAACGAGGTGTCGAAGACGGCCACGTTGGGCAGCTCCGGATACTTCTCGCGGCAATATTCGATTGCCGCGGCCTCGCCGTAATTGTGCAGTGGGGCGAGCGGGGCCACCTCAAGGATCTTAGCCATGACCTCGTCGTCAACGACTGCGGAATCATCGAAGTGCCAGCCGCCCTGAACGATACGGTGGCCGATGCCATCGATCGTAAAGTCGGTCTTCTCGAGCTCCTCGAGCACGCGAGCGATAGCAGAGCGATGATCGGGGAAGGGAACCTCCTCGGTCTGCTTGGCGCCACCGTTCTCGGAATGACCAAAGATACCCATGTCCGAGCCGATACGCTCGCAGTTGCCCTTGGCGAAAACCTCGCGGGTATCGGTATCCAGAAGCTGATATTTAAGACTTGAGCTGCCGGCGTTGACAACAAGTACGTTCATGAGACTCCTTTGCAGTGCAATACGGTCGACGCAGACCTCTTAAGGCGACCGCATTTTAATAAGAAGTTATCACATCTTGATAAATAGCTATCAGACATATCGCCAAACGAGCGCAAAAGAGGGGCTGAACGGCACTTGGTCGACCAGCCCCTCCCCTCTTGCAATTACTTGCCGTTGACGATGCGCTCGACGTCGGAAGCGATCATGAACTCCTCATCCGTGGGGATGACGAAGATCTTGACCTTGGAATCCTTGGCGGACAGGCACCAAGCGCCGTCGCCGCGCAGGGCGTTGCGGGCATGGTCCATCTTGACGCCCATAAAGGCCAGACGGTCGGCCACGCCAGCGCGAACGGCCGGAGCGTGCTCGCCGATGCCGGCGGTAAAGACCAGGGTGTCCATGCCGCACATGGAAGTGGCCATCTCGGCGGCCTTGGCGGCAATCTTGTAGACGAACATGTCGAAGGCGAGCTGGGCCTCGGGGTCGCCGGCAGCGGCGAGCTCCTCAACGTTGCGGCAGTCGTTGGTCTTGCCGCCGGTCACAGCCAAAAGGCCGGACTTCTTGTTCATCATCTCGTCGACCTCGTCGAAGGTGTAGCCGCCTTCGCGCTGCAGGTAGCACACGGTAGCAGGGTCGATGGAGCCGCAGCGGGTGCCCATCATGACACCGTCGAGCGGGGTCAAGCCCATGGTGGTGTCCATGCACTTGCCGTCCTCGATGGCGCACAGGGAAGCACCGGAACCGATGTGGCACACGACGACCTTGCGAGCCTCGCCGTTGGTCATCTCGGCAACCTTCTTGGAGATGTAGCGGTAGCTGGTGCCGTGGGCGCCGTACTTACGGATGTGCAGCTTGTCGCAGACGTCCTTGGGCAGGGCGTAGGTCTTGGCGACCTCGGGCATATTGAAGTGGAAAGCAGTGTCGTAGACCGTGACGTTGGGCAGGTCGGGATACTGCTCCAGGCAGTACTCGATAACGTTGGCCTCGGGGTTGTTGTGCAGCGGGGCGAGCGGAGCGACCTCGCGGATCTTGGCGAGGACGTCCTCGTCGACGAGGGAGGAATCGCCGAAGTACCAACCGCCCTGAACGATACGGTGGCCGATGCCCTCGATCTTGACGCCGTTGGCCTCGAGGTCCTTCAGGACGACCTCGATGGCGACCTTGTGGTCGGGGAACTCGATGTTCTCGGTCACCTTCTTGGAACCGTTGGCAGCGTGGGTGAAGGTACCGCCGGTAAAGCAGACGCGCTCGCAGGAGCCCTTTGCGGACACCTTGTGGGACTTGGTATCGATGACCTGATACTTAAGCGTCGAAGATCCTGCGTTGACGACCAGAACGTTCATGTGTCTCCCTACTAACAGGCGGTGTGGCGCCGCCAGGTTACATACGCTTCAATAATAAACCCAAACGCCCTCGCGCTCGGGTTTATTGCGTTGATATATAAGTTATCGGTGCCTGAGCTTCCGTTTCATTGCGCGGAAGAAGCGTCCTCAGATGAGGTTCTCGCCCAGGTTCTTGCCGCCGAGGACGTGCATGTGGAAGTGCATGACGGTCTGGCCGGCGTTGGCGCCCTTGTTGGAGATGACGCGGAAACCGTCCTCCAGACCCTTGGCCTTGGCAACCTCCTGGATGGCGTGAGCCATGGCGCCCATGGTCTCGGCAGGCACGTTGTCGGCGATGTCGCTGTAGTGCTTCTTGGGGATCACGAGGGTGTGGACCGGCGCCTGGGGGTTGAGGTCGTCGAACGCGATGACCTGGTCGTCCTCATAGACAACAGTCGAGGGGATCTCGTGGTTGGCAATTTTGCAGAAGATGCAATCACACATGGTAGGTTCCTTTCTCACAGACCAAGGTAGTCTTTTTGGGACGGGGCTTTTTTGACTACTTTTTCGCAAGCGCAGGCACCTAGCGAGCCGTCGCGCAAGGGTAGTCACTGTCTCTTATACACATCTCCGAGCCC
>URCU01000162.1:0-3611 GCA_900546425.1 uncultured Collinsella sp. | reverse complement strand
GGCAGCGTCAGATGTGTATAAGAGACAGGACTTATAGAAGTGCGGAGTCATCATCACGCCGCCGTTCGCAATGCCGCCCACGGCACGTGCGACCTCAATCGGCGAGACGGACAGCGCCTGGCCAAAGCTCATCGAGCCCAGCGTGGCGCCGTCGTACTGGTCGCGCTCCTTGACGATACCCAGACTCTCACCCGGAAAATCGACACCGGAGCTATGGCCGATACCCCACTTGTCCACATAGGTGGCAAAATCATCGGCACCGATCTTGCGTCCCACCAGGACAAAGCCCACATTGGACGAACGGCGCATCATCTCGCGCACGTCCATGGTCATGGTGTAGTCGCGCTTATCGGCGTCGGTAACGGTGTCGTCGCCAACCTTAATGCTCGCCGGCACCTCAAACGACGTGCTCGAACGCACGGCACCCAAGTCGAAGCCGGCACCGGCCACGAGCGTCTTAAAGACCGAGCCGGGCTCGTAGGCATCGGTAACCAGGCGCAAGTTCATGTCCTCGGTCTTGGCGTTTTCCAGATCGGTCTGGTCATATGTCGGATACGAGCATGCCGCCAGAATCTCGCCCGTCGTGGGATCGGTGACCAGGGCCGAGCCGTTCTTGGCCTTGGTCTTTTCGACCGCCTCGGCCAGGGCGTCCTCGGCGGCGCGCTGGATATTGACATCGAGCGTCGTCACGATGTCCACGCCGTCCACCGCGGCAACCTTTTTATAGGCGCCGCCCGCGATATAGCTACCGTCCCTCGCCCGCTCACGCACCAGCGAACCGTTGGTTCCGGTCAAAAGCTTGTTGTACTGTTTTTCGAGGCCCGTCAGACCGTCGTTGTCCACGTTTACCACGCCAAGCACCTGCGATGCCAGGTTGCCGTAGGGGTACACGCGCTTCATGGCCTGCTCAAAGAGCACGCCTGGCAGGTTCTTCTTCTCCAGCGCCGCGGCATCGTCCTCGTCCACCTGGCGTTTGATATACACCCAGGTGCCATCCGACTCAACGAGCTCGCGACAGGTCTTTTTATCGATTCCCGTAGCTTTGACCAGCGCCGATACCGTCTTGTCAACGTCCTCGATAAGCTGAGGATTCACGGCGATGTTGCGGCATTCGACCGACGACGTCAGCACGTTGCCGTTACGGTCGTAGATGGTACCGCGCTTGGCATACAGCGTCTGTGCAAGCAAGCGACGTGCATCGGCACGGTCGCGTAGCTTATCGGCTTCCACGATTTGATAGTCGGCAAGGCGAAGGACGCCCAAACCCAAGCCAAACCCGATAAAGCCCATGACGGCTTTGCGGCGGGGCAGCGGCGTACCCGTGAGCCATTCGGTCGACGAGCTCTTGCGCGGTCTGGTGTTATGCATCTGAGGACCACTCGAGCCACGGAGACGCGACGCGGGGTCGTTGCCATAGGACGGCCTCGCGTTGTAAGATGGCCGACCCGTTCCTTGATAACCAGAACGTCCCCGCGATGAGGGACGTCCAGAACCGCGACCCCCGTCGGAGCCGCGGCGATAGTCATTTGTCATACTCAGCTACCGTCTTGTTACTGAGCGGTCGCGGTCGAGCTAGCGCCCGCGGCTGCATCCTGCGAAAAATCAAGTGTAACGCTCTCGCTGGGCTCCACCATGCCATAAGCGCCCGCAAGGTCGCGAATGCGTGTGTCGGCACCATAGACCGAATGCATGACCTCCAGGTCGGAGCTCTCGTCGGTCGCCTTCTCGAGCGTGTTGGTAAGCGCGGCGTTGCTGTTGAGCACCTGGGCCGTAATGCCGGCGAGCGCCACACGGGCGACACCGATCGTCATGAAGATGGCCGCAATGATGCAAAACGTTTTAAGAACGCTCATGAAAACCGGGCTTACCGCCTGGTTTGCCTGACGGCCCGCGCCTGTGTAGACATCAAAGCGCGGTGTGCGCTGCTCGCGGGGAGCAACGGGGGCCTGCGGTGCCTCACGATAGGCGGGCATGGCGTTCATATCATAGGCGAGTGCTGCGTTTGAAGTGTTGTAGCCCATGATATGCCGCCTCCCATCCCGAGTACGTTGGTAGTGTGTTTAAGCTTCGTTTGTGGTACGAGCGGGAGGTCCAATATCGCGCAGTCGCGTCTACAGACGCTGCGCCACGCGGATCTTGGCTGATCTCGCCCGAGGGTTGCGCGCAACCTCATCGGGTTGGGCAACCAGGGGTTTGCGGGTGATGACCTTGAGTATCGGCACGTTGCCGCACACGCACACCGGAATCTCCGGCGGACACGTGCACCCCTGGCTCATCTCCTTAAAGTGGTTCTTTACGATACGGTCCTCGAGCGAGTGATACGAGATGACGCAGATGCGTCCGCCCGGGTTGAGCCACCTTGTGGCGGCGTCAAGCCCTCGCTCGAGCACATCGAGTTCGTGATTGACCTCGATGCGAATGGCCTGGAAACTTTTCTTGGCTGGGTGTCCGCCATGCCGACGAGCGGCAGCGGGGATACCAGCCTTGATGATCTCGACAAACTGGCCTGTGGTTTCGATCGGCTCATGCTCGCGGCGGCGCACGATCTCGCGCGCGATCTGCGAGGCGAACTTCTCTTCGCCGTAGACGCGTAGAATCCGGGCGAGGTCGTGTTCGTTATAGGTGTTGATGACCTCAGCTGCGTTTAAGGTGTTGTTACCCGGATCCATCCGCATGTCCAATGGGGCGTCCTCGTTGTACGAAAAGCCCCTGCCAGGGATATCGAGTTGCGGCGACGAAACGCCCAAGTCGAACAGGAAGCCATCGACCCCGGGCACCTCGGCCGAGCAAAGCAGCTCGTCCAAGTCGCCGAAGTTGCCCTTCAGCAGCTGGTGCGGTACGCCGGGAACCTCGCGGTCCAGACGGGCGCCAGCGGCCTCGAGGGCCATGTCGTCCTGATCGACGCCGAGCAAAAGGCCGGTCTCCCCCACCTGCGCGGCCATCTTTACCGAATGGCCGGCACCGCCAAGGGTGCAGTCGCAGACGACGGAGCCGCTCTTTAGCTGCAGCGACTCAAGCACTTCGCCGAGCATGACAGGTTCATGCCGATATTCTTGTGTCAAGATCCCACGCTCCATCCGTTACTCGTGCCTTGCCCTTACGAGAAGAAGAGGTCCAGCAGGGCCTCGTCGTCATCGTCCTCATCGGCCGTAGCGCGGTCCCAAACCTCAAGGTGGTCGTAGTTGCCCACAACCGTGACCTCGCGGTCGAGGTTCGCCTGCTTGCGGAGAGACTCAGAAAGACCGATACGACCCGCGCTGTCCACATCCATCGACGTGGTGCGCTTGTTAATCGCCCTCATGAGCTTCTGGTCGTTGATGTCACGCGGGTTAAAACCCTCGTGGCCCTCACGACCCGCGAAGAGTCCTTCGACCCACTTATCGAAGGCCTCGGCAGAGAACACGTACAGAGCATCGACATCCAGGGCTTTGAACACGCGAACGTGCTCTCCAAGCTCCTCGCGAAGGGGTGCAGGCAGGGATAGACGACCTTTTGCATCGAGATTGCGCTCGTATGCACCCGTCATTCCCATGTGCGCCCTCCCCTCGGTTACTCAGATGGCACGTACGCGGGGAACCACCTGTCTCTTATACACATCTCCGAGCCCACGA
>URCU01000161.1:0-3709 GCA_900546425.1 uncultured Collinsella sp. | reverse complement strand
GCGTCTCGTGGGCTCGGAGATGTGTATAAGAGACAGACGCTGTTGAGATCGACGACCCCGAGGAGAAGATTGGCGTCGATATCGTCAAGAAGGCTCTGACCGCTCCGGTCGCTACCATCGCCAAGAACGCTGGCTTTGAGGGCGCTGTCGTGGTCGACAAGGTTGCCGAGCTGCCCGCCGGCCAGGGTCTCAACTCTGCCAACGGCGAGTGGGGCGACATGATTGAGATGGGCGTCCTCGACCCCGTCAAGGTCAGCCGCGTCACCCTGCAGAACGCTGCTTCTGTCGCCAGCCTGATCCTCATCACCGAGGCTACCGTCTCCGATGTGCCCAAGAACACTCAGCTTGAGGACGCTATCGCTGCTGCCACCGCTGGTCAGCAGGGCGGCGGTATGTACTAAGGCCGACAAGGTCTAGAACTCCCACCGGGAATCCGGGGGCGTGACGGGGTTTCTCTCCGGAACGTCCTCGGACATGCAAAGAGGCTCCGCATCGCGCTTCGCGCTGCGGAGCCTCTTTGCGTCCTGCGGAATGTTCCGGAGAGAAGCCCCGTCACGCCCCCGGATTCCCTGCGTTTACGGCCTTGAGGTCGGCTCGCGGAGAAGGATGTGGTTGATGGGGATACGTGTACCTTTCGCTGTTTCGCGCTTTGCGCGAAAGGCGCGCTACTTTGGAGCGAATGGAGAACGTGGTTGTTGCGGCAACTGATCCCCACCATAAATTACCCTTGGCATACTTGCGCGAATATCCGCTCGTGCTACACTTGCAATTGCTGTTTCAGGGCGGGGTGAAATTCCCCACTGGCGGTAAATCGGGCGGTGTCAAAGGGACGCCGTGGCGCAGGCGAGATGCCTGCGACCGAGCCGATGAGTCCGCGACCCGTGTGTGCGTTGGTTCGCATGCCGGCTGAACTGGTGAGATCCCAGTACCAACGGTTAGAGTCCGGATGAAAGAGGCAGGTGATCTTATGTCTGAACAGTCGCAGCATATCCATTTTGAGAACACGAATAGGTGGAGCACCAAACAGCTCGTTACCATGGCGTTGATGTGCGCCCTGGGAGCGCTGTTTATGTATGTGCAGCTGCCCATCCTTCCTTCGGCGCCGTTTTTGACGTATGACCCGTCGCTGGTGCCGGCGATGGTGTGTGGATTTGCGTATGGTCCTGGTGCCGGCACTGCCGTTGCCGCCATGGCGATCGTCATCCATGCGCTTACCACGGGTGACTGGGTCGGCGCGCTTATGAACTTGGTTGCCACGCTGGGCTATATTCTGCCTGCGGCTATCGTCTATCAGAAGATGCACACCTACAAGGGTGCCGTGATTGGCCTGGCGCTCGGCGTCATTGCCGCTACGGCGCTGTCCATGGTCGCGAACCTGACCATCGGCGTTTGGTTCTGGTATGGCTCGGCCGATGTGATTCTGCCGCTCATGCTTCCCGCCGTCTTGCCGTTTAACCTCATCAAGACCGTGCTCAACTCGGTGTTGACGCTGGTGGTGTACAAGGCGGTCTCTAATCTCATCACGCCCAAGAAGGACCAGGTCAAAGGCCGCGCATGATTGAGTGTCGGGGCGTTTCCTTTAGCTATGACGGTGCTGTACCGGCGCTCGATGGCATCAATCTGAACATCGAGGATGGCGAGTTTTTCTGCATCCTCGGCGGAAACGGGTCGGGCAAGTCTACGTTTGCCAAGCATTTGAACGCGCTGCTGCAGCCCGATGCGGGAACGGTGTGCGTCAACGGCATGGACGCGTCCGATCCCGAGCTGGTCTACGATATCCGCTCGACTGCGGGCATGGTGTTCCAGAATCCCGACGACCAGCTTGTGGCGACGCTTGTCGAGGACGATGTTGCGTTTGGTCCCGAGAACTTAGGGGTCGAATCGGCCCAGATCGCGCAGCGTGTGCGCGAGGCGCTGAAGGCCGTGGGTCTGGTGGGCTTTGAGCGACACGAGACTCACGCTCTCTCGGGCGGACAAAAGCAGCGCGTGGCGCTTGCCGGCGTGCTCGCCATGGAGCCACGCGTGCTCATTTTGGACGAGGCGTCCTCGATGCTCGATCCGCGCGGGCGCAAGGGCCTTATGAAGGCCTGTCACGCGCTGCACGAACGCGGCATGACCATCGTGATGATTACGCACTTTATGGAAGAGGCCGCCGAGGCCGATCGCGTTGCTGTCTTCCAAGCGGGCCGCGTTGCCATGCTCGGTACGCCCGAGGAGATCTTGACGCGGGCGGACGAACTTGCACAGCTCAACTTGGATATGCCGGAGTCGTGCCGTTTGGGCATGGCACTTCGTGAGAAGGGTGTGCCCGTTCATGCGCAGGTGCGCGAGGCGGATATGGTTGCCGAGGTTGCGCAGGCTTATGCCGAGCGGAGTAGGACAGGCATCGCCGGGCGGCCTTTCGCATCCGATCCTCGTATTCCCGACAACGTCTCCTCTGCAATCGATGGCGCAGACGCGCTGCAGCCCGTCATCGAGATTTCGCACCTTTCGTATAGCTATTCGCTGAGCGCCCGTGAGCGTCGCCGTTGGCACAAGCGCTCAGCCGCCGAGGGCACATCGAACAAGCAGGCCCTCTGGGGCAACGACCCTAGCAGCCCCTGGGCGTTGCGTGATGTGTCGCTAACGGTGCGTCGTGGCGAGTTCCTGGGCCTTGCGGGCCATACCGGTTCGGGTAAGTCGACGCTGGTTCAGCATCTCAACGGCCTGATTCGTCCCCAGGAGGGTTCCGTTTACGCGCTGGGGATCGACTTGGCAAACAAGAAAGATGTCGCCGCGGTTAAGGCAAAGGTCGGCGTGGTATTTCAGTATCCAGAGCGTCAGCTGTTTGCCGAGACCGTGGCACAGGACGTGGCATTTGGTCCGCGTAACCTTGGCTTGTCGCAGGCCGAGGTTACGCGCCGCGTTGAGTCATCGCTCGCGCGCGCGGGCCTCGACCTGGCCACGGTGGGCGACAAGAGCCCCTTTGAGCTCTCGGGCGGGCAGCAGCGGCGCGTGGCGTTTGCTGGCGTGCTTGCCATGGAGCCCGAGGTCCTGGTACTCGATGAGCCCATGGCGGGGCTCGATCCGGCGGCGCGCAGTGATTTCTTGGAGCTCATCGATCGACTTCACCGCGATGGCCTGACCGTCGTCATGGTTTCGCACAGTATGGATGACCTGGCCAATTGCTGCGACCGTATCGTCGTAATGAACAAAGGTGCGGTGTTTGCCGAGGGCACGCCCGCTCAGGTGTTTGCGCATGCGGATGAGCTTAAATCAATCGGCTTGGGCGTACCTGCCGCTCAGCGCATGGCGCTGGCGCTTGCGCAGGCAGGCGTGCCGCTGCGCTTTGACGGCCTCTATACGGTTGAGTCGCTGGCAGACGAGTTGGTGGACCTGCTGATCGGTCGCTCAGACGGTTCTTCTAACGTCTCGGACAAGGCCAAATCCAAGACGGTCGCGCGAGAGGAGGGCTGCTAATGGAGGCGTTTTCGTTTGGCAGCTACTATCCCGGCGATAGTGCAATCCACCGCCTGGACCCGCGAACCAAGCTGCTCTTGGGCTTTGTGTTTCTGATCACGACGCTCACGGTCAGCAGCTTCCGCGGACTGGTCCCGGTCGCAATCTTCGTTGTCCTGATCTATACCGTGTCCCGGGTGCCGGCTCGTCGCGTCCTGTCATCGATCTGTCTCTTATACACATCTCCGAGCCCACGAGACGCGTAGTAATC
>URCU01000160.1:0-3740 GCA_900546425.1 uncultured Collinsella sp. | reverse complement strand
CCCTAAGCGAGCAAGGTGACGTGAAATGAAAGGGCGCTGACCTTCTGGTCGCGCCCTTGAAATTGAACATCAGATTGCCGCTTAGGGTCGTTTGCAGCGTCGAGCCGTTACGCGGTTTGGTAAAACCGCGTAACTAGATCAATTTAGTACTCTCCAGCTTTTCGATGATCCAGTCGTTGGCTTTGATGACCGGGCGGCGGAAGACGACGCCCAGGGCCAGCGACGGAATCAGGTAGCTCGCCAAGATACCCAGCTCAATCCAGTACTCCATATGGTAGGCACCGGCCATGGCGGCGTGCATGGCGTTGATGCCGTGAGTAAACGGCAGGAACGGGTAGATCGCCTGGAACACGGGGCCGGTCATCTCGATGGGGAACGTACCGCCCGAACCGCCGACCTGCATGACCAGCAGCACGACGGCGAGGGCCTTGCCGATATCGCCAAACGATACCGTAAGCGTGTAGACGATATTGGAGAACACGAGACTCGCGACCCAGCCCGCCAGCACAAACTGCAGCGGGTCGTCGCACTGAATACCAAAGAACAGAATGTCGCCCGCACACACGAGTGTTGCCTGCAGCAGAGCCAGACCGCCAAAGAACAGGTAGCGACCCAAGTAGATCTCGTGCAGGCGCACGGGGATGAGCTCGTTGATAAGCTCATCATCAACCGAGACCTTCATCATGGCCGCCAGTACGATCGAGCCGACCCATAGCGACAGAATCGTGTAGAACGGCGCCATGGCCGAACCGTAGTTGCGGATTGGATAGACCGGCTTACGGTCGAGTGCGACAGGGCCGGAAAGCGACACGGCGAGGGCATCGGGGTCGCTGCCAATCATTGTCTTAATCATGGCCAGGTCACCCGAGATCAGAGCGCTATCAAGCTCGTCCTTAAAGGCGCTGATCTTGTCCGACGCTTCGCCCAACTGATCGGAAGCCTTGTTGACCAGCTTTGCAGCCTTGGAGAGGCCCTTTGCCAGCGAACCGGATGCGTCGGTCAGGCCGTCTACGGCGCTATCCAGATTGCCCGAGATACCATCGAGCGAGTCTAGGATGCCCGAGACGGTCTTCTTGAGCTCCTTGGCCTTAACCGAGAACGTGGAATCGTAATCGGATTTGGCGCCCGCGATGCCGGCCTTGGCATCGGCGATGGCCTGATCGACCTCGGCACGCGAGTTGTTGACCTCGGCCATGCTATCGGAGAGAGACTTCGCGGTGGCCGCCAGATCCTTGGCATTGTTGCGGTACTCAACGGCGATTCTGCCCAGCGACGTCGCGGCGGACTTGAGGCCGTCCTTCAAATTCTCATCGCTCACCTGGTCGGCAAGGCTGCGGAGCTGATCGGCCATCGCATCGATATCCTTGGCGCGCGCATTAAGAGCCGCAGCGGCATCGTTGAGTTGGGACACCGTAAGGTCGACATGCTGGTTCGCGGCATCGAACGCCTTCGCGAGCTCGGCGGACACGTTGTCGAACGAGCCCGCGCTTCCATCAATCGCCGCGTCAACGGCATCGTTGGCGGCCTTGAGCGCTTCCTTGGAATCATTGATGCCGCTCTTGGCGTGCTCCATCAACTGCTTGGTCGACTCATCGACCGTACCCGTCTGCTGGAGCATACCGCTCGCCGACGTCAACGAATCGGACGTGGAGCTCAAAATGCCCGCCAGCGACGAAGCATTTGCCTGAACGTCTCGCAGGTCCTCAATCGAATCGCCAAGCGTCGAGGACAGGTTGGCGATAAAGTTGCTGACCTGGTCGGTGCTCATGTAATCGAGCAGGCTGGACACCGTCTTAAGACCGATGCTCGTAATGGTCTCGGTAAAAGTTTCGTTAACCTGGCTCTGAACGGCGCTCGAACCCTTCTCGGTCACGATCTGCGCAATGGCGTTGGCCTTCTGGTTCTCGTAAAACTCGATATCGGCGTGTTTCACGTCGGTCGAGAAAAGCGTCATCATGTCAGCGCTAAACGTTTTGGGGATAACGACGGCAGCATAGTACGCGCCCGACTTAACGCCCTCGATAGCCTTTTCGCGATTGTTGAGCACAACCCAATCGAAGCTCTCGTTGCCGCGTAGGGTGGCGGTCACGTTTTCGCCCACGTTAACCTCGACGGGGATCAAATCGCTCTCGTAACCCTCATCGGTGTTGACCACGGCGATCTTAAGATTGCCGGTGTTGCCGTACGGATCCCAGCTGCCGGCGATGTTAAACCACGCGTACAGACACGGTACGATAATGAGGCCCATCACGACAACCAAGCCGATCACGGAGCGAGACACATTTTGGACATCGCGCTTAAACAAATGCAGGATGTTCTTCATTTATGCCTCACCTCCTTTGGAGTGCTTGCTGAGCGGGGCGGTTTCCCCGTCGTTTCCGTTTACGTTGTCAACGCCGTCGGCATCTTGAGCCTTACGATGCGCACCGATATGCGGCAAGCGGCCCGTGGACTGATCGCCGCCCTTGGCACCACGCTCGCTGGCGTTGAGGCCAAACATATGGCGGGCGGCAGGAATGGCGGCCGTGTGTTCGCGCATCTCGCGACGCAGGTCCTCATCCGAAAGCGCCGAGATGCGCATCTGGGTATTGAGGCTCGCGCGGATATATTCGATATTGATAAGCCAGCCGCAGATGGCAATAACCGAGATGATCCAAATGACAAGCAGGATGATCTTGCCGTTATTGTCGATATCGAGAACCGTCGACAGGACAAAGAGCAGGACCTGAACGCCCACCACGGCGGCAAAACCGCCCTTGATGTAGTACGGGTAGCGATGTTCAAAGGCGACCGCATGATCGAGCAGTTCGCGACGGTACGAATCGGAATCGAGCATGACACGCATGGCCGTGCGCAGCGAGTAGCGCTGGCGCGGCAGGTCGTTGGACTCGCAAATCATCATACCGGTCGTGGAAAGCTGTTTATCAAAGAGCAGGTTAAGGTTGAGCAGCAGCGGACGCAGCTGCAGGCCGATAAAGAGCGCCACGATCAAGAACACGCCCAGAATGCACAGGTTAAACAGGTAGTTGAACGAATACATGCCGCCGACCGTCTCGCGCAGCAGATTGATGCCGTAGGTAAAGGGCAGCAGCGGGTGCAGCCACTGGAAGAAGCCGGGCATCATCTCAATGGGGTACATGCCCGACGAACCCGGGATCTGCACGATGACGAGAATGACGCCGATAGCCTTGCCGATATGCTTAAACGTGGTGGACAGCGCATAGATGATATTGACGTAGGTGAACGAAATGGCGATGCCGCCCAGCACGAACAGCAGCGGGCTGACGCACTGCACGCCAATCACCAGATCGCCTACCGTAACGATGATGGCCTGCAACGCGCCCAGGATCACCAGGAGCAACCAGCGGCCAAAGTAGCCCTGACGCGCGGTAAAGCTGCCGATGCCTTCGCGGTCGACCTCGAGCTTGTAGATGGCGATAAGCACGTAGCCGCCCACCCAAAGCGCCAGGTTGGTATAGAACGGGGCAATGCCCGAGCCGAAGCTCTTAACCGGATAGATCGACTTGGACGCGAGCTCAACCGGAGATGCCATGAAGTCTGCGACGTCATTGACGTCGACGCCCATCAGGTCGGCCAGCTCGCCCATGGACTCGGAGGTCTGTAGCGCCGCGATGTCGTTGGCGGCGGTTGCGAGCTTGTCCTGGACCTTGGCAAGCGAGGAATCGGTCTGGGACAGCGTGGTCTTGGCCTGGCCGAGCGTAGCGTTAAGCTGCGAAAGC
>URCU01000159.1:0-3745 GCA_900546425.1 uncultured Collinsella sp. | reverse complement strand
GTGGGCTCGGAGATGTGTATAAGAGACAGGGTTATCGCCGACGTCCTCCCCGCCGACAAGGAACGCCACGTGCGCGAGCTGCAGGATGCGGGCGGCAAGGTCGCCATGGTGGGCGACGGCATCAACGACTCCCCCGCCCTGGCGCGCGCCGACGTGGGCCTTGCCATCGGCACCGGCGCCGACATCGCCAAGGAGGGCGCCGACGTGGTACTCATGCGCAGCGACCTCATGGACGTCGCCCGCGCCATCGAGCTGTCGCGCGCCACGATCCGCAACATCAAGCAGGACCTGTTCTGGGCGCTGTTCTACAACGGCATCGGCATTCCGCTGGCGGCGGGCGTGTTCTTCCCCCTCACCGGTTGGCAACTCTCGCCGATGTTTGGCGCCGCGGCCATGAGCCTGTCGAGTGTCTGCGTCGTAAGCAATGCTCTGCGCCTGCGAACCTTTAAGCCTAAAGTGGCAAAATAGGCTCACCATTACGTCCATTTAGAACGGGTTTTCCAGGTGCCCGAGATCGACCTGAAAGAGGAGCGACGCGTACTTTGGTACGCGAGCGACGGCTTGAAGGTCAAGGTCGGGTGCCTGGGAAAGCCGACACAACAGAGAGGAATACCCATGCGTTACACAATCAAGACTACCGGCCTCATGTGCGGCCACTGCGACGCCACCGTCGAGACGGCGTTGCTCAACATAGCCGGCGTGACCGACGCCGACGCCGATCATGAGACTCAGACCGTACAGGTGGAGTGCGCCGACACCGTGACCGCTGAGCAGCTCGCTGCCGCCGTCGAGGACGCCGGCGAGAAGTTCCACGCCCTATCCGTGACCGCCGCGTAGCAGACGCCGCCTACTGAATCCTCAGAAGTTGCGGTGAAATACGGACTGTTGTGCCGCCCTAGGCCTTTAAACGGTCCGTATTTCACCGCAACTGACGGGGATATCCGAAAGATCGACCAGAAACGAGGACCCGCCATGATGGCAGACCACAAATCGGTGACCCGCATGCTCAAGACGGCACGCGGCCAGATCGACGGCATCTTGCGGATGGTCGATGAGGACCGCTATTGCGTCGATATTTCCACACAGCTCATGGCTACACAGGCGCTCCTCGCGCGCATTAACGCCGACGTGCTCAAGGCGCATATCGAGGGCTGCGTGACTTCGGCAATCGAATCGGGCGACGAAGACCTCAAAGCCGCCAAGCTCGCCGAAATCGAACGCGTCGTCGACAAGCTCTCCAAGTAATTGGGGCATTGGGGACAAACTTCTTTGCACCGTCTTGGTATTCCGGGGACAGGTATGTTTGCACCACATTGGTGCAGATTAACCTGTCCCCCTTGCTCTAAATCGGGTATAAAGGCGTGCAGCATATCGAACGAAAGGCAATTTGCATGAATGACTTTATGAAGGGTCGCAATGGTGCCGATGAACTCACCATCGTGATGGGTTTTGCCGGCATCGTCATCGCGATGATCGGATCGATAGCCCGCATCCAGTGGCTCAGCTGGATTGCCATCGCCGTAATCGTGATTGGCGTGCTGCGCGGCCTGTCCAAAAATATCGACGCACGTCACAAGGAGAACGAGGCCTTTGTCGCCGCGACTGCAAACGTACCCGGCTTGGGCAAGTTTGTAGCTAGCTTGGGCGGCGGAGCTGCAGCGGCCAACGCCTCGCGCGCAGCCGGTACTAGCAAGGAAGACTTTGAACGTGCCAAGCGCACAGCCAAGAAGATGTGGAAGGGCCGCAAGACCACGGCCTATCTCAAGTGCCCCAACTGCGGCCAGATGCTCTCCGTTCCCAAGGGCAAAGGCAAGATCCGCGTCACCTGCCCCAAGTGCCATGCCAAGATGGAGACGCGCTCCTAGCGCCCGCACGCGGGACAAATAAATCAGGTTTGTTTGTCCCAAATCTTAAGTATTTGTTCGATAAAAAAGCCGAGGCCTCGTGTTGAGACCTCGGCTTTTTGTATGCGGTAACAGAGTTGTCCCTTTGTCACACCTATGCCACGCCGTCGCGGGCGAGCTCCTCGGCCAGTGCCTCGGACGGCATGGCCATAATCGTGTCGAGCTCGGCGTCCACCTCGGGAATACGCTTCACCTTGAGTTTGCGCACCAGATCACCACGGCACATCACGTACGCCGGCTCACGCAGTGCGCACAGGTCATCGAGCGGGTTCTTGCGCGTCACCAGGATATCGGCGGCCTTGCCGCACTCGATTGTGCCGGTCTCGCCGCCCAGCCCCAGCAGCTCGGCATTGACCTGCGTGGCCGTATGCAGCGCGAAGGCGTTACTCACACCCACGTACTTGGCAAAATAGGCCACCTCACGCCACATGTCGTACTGCGTCACGAACGGGCAGCTCGAGTCCGTGCCAAGGCCCACCTTAACGCCAGCTTCCAGTGCGGCACGGGCGCTCTCGATGATGCCCGAGCACACGATGTCGCCGTTCTTCTTTTGTGTATCGGTCGAATGGGTCTTTTCCGGGTCGAGCAATACAAACGGCAGCGCCGGGCTGATCGTGCAGGTAACGCTGGGCGCACGCCCCTCGAGCTGCGTGCCCGCGGCGCCACGGTACAGCTCCAGAATCTCGGACGTCAACGGAGCGCCGTGCTCAATCGTGTCAACGCCGGCCTCAAGCGCAACCTTCACACCCTCGGTACTCTCGACATGGGCCATGACCGGAAGGCCCATATCGTGCGCCGCCTTGCACGCCGCCGCGGCAACCTCCACCGGCATACGCAGCACGCCCGGCTCGCCCACCTCGGTCGCATCGAACACACCGCCCGTTACGAACAGCTTAATGACGTCGGCACCGCGCGCATACAGGTCGCGCACCTGTTCGGCTGCCTCGGCGGGACTGTTTGCCACCTGGGCGAACAAGCCCGCACCATGGCCGCCCGGCACCGTGACGCCCGTTCCCGGCGCCACCAGGCGAGGACCTTGATACTTGCCGGCGTCGATGGCATTACGAACGGCGATGTCGGCAAACAGTGGGTCGCCCGCGCCGCGCACCGTGGTCACGCCGCTTGCCAGTTGTTGTTGGGCGCTGCCCTTAAGAATATGGCGCACGATGGCGCGCCCCACGGGATTATCGAGCTTCTTCATCAGCGCGCCCGCATCGCCCGCCGAAACCGGCTTGCCCGAACCGCACAGATGCACATGCATATTGATGAGACCGGGCATGAGATACGCACCTGCCAGGTCGATGACCTCGGCACCTGCAGGTGCCTGCGCCACAGCACTCGGCCCCATCCACGTGATGACGCCGCGCTCAACAGTCACGGCCATATCGGGTTGCGGCTCCATATGCTCCGAGCCATCCAGAACGGTCGCATTGATAAACAACGTGGGACGATCGGCAGTCGCCATATCGAGCTCCTCCCTCACGATTAACTTGAACATTTGTCCATTATCACCTAATGCAGCAAACTAAAGCCGGACATATCGGCTAACGGAGGGACGAGAGAGATGTGAGGGCAAACGGAGACAGCACGGCAATGCTCCGGTCGTTCCAGCAAAACGTCTCAATCTGTAACAGGTAGACCGTCTTTAACCTTCCAAATGTTACAGATCGAGATCTTTCGGCACCGCGTCAACCTTTGTCTCGATCTGTAACAGTTAGGTCGAATTTTGGCCGTTAGATGTTACAGATCGAGATATTCTCCGGCCCCGTCGTCAAACGTCTAGATCTGTAATAAGTCTGTCTCTTATACACATCTCCGAGCCCACGAGACGCGTAGTAATC
>URCU01000158.1:0-3813 GCA_900546425.1 uncultured Collinsella sp. | reverse complement strand
GAAACGAAAGGGCGCTGACCTTCTGGTCGCGCCCTTGAAGTTGAACGTCAGATTGGTGTGAATGCGGCTCGCGCAGCGTCAAGCGGTCCGCCGTTCGGTAGAACGGCGGAACTATTAATTCTGGCGGTAATGGTCGAAGAAATCGGCGAGGTCTTCGAGGGACTCTTTGAGTACTTCCATGCGCGGCAGGTACACGATGCGGAAGTGGTCGGGCTCGGCCCAGTTAAAGCCGCCGCCGCGCGTGATGAGGATCTTCTTCTCGTGCAGCAGGTCGAGGGCAAACTGCTCGTCATCGGTGATGTTGAACTTCTTCACATCCATCTTGGGGAAGATATAGAACGCCGCGCGCGGCTTGACCACCGAGATGCCATCGATCTTGCTGAGCGCCTCATACACAAAGTTGCGCTGCTCGTAGACACGACCGCCGGGGCGGATGTAGTCGTTAACCGACTGATGGCCGCCGAGCGCCGTCTGAACGATCGACTGAGCCGGCACGTTGGAACACAGGCGCATGTTAGAGAGCATGTTGACGCCCATGATGAAGTCGCTCATGCAGCGCTGGTTGCCCGAAAGCACCATCCAGCCAATGCGATAGCCCGCAATCATATGCGACTTGGACAGGCCGCTAAACGTAATGCAGGGCAGGTCGGGGGCGAGCGAGGCAATGGAGACGTGCTCGTAGCCGTCCATGCACAGGCGGTCGTAGATCTCGTCGGCAAAAATCATGAGCTGGTGCCTGCGCGCGATCTCGACAATGCCCTCGAGCACCTCGCGCGGATAGACAGAGCCCGTGGGGTTGTTGGGGTTGATGATGACGAGGGCCTTGGTCGCGCTCGTGATCTTGGACTCCATATCCTCCAGGTCGGGATACCAATCCGCCTGTTCATCGCACAGATAGTGCACGGGATGACCGCCGGCAAGGGTTGCGCACGCCGTCCAGAGCGGATAGTCGGGGCTGGGGATCAGGATCTCGTCGCCGTTGTCGAGCAGCGCGTTCATCGAAAGCTGAATGAGCTCGGACACGCCGTTGCCCGTGTAGATGTGCTCCATCTGAACATTGGGCAGCCCCTTGATCTGCGAGTACTGCATAATCGCCTTGCGCGCAGAGAACAGGCCGCGCGAGTTGGAATAGCCTTCGCAGTCGGGCAGCTGCTGGCGCATGTCCTTAATGACCTCATCGGGCGTGCGGAAACCAAAGGGCGCGGGGTTGCCGATGTTGAGCTTGAGGATGCGCTCGCCTTCGTCCTCCATACGGGCTGCCTCGTCGACGACGGGACCGCGCACGTCATACAGGACATTCTCGAGTTTGGTGGATTTAGAAAAAGTACGCATGGTGGTGCTCCTTGGAATTTGAGCTGAGGGATGGGGTTCGGGCTTGGAATCGTTGCGAGGCGATGATGTCTCGCCTTGATCGGCGTCACCGGCAAGCAGCCAGGTAACATCGACCTCCAAAATGCGGGCGAGCAGCTCTGCCACATCGCGCCGCGGAATCGTCTTGCCACTCACATATTGGCTCATCTGACTCTTGCCGAGTTTTTTGCCGAGCATCTCCGATGCGCGGATTACGTCCGACTGGCGAACGTCGCGATCGGACATGGTCTGTCGCAGGCGATCGCTAAACGTCTCTTGGGCCACAGGAACCTCCTTGCTGGCAAAGTTCAATTTATAGAACACGAATTGAACCTGAGTTCAATTTAGGCAGCAGTATAGCGCGACGCATTATCCGAAAGTTCAATTTCATAAGAAAATGTACCGAGCCCCGAGAATTGTCCCAAAGTGGACAACAGGTACGCGCTTTTAGAGATATTCGAGGAAACGAGCCGCCGCGAGCGAAACGTCGGCGGTGCGGTATATGGCGTTGATCTGCCGATGAGGATGTCCCTCGAGAGGGCGCACGGCGACATCGAACTGGCAGCGGCGCAAGATGAGCGCCGGAAGAATGCTCACGCCCAGGCCGTCCTCGACCATGGCCATAATCGCATAGTCATCCCAGGTCGACAGCTTGGAGCGCACCGTCAGCCCCGCCCGACGGAACAGCGGCGTAATCTCGTCGTCGCTACCGCGTTCCAGCAGAATAAACTGCTCGTTGGCCAAATCGGCAAGGGAAACGACCTCCGCGGTGGCAAGCGAGGAGCCCGCTGGCACCACGGCCATCAGCTCGTCTTGTACCAACGGCCGCGACGCCATGCCGGCGCCGCGTGGCTCGCGCGGAATAAAGCCCAGGTCGCAGCGGCCTTCCGCCACCCATTGCTCAATCTCGGAGTAATCACCCATCAGCAGCTCGTAATCGACATCCGGGTGATCGGCGCGAAACCGCGCGATCACCGGCGGCAGTACATGGGTCGCCACACTCGAAAACGTACCGATACAGATCTTGCCACGCATGAGCCCCCGCATCTCGTCCACGCGTCGCCGCAGGCGGCCAAACTCTTCGCATAACGCCTCGACCGCCGGCATGACCTGCCGCCCGTCGGCAGAAAGCACCACGCCCTCGCGGCTGCGATCAAGCACCTTAAAACCCCAGTCTGCCTCAAGGTCGCCCACCATGCGGCTCACGCCCGACTGCGAATAGCTCAGCCGCTCTGCAGCGCGCGTAAAGCTGCCGGCACGCACCGTCTCGAGCAGCACTTGCATCTTTAGGATATTGGTCTCCACGGCACGCCTCCACCTTTGGATGAGTTTTTGTCATGTTTGCCATGCATTATATTCGCTTTTCTTCTAAAGCCAGTTCACCCATAGTGAACATGCTCGGATATAGAGGGGATGTCAGCGCATGAACAACGGACTGTTTACGTACCTAGCAGCATTGCTATTGTTTGGCTCAAACGGCATCATCGCCGCTGCCATCGCGCTGCCGAGCTCCGATATCGTGCTCCTGCGCACGTTTTTGGGCGCACTCTCGCTTGTCACCGTCCTCGCCATCACCCAACGCCATAAGTTGCAGGCGCCATCTCGCCCCCGCGAAGCCGCAGCCCTCCTCCTTTCGGGAGCCGCGCTGGGCGCCAGCTGGATTTTTCTGTTCCGCGCCTACCAGACGATCGGCGTCGGCGTATCCTCGCTGCTGTACTACTGCGGCCCCATCATTGTCATGGCCCTCTCCCCGCTCATTTTTGGCGAGAAGCTGACCGGCGGTAAAATCACCGGCTTCATAGCCGTCGCCTGCGGCGCCTTCCTCATCGCAGCCCAAGGTCTCGGCGGCAATACGCCCATCGCGGGCATCGTGTGCGGCATCGCCTCGGCCTTCTGCTACGCGTTGATGGTCATTGCCAGCAAGGGAGCGCCACATATCAAAGGTCTCGAGAACTCCACGCTCCAGGTGAGTGCCGCCTTTGTAACCGCGTTGATCCTTACGCTCTTCACGCAAGGTGTCCCCTCGTTCCTCTCCCCCAGCATTGCCGCCGGCATCGATTGGCGCGCCGTCGCTATGCTCGGCGTCGTCAACACCGGCATCGGTTGCCTGCTCTACTTTAGCGCCGTCGCCAAACTGCCCGTGCAGACCGTCGCCGTCGTCGGCTACCTTGAGCCGCTTTCGGCCGTCGTGTTCTCGGCCGTCCTTTTGGGCGAAACCATAACACCGGTCCGCCTGATGGGCGCCGCGCTTATCATCGGCGGCGCGATCTTTTGCGAACTCGCCGGCAAACGCGCAAACGCCAAGGCCGGCATCGCCCAGACAGCACGTGCTTAATAGCCCCTGCTCTGAAATACTACCTGCGTATATGAATAATCCCCAGATGGGGATTATTGTCTAAAACACCCCGATGTGCCAAACTGCTCTTATATGTCTGTCTCTTATACACATCTGACGCTGCCGAC
>URCU01000157.1:0-3836 GCA_900546425.1 uncultured Collinsella sp. | reverse complement strand
GCACGGGCGAGAAAAGTGGCGAGGATGAATACGCGTGGTTCTGCGCCTATGCACCGGCCGATGACCCCAAGTATGTCATCGCTACCGTCCTGGAGCAGGGCGGCGGTGGCTCAGATACCGCGATGCATGTCGTGCGCGACGTGCTCGGCGTGATTTATGGCGAGCCCGATACCTCTTCGGCCTCGGGCGATTCTTCGGTTCGATAGGAGGTTGCGATGGATTTTTCTCCGGCGGATCTGTTCCGTTCAACCAAGACCGGCTCTCGCAGCAGCCTGGACCGTGTCAACAAGCAACTTTCGGCCTCGCGCGGCACGTTTCGCCAAAAGGTGCATATCGGTGTGCTCGTGGCTACTGTGGCTCTCGTCGCCTACGGTGCCATCATTATCTGGTCGGCTTCGCAGTTTAAGGCCGACGCTTCGTTCTCACGCCATCTGCTGGGAATTGGAATCGGTACGGTGCTGGCGGTGCTGGTCTGGCGTACCGACCTGCGCGGTATTTCCAATTTCTCGACGGCGTTGCTCGTCATCGACCTGATCGTGATCCTCTCGCCCAAGATTCCGGGTCTGTCCTATACAGGCGGTCTGGGCATGACGGGCTGGATCAAGATTCCCGGTATCGGCTTGACATTCCAGCCGGTTGAGCTTGCCAAGCTCATCACCATCTTCTTTATTGCTACGCTTGGCTCGCAGTATAACGGTCGCATCGATACCGTTCGCGACTACGTCAAGCTCTGCGGCATGCTGTCCATTCCGTTTTTGGCCGTCGTTGCCATGGGCGACCTGGGCTCGGGCCTGGTCGTGCTTGTTTCGGGCGCCATCGTCATTTGTATGAGCGGTGCACGCCGCGAATGGGTGCTGTCGACCCTGGCCCTGCTCGTTGGCCTGGTGGCCCTCGTCCTGGCGCTCGATTCGGTCTTTGATTCGTTGCTCGGCCACGATGTGCTCATCAAGCAGTATCAGATGAACCGTCTGACGGTCTTTATCGACCCCGATAATGCCGATTCGGACGATGCCTACAACCTGCAGCAGTCGCTTATCGCCGTTGGCTCGGGCGGCTTCTTTGGTAAGGGTTTGGGCCATGCGACGCAGTCGGCCGGCGGCTTTCTGCCTGAGTTCCACACCGACTTCGTCTTCGCCTTCCTGTCCGAGACCTTTGGTTTTTGCGGTTCCTTTTTGCTCCTGTGCCTCTACGTGCTGCTGATCTTTTCGACGATTCGCGTCGCCTTTAAGTGTGAGTCGCTGTTCCTGCGTCTGTCGTGCGTAGGTATCGTCGGCATGTGGGCATTCCAGACCTTTGAGAACATCGGCATGTGCATCGGCATGATGCCGATTACCGGTATTCCGCTACCGTTTATTAGCTTTGGTTCGTCTTCGATGATGATCCAACTGCTGACGGTGGGTATCGTACAATCCATATGGCGGCATCGTTCGGGCGCCGCGTAACCGCTGGAGGGGTTTGCTATGAAAATTCCCGTAGATAAGCTGACCCGCGCTTTTAAGATGGGCGCGTCCGTTAAGAAGGATTCCGATACGCCGGTGCGCGTCTCGGTCTATCTGGATTCGTCCGCCTCGCGCTTTCTGGCCGAGACGGTGCGTGACGCCTTTGTGCCGCAGACGACCTCGGGCATTGTGCGCGTCGAGCGTCTGGGGGAGGAACGAATTGCTCCAAAGACCGATACCGATGTGGTGCTGGTGCTCTCGTGTGGTTCCGACCGCTTGGAGAGTGCCGTGCAGGAGCTCGTGATCGCCGGCGCGCCAGTGTGCGTGCTTGCCGAGTCTGCTGTGGAGGTGCCGTTTATCGAGGAGTCCACGCCCATGCTCGGTGTGGTGGCGGCAACCGATAAGACGTATCTGCTCGAGACGCTTGCCCGCTGGATTCTCGATCGCACCGACAAGGAAACGGCTTTTGCGGCGAACTTTGCCTTCATGCGCATCGCGGCGGCCAATCGTATCATCACCTCGTGTGCGCTCACCAATATGGCGACCGGGGCTTTGGTGTTTTTGCCGGGCACCGATTATCCCGTTATGGCGCTGGCGCAGGTGGGCATGCTCTTTGAGCTCGCTGCCGTCTTTGGACGCGGCATTAAGCCTGAGCGCGGCTACGAGGTCGCGGGCGTGCTTGCCGGCGGTCTTGTGATCCGCGCGGTCACCCGCGCGCTCGTCAAGCAGACGCCGCATATTGGGTTTGCCGTCAAGGCGCTCGCTGCTGCCGCGGGCACCTATGGCATGGGCCGTGCGCTCGTTTCGCTCTACGAGCGCGATGTCGACTACAGCCGTGCTAACGAGGTGGTCACTGCCACGTTTTCCCGCGTTCGCGATCTGGTGACTGCGGTCGCGGGCGCTACCCGTCCTATGGCGTCCTATCAGGACGCATCAGATCTCGCTGCTTAGGGGTTTTCCGTTGCGCGTTGCATACCAAGACTGTTTTCATTTAATTGAGCCGTTGCTCGCCAAGGTCGAGAAGCCGAGTCGTTATATCGATCACGAGTGGGGCACGCTTTCTAAGGCCGATGCCGACTACCGTTGCTGCCTGATCTACCCGGATGTGTACGAGGTTGGTCTGCCCAACCAGGGCATCGCCATCCTCTACAACATCCTTAACCAGGCCGAGGGCATCTCCTGCGAGCGCGGCTATGTGCCGTGGCCCGATATGGGTGACGCCATGCGCGAGGCAGGCATTCCGCTGCTCTCGCTCGAGGGTGCAGCGCCGGTTGCTTCGTTTGATATCGTCGGCCTGCATGTGCCGCACGAGATGGCGGTAACGAACTTCCTCGAGGCACTCGACCTCGCTGGTATTCCGCTGTTAGCGGCTGATCGCACCGAGGACGACCCCATTATCATCGCCGGCGGCCCCTCGGTGTACAACCCCGAGCCGTACGCGGCCTTCTTCGATGCCATCCTTATCGGTGAGGGCGAGGAATCGCTGCTCGAGACCTGCCAGCTGCATCGCCGCCTGCGTGACGAAGGGGTCCCGCGCGCGCAGATTGTCGAGCAGCTTGCATCCATTGCCGGCAACTACGTGCCGTCGCTCTATGAGGTTCGTCACGACGAGCCCTGCTCGCCGCATGGCTACACCGTGCCGCGTGAGGGCAAGGATGCGCCGACCGTGGTCTACAAGCGCGTCGTCGAGGATTTCGGCGCCACGAATCCGCTGTCGCAGTCGTGCGTGCCCTATGCGCAGCTGGTTCACGACCGCCTGTCTATCGAGATCCTGCGCGGCTGCGCCCGCGGCTGTCGTTTTTGTCAGGCCGGCATGACGTATCGCCCGGTGCGCGAGCGCTCGGCCGACCAGATCGTCTCGTCGGTGATTCAGGGTCTGGAAAAGACCGGCTATGACGAAGTGTCGCTGACCTCGCTCTCCACGACCGACCACTCCTGCATTCGCGACGTGCTCGGCAGGCTCAACCGTCGCCTGGAGGATACGGGTATTCGCGTGTCTATTCCGTCGCAGCGCCTGGATTCGTTTGGCGTGGATATGGCCGAGTCGGTTGCTGGCGAAAAGAAGGGCGGCCTGACGTTCGCGCCCGAGGCCGGCAGCCAGCGCATGCGCGACATCATTAACAAGAACGTGACCGAGGAGGACCTGGACCGTGCGGCCAAGGCGGCCTTCGAGGCCGGCTGGAACCGCATGAAGCTCTACTTTATGATGGGCCTTCCCGGCGAGCGCGACGAGGACATCGTGGCCATCGCCAATCTGGCCGATCACGTGCTGGAGCTCGGTCGCTCCGTGGTGCCCAAGGCTCGTCGCGGCTCGATCTCGGTGTCGATCTCGGTTTCGGTCTTTATCCCCAAGGCTGCCACGCCGTTCCAGTGGTGCCCGCAGCTCGACTACGACGA
>URCU01000156.1:0-4024 GCA_900546425.1 uncultured Collinsella sp. | reverse complement strand
ATTACTACGCGTCTCGTGGGCTCGGAGATGTGTATAAGAGACAGTATCTACACCGTGCAAAAAGAAATCCGCTTGGGCAGCATGGACCTCGACAGTCGATTGATGTTCTATTACGTTTTCGAATTGATATTTGAGCGCTACTTCAAACTGGCCAAGAAATAAAACTTGGCATGCGCCCGGCTTCGACTCTTTAGCAGCCTTCTATATGAAAGGTATCGCCCTATGCAACGCGTACTGTTTATCTGTCATGGGAACATCTGTCGCTCGACGATGGCTGAGTCGGTGTTTACCGAGCTGGTGCGGCGCGCCGGGCGCGCGGGCGAATTTGTCATCGATTCCGCGGCGACTTCAACTGAGGAGATTGGCAACCCGCCGCATCATGGCACGGTCGCCAAGCTGCGCGAAGTCGGGATTCCCGTCGTTGCGCACCGTGCCCGCCAGGTGCGTCGCGCGGAGTATAGCGACTGGGATCACATTGTCTATATGGATGCTGAGAACGCGCGGGGCCTGCGTCGCATCTTTGGCGACGCAGGCCCCGACGGAAAGATTACGCGCTTGCTCGATTGGACCGAGTGTCCCGGCGACGTGGCCGATCCCTGGTACACCGGCAATTTCGATGCCACGTACCGCGACGTACTCGCCGGCTGCACGTCCATGCTCGAGCAGCTGTAGGCAAGCGAGGCCGCGGGCCACGCCTTCGGCGCGAAACGAGCGTGGATAATCTCCCACATGAAAAACGAGCGTGGAAAATCACCCACTTTGAGCGTTCAAGTGCGCCCTAAACGGGAGAAAATCCACGCTCATTATCTCGGTGGGAGAAAATCCACGCTCAACTACTCGTCGACGATCTCAGCAAGCCAGACGTTCAGCGTATCGACTTCGGGGCAGCAGAACTTTGCCGTGCCGGGCTCGTTGCCAGGCACGGTTCCGCCGTAGCGCAGGATATCGATATAGGGAAAGCCCACGTGGCAGGCCATGGCGCACATCTTGCCGCGGTCTCGGTCGAAGTCAAAGACGTCGCCCGGCTTGTGACCATGGTGGCAGCGGCACGCACCCAGCTGGTCCACGCAGCTCACGCGGATACGCGGACGCTTGCCCCGCGGCGCGCCGAGCGGCTTGTTCTCGCCCACAGGCTTGGCGCCGCCCTCGCCAGCATTACTCATGGTCAATCACATCCAGGCAGGCCTCGATGGGCAGGCCGGCCGACTTGTCCTCCTGGTCGGCATTGCGTTCGATAAGCTCTGCCACCACGCGCATGGCATCGGACGTCGCGCGCTGCAGGCTCCAACCGGCCATCACGCGGCCGACGAGCACCGCCGAGAACGTGTCGCCCGTGCCCGGGAAATAGACCGGAATGAGCTCAAAGGGAATCGTAAAGTACTCCTCCGCCACATGGTCGTAACCGATAACCGCGTTCGTGCCATTGACTACGGCGCTCGTAATGACCACAGACTTGGCACCCAGCTCACGCACGGCGTCCACAAGGGTACGGGCCTCATCGGGCATAATTTGCTCGGCGATAGGCCTATCGGCAAGCAGGCACGCCTCGGTATAGTTGGGAACCGCGTAGTCGGCGCACTCCAGCAGATGCCGCATAAGGCCAATCGTGGACTCGGGCACGCCCGCATAGAGCTTGCCGTTGTCGCCCATGATGGGGTCGACGAACACCTTGGTGCCTTTTTGCGCACGGCGGTGGCAAAAGTCCGAGATGATGCGTGTCTCTTCCTCGGTCACGATAAAGCCGGTCGAGATGGCATCGAACTCAAAGCCGAGCTCCTCCCAGATAGCGAGGCTCTGGCGCACGTACTCGGTGGTGTCGTGGATGTAGAACTTGGGGTAGTTGAGCGTGTCGGAAACGAGCGCCGTCGGCAGGTTGTGGATACGGTAGCCCATGTGCGACAGCACCGGCAGCATGGCGGAAAGCGCGACCTTGCCGTAGCCGCACATATCGTTAATCAGCAGCAGCTGGGTATTCTTCATGAGGGTCTCCCTTGGTTCGGGCGCGGCGCAGCAGCGCCACAGTGCGACTAAGTGTAGCGCAGGGGACGTTGCGAGCGGAGTCGAGCGGCACGAAGGGCAAATTGTTGCGGAAAGGTTTCGGAAACGAGGGGCTAGCTTGCTTCATTGCGGCTCATTTGCCGCCACTTATTCAGTGCCATTTCAAAACTATACCGGATTACGGGGCTGAACCTGAATGAGCCAACCACACCCCTTATTTTCAAATCATAGCGAGCCTTCTACCTGCGGTTTTCTTTTTACCAATTTCGGCATGGTCGGCAATCCGTCATTCAGCCCCGTAATCCGGCATAGTTTTTAAGTTAGTCGTTGGGGACGTTCTTAAATGACTAGGCAAAAAAGAACGTCCCCAACGACTATCCCAACAAGGGCAACGCCGATGTTTTGGCGAAGTCAGCGAAAACCCGCCAGAGCGAGCAAGGTGCCTTGAAACGAGGCGGCATTGACCTTCTGGTCATGCCGCCGAAGTTGAAAGGCAGATTGCCGCTCTGGCGGGTTTGCAGCGTCGAGCCGTTACGCGGTTTGGTAAAACCGCGTAACCACTAGTTTGGTACCTTGACAATCAATCTATGCGCTCCTAAATTAGTTAGGCACAAAACAATTTCTCTACCTAACTAAGGAAAGGAGCGAAGCTTAGATATGTGTGTTGAAGCACTCGTCCTTCCGCATGAGCCCGGCGGTGACCCGTCGCAACCGGTAGACATACCCGAAGCGGTCAGCGCCGAAGACAAACTCGCCAAGCGCATCCTGAGCGGCCTGGGCTTTTGCGGCCATTACATGCATTTTCATGGCGGAGGCGTGTCCGGCAAGGCGCCCATCATCTGCCTACTGGCCAAGCAGCCCGGCGGCGAGATGTCGCAGCAGGAACTCGGCATGCACTTTGACCTCAAGCCGGGGTCGCTTTCCGAGATCCTGTCCAAGCTCGAGGTCAACGGCCTCATCGAGCGCAGACGTAACCCCAAGGATCGACGACAACTCACCATTCGCTTGACCGAAACCGGCCGGGAAAACGCCCGCATCGACCAGGCGGCCCGCATCCGCTTTAGAGAGCGCGCCTTTAGCGCGCTCACCCACGACGAGCGCGAGGACCTCGCCGAAATGCTCGATAAAATCCGTGTAACCTGGGAGGAACTGGATGATTAAAACCCTCATGGGCAGCATCCGCGACTATATGAAAGTCACTATTGCCACGCCATTGCTCGTGCTTGGCGAGGTGCTCTGCGAGATGCTGATTCCATTTATCACCGCCAACCTGATCGACGCCATCAAAGACGGCGCCACCGTAGCCGATATGCTTCCCACCGCGGGTTTTTTGGTGCTCATCGCGCTGACGTCGCTTGCTTTTGGCGCCGCTGCCGGCGTCACCTGCAGCCATGCGAGTTGCGGCTTCGCCAAGAACCTGCGTCACGACCTGTTCTACAAGATCCAGACGTTCAGCTTTGCCAACATCGATGAGTTCTCGAGCTCCTCGCTCGTCACGCGCCTGACCACCGACATCAACAACGTTCAGCAGGCCTTTATGATGATCATCCGCATCGCCGTGCGTGCGCCGCTGGTATTGATCTTCGCCTTTACCATGGCGTTTATCATGGGCGGCAGCGTTGCCATGGTCTACCTGGTCATCATTCCGCTGCTGGGCTTTGGACTGTTCTTTATCATCTTTAAGGTGCGCCCCATCTTCTCGCGCGTGTTCCACAAGTACGACGCCCTTAACGAGTCCGTCGAGGAAAACGTCACCGGCATGCGCGTGGTCAAGAGCTATGTGCGCGAAGACTTTGAGAAGGAGAAGTTCGCGACCGCTGCACGCGACGTCCAGATGGACTTCACCCGCGCCGAGAAGCTGCTCGCCTTTAACAACCCCATGATGAACATCTGCGTCAACGGCGCATTTGTCGTCATCATCTACCTGGGCTCCAAGCTCATCATCACGAGCCAGGGCACGCTGTTCGACGTGGGCCAGCTCTCCTCGATCTTTACCTATGGCTTCCAAATCCTCATGAGCCTGATG
>URCU01000155.1:0-4183 GCA_900546425.1 uncultured Collinsella sp. | reverse complement strand
TGTATAAGAGACAGGTCCATACCATTCGTTAAACAGGCGCATGTGGCCCATGTCGACCGTGGCGATGCACCAGGCGCCGTCGCGCCTTGCCTCGAGAAAAGCGTTGGCGCGCCGCATAAACTCGCTGGGTCGATAGAGGCCCGTGAGCGAGTCGATACGTTCGGCGATGGCGCTTTTGCGCTCAGCCTCGGGTATGGGGAGGCTGTCGTTGGGAACAAGCCCGCCGGCCGTGCGAAGGCGACGGTCGAGTTCGCCTAAAACGGCGGTCGCCTGATGGGTTAAGTGCTCGTAAAATGCCGGGACGACAAGACAGACGGGAGTAATGGTGTCGCCCGCGATTTGCACAGGAGCGAAAACGGCCTCTTTAAGGTGGCGGGTCAGTTGCTCGAATGCCTCGTGGTCCAAATCGTTGCTGAGCACGACAAACTGGACGCTTCGTGAACGGTAGACCCGGCTCCTGCCGCGGGTGATCGACAGCATGCGGCCCGCGTATTCGGCAAGCATGTTGTCGACAGCCTCGGCCCCGTAGAGCTCGTTGAGCTTTGTCGTGCCACGAACGCGCACCGCTATAAGCCCCGTCTTGCAACGGTCAAGGCGGCAGGTATCGATAGCGTTGACCAGCATGCGCTGCGTTCCGAGGCCTGTGGCGGCGTCGACGGTTTCGGCAAGTGAGTGGTTGACGAGCTCGCCGACATAGAGCGAGGGGACATTTCCGTCGCCGTCGATACGAAACCCGCGAGCACGGCAAAGGACGTAGTCGCCGACGGCGTTGCGCACACGATACTGCATGACGCGACGGTGCTTGGTACCGTTGTAGACTTGGTCGATGTCGTTGACGCAGGCCTCAAGGTCGTCGGGATGGACGCGCGTTTTCCAGTAATCGCGACAGTTGTCTATGTGCTCTGAGGGAAGGCCAAGATCGCGCAAGGCACCTTGTGACCAAAGGGTGCGATGTTTGTCCAAGTTCTCGATAAAGAAATAACGACCTTCGTTGAGCATCGAAAAGGCGTCGAAAACGCGGTCGCTTATTTCGAAGTCGTCGGCGTGGACTTGCGTGATATTGCGCCGATCGAGGTGCATGGCATGACGTAGCTTGTAGTCGTACATGCGATGGTCGGCATCGAGTGTCATGCGATTGGAGCCTTCGCCCAGGGCGGGGTCGGCGTGTGCCACTCCGTAGCTAAACGAGTGGGGCATCTCGGAATCGTTGTTTTTGAGCAGGATCGTTCGGCAGTGTTCCAGACGTTCGGCGAGGTCGTCCTCGGTCGCAATCGTAGATAGGATGGCAAACTCGTCGCCGCCTATGCGAAACGCCGCCTCGTCCACTTTCATATACAGTTTGAGATAGAGGCTTACCTGCAAGATATAGCGGTTGCCCTCGTCATGCCCAAAGACGTCGTTGCAGTGCTTGAGATTGTCGATATCGATGAACGCCATGGTAACGGGGGTGTCCTGCTCCCAGAGCTCCTCGAGGGAACGGGCAAAGCCGCCACGGTTGCCAAGCCCGGTAAGCTGGTCGGTAAAGGCGGTCCTGATCAGATCCTCCTGACGCTCGAGAAGGTCACGGACGGTCTTTTCGAGCGTTTCGGTGTAATTGCTGACAGTATCCATGTTCTAAGCGGCTTTCTGAAGTCGGGGCGGATTGCGTCGGGCGAGCTCGTTGTGTACACGCGTCGTTGCTCGGCGTTTTGCGTGTATCCAGGCCCCCGCCTTGCTGCGTTGTTGAGTTACTTTGCCGGCTAATGTTCGCTGTTGATAACTGCTGAGTAGTATAAACAACAGTACAAAATTATATAGGGGTGCACATGCTGTGGGTGGCTATTATTCGACAAACGGCAGCGCGATGATGCGATGTTCGATAAAAATGCGACCGGGGCGGTATATGTTGACGGGTATACTTGTTCCGTTTGAATTTGCGGGGATGGAGATGGTCGCATGGCACAGCCAAATATGACGCGCACGGTGGGGCTTGCGCTCGAGGGAGGCGGCTACCGCGGTATGTATACGGCGGGCGTGCTTGACGTTTGGATGGAGCACGGTTTGACCTGCGACCATATGGTGGGCGTCTCGGCGGGCGCGGCGTTTGGCTACAATTTTAAATCGCGCCAGATCGGCCGTGCCATTCGCTATAACAAGGCCTATTGTGCCGACAAGCGCTATGCGGGTGTAGCAAGCTGGCTGCGGACCGGCGATATGTTCAATGCCGATTTTGCCTATCACGAGGTGCCCATCGAGCGCGACCCCATCGACCTGGAGACATATCGCGCCTGCCCCATGCGGTTTACGTGCGTGTGCACCGATATCGAGACGGGCAAGGCCGTCTACCACGACCTGCCCTATGGCGACGAGAGGGATATCGAGTGGATCCGGGCATCGTCGGCGATTCCTGTGGCGACGCGTCCCGTTGCTATTGACGGGTATAAGTATCTGGATGGTGGCGTGGCTGATTCTATTCCCAGTGCATGGCTGTTTGCGCAGGGGTATGACCGCAATATCGTGGTACTCACGCAGCCGGCGGGCTTTGTGAAGCAGCCCAACAGCGTGATGCCCATGCTGCGTCGCGTGTTCCGTCACTACCCGGAGTTTGTCGCAGCGCTTGAGCATCGGCATGAGGTTTACAATGCCACGCTCGATGACCTGGCACGTCGCGAGGCTGCCGGCGATATCTTTGTGGTGCGTCCGAGCGAATCGGTGAAGGTGCCGTCGCTGTGCCGCGAACCCGATGAGCTCGAGCGCATCTATCAGATCGGCCGCCACGATGCGGAGACGACCTTGCCGGCGTTGGAGGCCTACCTAGCGGGGTAGGGCAAACTGCCGTGGCCTCGGCGGAAAGCGCATCCCGGAATGGAGGTCCAAACTGGGATGCGCTTTCTATTGCTGAAGATATGAGGCCGCGGAGCAACTGCTCGGCCTAGAATTATGCCTGCTGCCAGGTTTCGACAAGCTCCTTGGCGGCGGCGTAGGGGTCATCGGCACTGCAGACGGCGCTCACCACAAAGAAGCCGTCGACGCCGGTGGCCTTGAGCTGCGGCAGGTCGGCCGTCTTGACGCCGCCGCCCACCACGATGGGCACGGGGCTTGCCGCATGGAGAGCGGCCAGGTCCTCAAAGCTCTTGGTGATGATGGAGCCATCGGCTGCGCGTCCGCAATCGCGCTTGGTCTCGGTCTCGTGGAGCGGGCCGATGCCCAGGTAGTCGACCAGGCTCATGTCGGCGGTCTTGACGTATTCGAGCATCTCTTCGCAACGGGCCGAAAGGCCCACGATGGCATCGGGGCCCAGAAGCTTGCGGCAGACCTCGACGGGAATATCGCTCTGGCCCACGTGCACGCCGTCGACAGCAATACCCTGCTCGCGCGCGGCGAGTACGCAGTCCAGGCGGTCGTCGATTAACAGGGCGACCTGACCGGTCTTGCCGGCCTGTGCGATTGCCTGCGCGGCGTCGCCGGTCAGCGCGATAATCTCGCGGGCGCTTGCCACCTTGGAGCGCACCTGAATGCAGGTGAAGCCGGCGTCGAGCGCCTGGGCCACCACATCGCCCACGGGGCGCCCGAGCGTGTTCTCGGGGCCGAGTACCAGATAGGCCGAGATATCAAGGTTGTCGCGGATGCTCATCGTGCTTCCTCCTGTTTCTTGATCTGTGCTTCCATACGCTCGAGCTTGCCGGTCATGGTGTCGGTAAATCCGGGTCGAATATCGGCTTTGAGCACGACTTCGGTTCGGATGCCCTTGCTCGCCAACACAAAGGTTGCGTCGCGCACGACCTGCATGACCTCGTCCCAGTCGCCCTCGATCTCGGTGAACATCGAGGTGGTGCGGTTGGGAAGGCCGCTCTCGCGAATAACGCGCACGACCTCGGCGACCTCGGCGGATAGCTCATCGCCGGTGCCGCACGGGGCGATGGCCACAGCGACGAGCGTGTTCATGCCGGTATTGGTTGCAGGCTCGGACATGGCCTATGCCTCCTCGAGCTCGAGTCGGTTATCGGCGATGTCCTGGGCGGTTGCGCGGTAGAGCTCGTCGATAAAGGCGACCTTAAAGCTTGCCGGGGCGTCGGCAACGGCGGCGGCACGCGTGCCGGCCACGTTGTAGACGGCGGTGCCGCAGACGGCTGCCGTAAACGGGTCGGCAGCGCAGGCGTACACGGCCAGTACGCCGCCTGTCTCTTATACACATCTCCGAGCC
>URCU01000154.1:0-4289 GCA_900546425.1 uncultured Collinsella sp. | reverse complement strand
TACTACGCGTCTCGTGGGCTCGGAGATGTGTATAAGAGACAGCCTCAACACCGTGACGGCCAGCGCGGCGGGTATGGTCTCGTGGCTTGCCGTCGAGCGCGTGCACACCGGTCGCCCCACGCTGGTGGGTGCCAGTACCGGTCTGGTTGCGGGCCTTGTGGTGGTCACGCCCAGCGCGGGCTTTGTCGAGCCGTGGGCAGCGCTGGTCATGGGCCTGATCGTGTCGCCCGTCTGCTACCTGGCCATCAGCCATCTTAAGACCAAGTTTGGCTATGACGATGCGCTCGACGCGTTCGGTTGCCATGGTATCGGCGGCATCCTGGGCGGCGTGCTCACGGGCCTGTTCTGCGTGCCGGAGCTTTCGTGGACCGGTAAGGGCGGCCTGTTCTACACGGGCGACGTGTCGCTGCTCATCTCGCAGATTTTGGGCATTGTGGTGACGGTCGCTCTTGTGCTGGTACTCGATTTGGTAATCGCCGCGGTGGCCAAGGCGCTGTTCCACAGCAGCCTGCGTGTGGACGAGGCTGACGAGGCGCTGGGCCTGGATGCGAGTCAGCACGGCGAGAGCGCATATCCCTCCTTCTCGGGACTCGATTAGCAGCTTCCCCAAGCTCCGCACCTTGCCGTTCAATCGTCGCGCGGCTTTCCCAGGCACCCGACCTTACCCCTCAAACCGTCGCTTGCGTACCGAAGTACGCGGCGCTCCTCTTTCGGGGCAATCTCGGGCACCTCGAAAACCCGCGTCATTGAATGGCAATTCATTTCTTTATTAAAGAGAGGAATTCATTATGAAAAAGATCACGGCTATCGTGCGTCAGGAAAAGCTTGAGGTTCTTAAAGATGCGCTGTTTGCTGCTGATGTTCGTGGCATGACTATTAACCAGGTGCAGGGCTGCGGCGCACAGCATGGCTGGAAGGAATACGTGCGCGGCAACGAGTTGCTTGTCAACACGATCCCTAAGGTGCAGTTCACGCTCATTTGTGCCGATGAGCATGTCGACGGAATTGTTGACATCATCTGCAACGCCGCTCGCACCGGAGCCGTCGGCGATGGCAAGATCTGGGTCGAGCCGGTCGAGGAAGTCATCCGCATCCGCACCGGCGAACACGGTCCCGCCGCGGTGTAGAATCGATCGCCTGCCATTCGCAACGTTAAAATACTGCAATGAGGCACAAGACTTGCGTTGCGGATGGACAGATTATGGGGCGTAATAAATATCCCGAGGAGACGGTCGCGAAGATTCTCGACGCGGCGCTGGAGCTATTCTGCGCACAGGGTTATGAGGGGACGAGCATTCAAGATATCGTCGACCGCCTCGATGGCATGACCAAGGGCGCTGTCTATCATCACTTTAAGAGTAAAGAAGAGATTTTCAACGCCGCATTTGATCGGGCAATGGCTCCGATTGTTGAGCGCCGCCGCTCAACGCTTGGTATCGGTAATATGAACGGAGCCCAAAAGCTCAAGCGACTGTACGCGCCCGAGTCCGTCGTTCCGCAAATTGAGCTATGGGCACGCATACATCCTGCGGCAGATCCGGTAAAAAGCTCGCGTCTACTGGCGATGCAGTACCAGGGCTCGTTTGACGAGTCGGCCGATGGCTGTCTCTTGCCAGTGATCGAGGAGGGCATCACCGACGGCTCCATTGCGTGCGAATGCCCGCGCGAAGCGGCGGAGGCCGTATCGTTGTTGGCGAATCTTTGGCTGCTGCCATTGTTCCGTCCGCTTGAATCCAAGGACCGAATGCTCGCTCGCGCGCAATGCTTGGCGCAGATGGCGGCCGCGGTGGGGCTTGATTTGGGTAATGAAGTGCTCCAGACAACGGCCCAGATTTGGGACGTATGGGACCGCGCCGGGTGGTAATATAGATACCAACGGTATGTAATTGATTTGCGAGGGTAGCCACGGCTGCCCTTTTCAAGTCATTAAATACATACTATCGGTATGTATTTGAGGGCAGGCTTATGGCTGGGATGCGAAGAATTAGCGTTTCATTGGCGCCAAAAACAGTGCGATCTATCAGGCTTTTCGGTCTTCTTGTTGCACAGCTGTGCGCGTATTCGATGTTGTCGGCACTGTGCTTTGCGTGCCCGCTTTACTTGTTCGATTGCAGCGGCTCGTCAACGTTATATGGCGCCGTCGCGGCGATAGCGTTCATACCGGGCGTGCTTGCGACTCCGGCTGGCGGAATATTGGCGGATCGGGGGAGACATCGCGGGGTTCTTGTGGTGCTCGGCATTGTTCTGATGGCTGCATCGCTGTTGTTTATCCCCATGAAGCGGTCGCTGCCTCTTGCGGTTGTCGTGACAGCAATGCTTTGCGTCCAATATGGCATCCAATCGCTGCTGAAGCCGATGCTTCAAATTGAGACGGTGCGCATGACGGGCCCAGAAAAGGTTGAGCGTGCCACTGCGTTGGTCTCGCAGATAACCATGACGAGCAATATCTTGGGGCCTGTAGTCGGGACGGCAGTCTATGGGTGCTTTGGTATCGATGCTCTATGCGAAACCGCGGCGTTGACGTTTGCGATGTCAGCCCTACTGTTCGGGGGCGCACTCAAGCAAAATGCCTCATCTGGAATGACAGGGGACAGTACGACTTGCTCGACATGCCGAAGCGATTTTCGGGAGTCGATTCGGTACCTGTTTCAAAACGCATCATTGCTCGTTGTGTTTTTGCTTGCGGCTATTTTGAACCTTGCGTTAGTTGGGTTAACGATTGGTGCTCCCGTTATTGTTGCAAAGCATCTCGGAATGCAATCATCCTTTGTTGGGATTATTGAGGTGGCTATGGGCTTAGGTGGTCTTGTCGGCAGTGGTTTGGTCGGTATTTGGCCGCATCGTTTTCCTTCAAGGGCATATGTCGATATGTTGCGATGATTTGTTTTGGAGTCGTACCGATTATTGTCACGCTACTGAGCGGTCCTGATGAATTAGCGTTTGCCGCGCTTGCGGCCGGCTCGGCATGGGTTATGGCGTGGGCAAGCATTACATCGGTCGAAATCGTTTCATTCGTTCAGCGGTCAGCGCCAAAGGAACTCTGCGGAAAAGTGCTGGCACTCGTTTATATGACGCTTTCCTGTGCAACGCCTATTGGCCAATTGGTTTACGGGCTCGCATATGATCGATGGACACCGGCGATTGTATTCGCAGGCATGTTGGCGGTGCTGACGTTGACGACGGCGCTGTTTAATCGGCTGAAAAGTCGCTTATGGCGAATGTCTTAAGGCGCTGGGGGACCGTGAATTTGTGGAGGCAGTGGCACGTCGCGCCGGGACGGCATTGTTTGGGCATGCCTCTCCTTCGTCTACAATATCGTGCAGACGAAGGAGAGGCATGCCCATGATCAAGATGTTTGCGAGTGATTTAGACGGAACGCTGCTGAACGCCCTACACGAGGCGGATGGGACCATCCGCCGTGCCATTCGCGAGCTGACCGAGGCTGGCTTGCATGTGGTTCCCGCGACCGGACGCTCGACGCTGCCGATTGGCGAGCATGGTTTTACGGGCCTGGCGCTTGACGCCTGCTGCTCCAATGGGTCCATCGTGCGCGACAACCATGGCGAGGTGCTCAAGACCTGGACCATCGACCCACAGGTCACCGAGGAGCTGCTCAAGGCGTTCCCGGACATTTGCTTTGATTGCTCCACGCCCGACGGCATGTTTTCGAGCGGATCGTTCGAGATGCACCAGGCGGGCTTTAAAAAGGACAGCCCTATCAAGCGCATCGTGATGCGTGGCATGCGTGCGCGTGGCGGGTACCACGAGGAACAGTACTTCGACCAGTCGATCGGCGACATCCTGCGTCATGACGTGTGCAAGATCAACTGCCGCGTGACCTCGCCCGAGCTGGAGCGCGACCTTAAGGCGTATTTGGTCGAGCGCTCGGACCGCGTGGTCAACGCGCCGTTCGATCCGGTGATGTTTGAGATCACGGACGTGGCGTGCAACAAGGGCGAGAGTGTGGCTTGGCTGGCGGGCTACTACGGTATTGCCGAGGACGAGGTCGCGGTCTACGGCGATGGCGGCAACGACATCGCCATGCTCAAGCGTTTCCGCCACAGCTACGCGACCAAAAACGCAAGCGATGCAGCCAAGGCCGCCGCGAGCGCGACCATCGGCAGCTGCATGGCCCACGCCGTCCCCAAACACATGCTCGCCACCATGCATAAGCAGAATTCCCGCACCGTCATCGAATAATGTGGCAAAGGGACGGCCCCTTTTTCACGAGGATCCTGCACCTTTGACATGCGAACATATATTCGCTGTCTCTTATACACATCTCCGAG
>URCU01000153.1:0-4320 GCA_900546425.1 uncultured Collinsella sp. | reverse complement strand
CGCGACCCCAAGCTGGTCATCTGCGACGAGCCCACGACCGCTCTGGACGTTACCGTCCAGAAGCAGGTCATCAAGCTGCTTAACGACCTTCAGGCCAAGCTCGGCTTTGCCATGATCTTCGTTTCGCACGACCTGGCACTGGTCGCCGAGGTCGCTCATAACATCACGGTTATGTACGCCGGTCAGGTTATCGAGCAGGCGCCCACCAAGGAGCTGCTCACCAACCCGATTCACGAGTACACCCGCGGCCTTCTGGGTTCCGTCCTGTCCATCGAGAGCGGTTCGGGCCGCCTGCACCAGGTTCCCGGCGCCGTTCCGAGCCCGCGCGATTTCCCCAAGGGCGATCGCTTCGCACCCCGCTCGAGCCATCCGCGCATTGGCCTGGACACCCGTCCGGTCTTCAAGCGCGTGCCCGGCACCGAGCACTTCTATTCCGAGCTCCCCGATGAGGTGCTCAAGGCAAATGGTTTGACCCCTCACGCGGAGGTGATGTAGATGAGCGAGACCGCAGTCAACGGCGTCGAGCCGATCATCTTCCTTGATGACGTCCACGTCACCTTTAGGACCCGTACCGGCTCGATTCTGCACCCCAACCTGGTTCACGCCGTCCAGGGTGTAACGATTAAGCTCATGCCCGGACAGACCATCGGCATCGTCGGCGAGTCCGGTTGCGGAAAGTCCACCACCGCCAACGTCATGTGCGGCTTGCAGGCCCCCACGAGCGGCAAAGTCTACTTTAAGGGCAAGGACGTTACCAAGCGTACCGCCGAGGACCGTCGCCACATGGGCCGCGTCATCTCGGTCGTGTTCCAGAACCCAGCCACGGCGCTCAACCCCCGCATGGTCGTTCGCGAGCAACTGCTCGACCCCATGCGCGTCCACAACCTGGGTACCGAGGCCGAGCAGGAGAAGCGCGTCAAGGAGCTCTTGGAGCTCACCGGTCTGCCCAGCTCCGCCGCCGAGGTTCTTCCCGGCCAGCTTTCGGGCGGCCAGCGCCAGCGCGTCGCAATTGCCCGTGCCCTGTCGCTGAACCCCGATGCCATCATCGCCGACGAGCCCACCTCTGCTCTGGACGTTTCGGTCCGCGCGCAGATTCTGAACCTGCTGACCGACCTTAAGAAGGAGCTCGGCCTGGCCATGGTGTTCATCAGCCATGACATCCAGACGGTCCGCTATATCTCTGACGACATCATCGTTATGAATGGCGGCAAGATTGTCGAGCAGGGCGAGGCCAAGCAGGTCTTCCAGCACCCTCAGGACCCCTACACCAAGATGCTGCTCGGCGCTGCGCCGTCGCTGCTGCATCCCAAGCTCGGCGAGTAGCCTCGCTTTCCCTCCCGTGCGCCCGGTTCCCTTGCCGGGCGCACCTCCGTTGCGATTTCGAAAGGCTGGGTTCACGAGCCATGCCAAGTGCTCAGGAGCTACAACAGCAATTTGGTGAATATCGAGGCGCTATGCCCCGTCCATCGGATTTCGATCTCTTTTGGAAGGACCGCATGGCCGAGGCCGACGCTGTCGAGCTCGACTACGAGATTGAGGCGGCTTCGGTTGCGGATTCCGCGACCTGTCGGTTTTTCGACCTCTGGTATACCGGCATGTGTGGTGCACGCCTGCATGCCAAGTACCTTAAACCCGTCTCGGACGAGCCTGTGCCATTGGTGCTTCAGTTCCATGGGTATCCGGGTGCAAGCCGCAGCTGGTTTGAGCAGGCGTCGTTTGCGGGCATGGGCATGGCGCTCATTGCTCTCGATTGTCCTGGCCAAGGAGGCCCCTCCGAGGACATTGGTGGATTTGAGGGCACGACGGTCGCGGGCCATATCGTCGCCGGTATCGACGGCGACCCGGCCAACCTCTACTATGTCCGCCTACATCAGGATATTCGCATTCTGTGCCGTATCGTTCGCGAGCTCGAGGGCATCGATCTTACCCGCGTATATGTGAACGGCGCATCGCAGGGCGGCGGTTTGGGCATTGCGACCTGCGCGCTTAACAGCGAGCTTATCAATCGCGCCGCCATCCTCTATCCCTTCCTGTCGGATTTCCGCCTGGTTTGGGATCTGGACGCCGACGATATTGCCTATGAGGGCCTGCGCTATTGGTCGCGCTGGTTTGACGAGGACTCGACTCGTATCGAGGAAGCCTATGCCAAGCTGGCGTACTTCGATTCCAAGAACTTTGCCCCCATGGTCAAATGCCCCGTGCTGTTTGGCACGGGCACGGCCGATATCGTCTGTCCGCCGGCGACACAGTTTGCGGTGTACAACAACCTGTCCTGCGACAAGCGTCATGAGTTCTTTGAGGGCTTTGGCCACGAGGAGATTCAGGACTTTGATGATTTGATCATTCCGTTTTTCTGTGAGGGAGGGGAGACTCATGTCTAAGTGCGAGAGCAATGTTGACGAGCTGATAGTCCCCGGGCTCGCGGGAATTCCTGGAACGGTTTCGTCAAGGCTCGCAGAATATCGGGACTGGCACGGTGATGTCCAAGCAGATGTTTCTGATTTAGAGACATGCGCTCCGAATCTTGAGATTCAAGGCCTGGCCATTACGGCAATTGACTTTGTTAACCCCTGCGCCCGTTACTCGGAGGTTTCCTTTGAGCTCGGTGACGATTCGGTCCACGCTCGTTTGATTGAGCCTGTCGGTCGTGCCCGAGTATCTGAGCGCGTGCCGCTGTGCCTGATGTTCCATGACATCGATCGGCCTGTGCGCGGCTGGCATCACATGACGAGATTTGCCGCCATGGGGTATGCCGTCCTCGCGCTGGATGACGATGTTGCTGGTGCGGACGACCTGCAGCAGGGGATTGCTTCGCCCGCTTTTGTCGAGCGCGTCCGTTGGGGCTGCGCGATGGCGAAGGTCGGGCGCAATCTTGATGGCATGGACCCCGACCGCATCTTTGCATGGGGCGAGGGCCTTGGCGGCGGAGTCGCGCTGGCGGTTTCTGCTCTGGACGAGCGGGGCCTTGCGTGCACGGCGGTTGCCAATCCAATCCCCGGTGGCCTTGAGGCTCTGTCGTCTCGGGTGCGCGGATCGGTGCTCATGGGCACATCGCTCATGGATGCCGTGAGCGATCCCAAGGGCCAGTTCGCCGTATTCAACGGTCTTGAGTGTGACCGGAGGCATATCATCTATGCCAAATACGCTCACGAGCGCATCAATGCGTTCGAAAACGAAGTCGTCGACTTCTTTAACCAAACGTTCTACCCGTGTTCTTTGGCCTAGACGGCCTGGACACTGCCAACAAGAGTGGGCGGCATAGGGCCGCTCGCCAGACAACTAAGGAGATTCTTGTGGCAACTCAGAAATTCACCGGCGTTATCCCTCCCGTCGTTGTTCCCGATACCGAAGACCACCAGCTCGATGTTGCCTCCTTTGAGCGCAGCATCAACCGCATGATAGATGCCGGCGTCGATGGCCTGTTCTTCCTGGGATCCTCGGGCGAGGTCGTCTTCTCCACCGACGAGCGCCGTCGCCAGATTGTCGCCGAGGCCGTGCGCATCGTCGACCACCGCGTGCCTGTTCTGGTCGGCATCATCGACACCGAGACCGAGCGCATGATCGAGCACGGCAAGGTTGCTCAGGAGCTGGGTGCCGATGCGCTTGTCGCCACCTGCCCGTTCTATGCCCTGCAGGGCATGACCGAGGTCGAGGAGCACTTCCGCATCCTGCACGAGGAGCTCGACCTGCCCATCTTCGCCTATGACATTCCCGTCTGCGTCCACACCAAGCTCCCCTGGAAGCTCCTTGCCAAGCTCGGCGCCGAGGGCGTCCTGGCCGGCGTCAAGGATTCCTCGGGTGATGACATCTCGTTCCGCTACCTCGTTCAGGAGAACGAGAAGAACGGTCATCCGATGAGCATCCTCACCGGTCATGAGGTCGTCGTCGACGGTGCTTACCTCGGCGGCGCCGACGGTTCCGTCCCGGGTCTCGCCAACGTTGAGCCCGAGGGCTACGTGCGTCAGTGGAAGGCCGCTCAGGCCGGCGACTGGGCTACCGTCAAGGCCGAGCAGGATCGCCTCAACGAGATTTCCCACATCTGGGATGTCACCTCGGGCGTCCAGGGCTATGCCGGTGGCGTCGGCGCCTTCAAGACCGCTATGAACCTCATGGGCATCTTCGACAGCCCGACCATGCCGCGCCCGGTGAAGGCCATGACCGGCGAGAACGTCGAGGCGATTAAGAAGGTCCTCCAGGACAACGGTCTCCTGTAAAGCTTCCCCAGTCACCCGATCTTGGGGCTCAAGTGGTCGGGCGTGACCCATTAGGTCAACGCCCGACCACTTTCACCCCAACCTCGGGCACCTGGGAAACCTTTAC
>URCU01000152.1:0-4329 GCA_900546425.1 uncultured Collinsella sp. | reverse complement strand
GCTCGGAGATGTGTATAAGAGACAGGCGGCTCGGGGGCGTGTCGCTTCCGTCACGTTCTATCAGCATACAAGACGGTTTTGGTTCTTGTTCGTGACGGAAACGGCGCGCTTCCGAGCCGCTTTAAAAGAAAGGGGGCGAGGTCTAGGGCACGCCCCCTTCACGATAGAGAGCTAAACCTAGCCGCGGACCTTCTTGACGACGTCCATGGCCTCGCGGGCGATCTGCTCGACCTTGGAGAAGTCGCCGTCGGCAAACAGGGCCGGCTTGACCATCCAGGTGCCACCGCAGGCGATGATGGCGGAGGAGCTCAGGTACTCCTCGACGTTGGCGGTGCTCACGCCGCCGGTAGGCATAAAGCGGTGACCGACAAACGGAGCGGCGAGGGCCTTGATGGTGTTCAGGCCGCCATACTGGGACGCGGGGAAGAACTTGGTGACCTTGAGGCCCAGGTTCTCGGCTGCGGTGACCTCGGAGGGGGTCACGGTGCCGGGAAGGACGGGCAGCTCGATGTCGATGCAATGCTTCACGACGTCCTCGTTGTAACCCGGGGAGACGATGAACTTGGCACCGGCGGCGCGGGCCTGCTCAACCTGCTCGACGGTCAGGACAGTGCCGGCGCCAACGCACATCTCGGGCTCGGCCTCGGCCATGGCGGCGATGCACTCGGCGGCGCAGGCGGTGCGGAAGGTGACCTCGGCGGACTTCATGCCAGCTGCCATAAGAGCGTGGGCGAGCGGGGCGGCGTCCTCGACCTTGTCGAGCACAACGACCGGCACGATGCCCAGGGACTCAAGCGTGGTGTAGAACTGATCGAACATGATGTTCCTTTCGATGTGTGGTGCGCATGGGCGCGTGATTACCAAATGTGCTGGTCAGGAGCCGATTTTGGATTGGTTATCGGAGGCACCGCTTGGGGTTCAAGCAATTCCAAAACCGGCTGCTCGACCAGTCATGTAGGGAATGCCAGGCAAAACCGGAATGGGACTGGTGGTTTTGCCCGGCCGGAGGAATCGGGGAGCGGGCCGCAGGGGTATGGGATTGGAAAGCTGCGGCCCGCGGAATGGAGACGGACTAGCGCGCGACGCGGGTGCCACCGTCGGCGGCTGATGCTACGGCTGCGATCTCGTCTGCGGTCACCAAGTTGGAGTCGCCCTTGATGGTGAGCTTGAGGATCGACGCTGCAATCGCGTAGTTGACGGCGTCCTGCGGGTCAAAGTCGTTGATGAGAGCATGGACGAGGCCGGCGTTGAAAGCGTCGCCGGCGGCAACGCCCTCGAGCACGTGCACGTCGTGAGCAGGGGAGAACCAGTGCTCGCCGCTCTCGGCGTCAAAGAGCATGCCCATCCAGATGGAGCGCTCGACGCAGGAGATGTTGCGGACGACCGAGGCGACCTTCTTGCAGCCGTACTCGGCGCAGATCTGACGGGCCATCTCGACGTAGGTGTCACGCTCCTCGATGCCGTGGGCAAGGGAGCCGGAGACGCAGGTCATGCCAAGGCCGGCAGGCGCATCCTCGTCGTTGGCGATGCAGATGTCGACGAGCGGCAGGAGTTCCTTCATGGTGGCCTGCGACTTCTCGGGCGACCACATCTTGCCGCGATAATTCACGTCGCACACGGTCGTGATGCCCTTGGCACGGCAGGCGGTGAGGGCATCCTTGCAGGCGGCAGCCATCTCATCGGAGACGGCGGGGGTCACGCCGGAGAAATAGAAGACATCGATGCCCTTGAGGATCTCGTCCCAGTCAAAGACGTCGCGTTTGGCCATGTTGATGGCAGAGAACTTACGGTCGTAGACGCAGCCGTTGCCGCGCTGCGAGGCGCCGACCTCAAACACATAGGAGCCAAGACGGTCGCCCTGACGCACGACGCGCGTGGTGTCGACGCCGTAGGCCTTCAGCGAGCGCAGCGCGCACTCGCCCAGACGGTTGGCCGGGACAACGGAGACGTAAGCGGCCTTGTCGCCCTGGTAGGCCAGGGAAAGCGCAGTGTTGGCCTCGGCGCCACCGTAGCGGACGTCAAACTCGGTTGCCTGCTCAATGCGCAGATGATCTTTGGGCGAGAGCCTCATCATGATCTCGCCGAAGGTAAGAACCGTTTTACCCATGGTCGCGCAGCTCCTTTTACTCGTGCGTACACCTTTGATATGGCGTTGGCACGCAGGTGCCAAGACGGTAGGGTGCGTCTTTGCACCTGCGTGCCAACGCTTGCCGAAATCGGTTTACGAAATCGGTTTCGTTTCGAGTTGTAGTATACTCACCTACAGCGTTTTGCAACCGAGATTTTTAAAAAATGCCTAAAATGGCTCAGACTGCCGACATTGGGAAACGGGGTGCGCTATGGCGCAGATGAGAATCAAGGACATTGCCGCCGAGGCGGGCGTGAGCCCGGCCACGGTCTCGCGCTATCTCAACAACCGCCCCGGGCAAATGACCGAGGAGACCCGTGCTCGCATCGCGTCAGTTATCGAGCGCACCGGCTATCGCCCACGTGCCGCCGCGCGCAATCTGCGCAGCTCGCGCACCAACCTTATCGGCGTGATCTTGGCCGACATCGCCAACCCGTTCTCCAGCGCCATGCTCGAAGGACTTTCCGCCAGTGCCGCCGCGCGCGGCTGCTCGCTCATGACGGCCATTAGCGGCAACGACCCCGCTAAGGAAGCAGAGTCGCTCACCAGACTTATCGATGCCGGCGTGGACGGCTTGGTCGTCAACACCTGCGGAGGCAATGACGAGGCGATCGTCGCGGCGGCGGGGCGCCTGCCCGTTGTGCTGCTCGACCGCGACGTTGCCGACGGCGGTGTTGACCTGGTGACATCTAACAACCGTGAGCTGGTCGCCGGCTTGGTAGACGCCTTGGCAGCTGCGGGCAGCGAGCGTCTGTGCCTGCTCACCGAGGCAAGCGACGATAGCCCCGTGCGTCGAGAGCGCGCCGAGGCCTTTGCCGACGAGCTTTCGCGCCGCGGCCTTGCGGGCGAGGTCGTCACCCTGGCCGACGGTGGCGCCACGGGCGTTGGCCGTTTGGACAAGACCATCCGCGACTACGCGGGCAAAAGGCTCGGCCTTATCGCCGTCAACGGCCTGGTTTTCCTGCGTCTGACCGAGGCGCTGGCGCAGCTTGGTCCCTCGCTGCCGGCGGGGCTCAAGATCGCGACGTTTGACGACTACCCCTGGAACCATGTGCTCTTTGGCGGCGTCACCACGGCCGCGCAGGACACCCTCACCATTGCCGAGCGCGTAGTCGAGCGCCTTTCCGAGCGCATCGACGTCGTTACCACCACCGTGGGCGAGGCCGCAAAGCTGGCGCCCAAACGCATCGAGATCCCCGGCCACATCGAACACCGCGCATCGACCTCTCGCTAGCCGCTCGTTCGCAACTGCCTGTTCGCGCACGTTTTTTGAGCGCTTGATACGCTTTAACCCTGCGGAAACATTTTTCTGCGATAGTATCTGCGATATAGACCAGTCGAAACCCGCCCGAAAGAAAGGGGAGCGACATGAACCAGCAGAACATCGATTACGTACTCCGCTCCGTAGAGCAGCGTGACATCCGCTTTGTGCGTCTGTGGTTTGTCGACATTCTCGGCCGCCTCAAGAACTTTGCCATTAGCCCCGAGGACCTCGAGGTCGCTTTTGAGGAGGGTATTGGCTTTGACGGCTCCGCCATCGAGGGCTTTGCCACGCCCGAGGAAGCCGACATGCTGGCGTTCCCCGATGTTTCGACCTTCCAGATTTTGCCGTGGCGCCCGAGCCACAACGGCGTCGCCCGCGTGTTCTGCGACGTATGCACTCCCGATCGCAAGCCGTTTGCCGGCGACCCGCGCGATGCCCTGCGCCGCATGTTCTATAAGGCCGAGAAGGCTGGCTATCTGCTCAACGTGGGCGCCGAGCTGGAGTATTACTATTTCCCCGACGAGCACACCCCCGAGCCGCTCGACAACGTGGGCTACTTCGATCTTTCGGTGAGCGATGCCGCCCGCGACCTGCGTCGCAACACGGTCCTCACGCTCGAGAAGATGTCCGTACCCGTGGAGTACACCTTCCATGCCGCCGGCCGCTCGCAGCACGGCATGAGCCTGCGCCACGCCGAGGCCCTGAGCATGTCCGACGCCATCACCACGGCCAAACTCATCATTAAGCAGCAGGCCTACGAGAGCGGTTGCCACGCATCCTTTATGCCCAAGCCGTTGGCAGGCGAGGACGGCAGCGCCATGTTCCTGTGCCAGTCGCTATTCGACCACGACGGCAACAACGTCTTTTGGGGCGAGGACGACGAGAAGTACCATCTCTCCGATATCGCCAAGCACTACATGGCCTGTCTCTTATACAC
>URCU01000151.1:0-4330 GCA_900546425.1 uncultured Collinsella sp. | reverse complement strand
AGACAGGTCGCAAGGTTGTCGAACGTCTCGGCGTCGTTCTTGCGGGCCTCGTCGAGGGCGGCGCAGCGGGCGAAGAAGACGGACGGAGCGATGATGTGCACCGCGGAGACGGCGGCAACGGTATCGGCCGGGACCTTTTCGTCGCGGGCCATGCTCACCAGGCGGCCATGGAAGAAGTCACGAACCTGCTGGGCGACCTCGGCAGCGTCGAACTCAATGCCCTGCTCACTGTAGAGCTCGAGGGCGAAGTCGATGAGCGACGTGGGGTCGATCGGCAGGCGGTCGCGCAGGATGTTGATGATGCCGATAGCGGCACGACGCAGCGCGTAGGGGTCGGAGGAGCCGGTCGGGGGCTCGCCAATGGCAAAGATACCGGCGATGGTATCGAGCTTGTCGGCGCAGGCCACGATGCAGCCAGCGGTGCCCTCGGGCAGCTCGTCACCGGCAAAGCGGGGACGGTAGTGATCGCGGATGGCGTGGGCGACCTCGTCGTTCTCCCCCATCGCGGTGGCGTAGTAACCGCCCATCACGCCCTGCTGGCTCGTGAACTCGACGACGGCGTTGGATACCAAGTCGGCCTTGCACAGGTGCGCGGCGCGAGCGGCATCGGCGGCCAGGTGGGCGCCCAGATGGGCCTCGCGAGCGATGGCAAGCGCGAGTTGCTCAATGCGCTCGGACTTGGCGAGCACGCTACCGAGCTTCTCCTGGAAGGCGACCTTGGCCAGACGCTCGCGGAACTCGTCGAGGGAGATCTTCAGGTCCTCCTCGTAGAAGAACTTGGCATCGTCCAGACGGGCACGCACAACGCGCTCGTTGCCGTCGATCACGCGCTCGGCGTTCTCGGGCTTGCTGTTGGAGACGACCACGAACTCACGCGTGAGCTTGCCCTCGCCGTCATAGATCGGGAAGTAGCGCTGGTTGGTGAGCATGGACTCGCAGATGATCTCGTGCGGGACCTTGAGGAACTCCTCATCGAAGGTACCGACGAGCACCGTCGGCCACTCGCAGAGGTTGATGACCTCCTCAAAGACCTTCTTGGGCGTATCGACATGGCAGCCGGGACGGGCAGCCTCGACCTCGGCGATACCGGCAAGGATGGCCTCACGACGACGCTCAGCAGAGAGCACGCCGGCGTCCTCGAGCACCTGCTCGTAGACGGCGGGGCTGGCAACCACATGGTCACCAGGGCCAAGTACGCGATGACCACGCGTGGTGTTGCCACTCGTCACGTCGGCAAACGACACGGGCACAACATCCTCGCCCAAAAGGCAGCAGATCCAGCGGACCGGACGAACAAAGGTCGCATGCTCGTGACCCCAGCGCTGAGAGCGGTAGTTGGGCCACTGCAGGCCGGCGATGGTCTTCTCGCACAGGGCCGTCAGAATCGGCGTAGCCGGTGCGGAGGGAATGTTCTTCTCGGCAAAGACGTACTCACGGCCGTCGGTGTCCTCGCGACGGACCAGATCCTCGGCAGCCACACCGCACTTGCGGGCAAAGCCCTGGGCGGCCTTGGTAGCGTTACCGTCAGCGTCGAAGGCAATGTTGGCCGCGGGGCCACGCTTGACCTCGTGAACCTCATCGGTCGCAGTGGCGACGTTAGCCACGAGTGCAGCCAGGCGACGCGGGCTCGAGATCACGCGGACCTCGCCGTGGGCCAGACCGGCCTCGTCGAGACCCTTGGCGATCATGGTGCCAAGCTGCTTGACGGCATTGTTCAGCGGTGCGGAGGGCATTTCCTCCGTACCGATCTCAAACAGGAAATCCTTAGCGTCTGCCATGGCTTACGCCACCTCGCCTTCCTGATCGGCATTCTCGTTGACTCCGGCGACCTCGGCCATGTAGGCCTCGCAGCACGCCTTGGCGACGGCGCGGACGCGCAGGATGTAGTTGGCACGCTCGACCGCGGACAGGGCGCCGCGAGCATCGAGCAGGTTGAAAGCGTGGCTGCACTTCATGACGCAATCATATGCCGGCAGCGACAGCTTGCGCTCCAGGCAGGAATGGCACTCGGCCTCGTAGTCGTCAAACTTCTGACGCATCATCTCGACGTTGGCGACCTCAAAGTTATAGGCGCTGAACTCGCGCTCGTTCTCGAGGAACACGTCGCCATAGGTCATGGGCGTGCCGTCGGGCAGGTAACTCCACACCAAGTCGTAGACGGAATTGACGCCCTGCGCATACATGGCGATGCGCTCCAGGCCATAGGTGATCTCGACAGGAACGGGGTCGACCTCGATGCCGCCCACCTGCTGGAAGTACGTAAACTGCGTGACCTCCATGCCATTGAGCCAGACCTCCCAGCCAAGGCCCCAGGCGCCAAGCGTCGGGCTCTCCCAGTCGTCCTCGACAAAGCGGACGTCATGGTCGTTGGGGTCCAGACCGATAGCGGCAAGAGACCCCAGGTAGAGCTCCTGGGCGTTAACCGGAGAAGGCTTGATGAGCACCTGGAACTGATAGTAGTGCTGCATGCGGTTGGGGTTCTCGCCGTAGCGGCCGTCGGCGGGACGGCGGCAGGGCTGCGCATAGCAGGTGCGCCACTCGGCGGGACCGAGCGAGCGCAGCGTGGTCGCGGTATGGAAGGTACCGGCACCGACCTCGGAGTCATAGGGCTGCATAATGACGCAGCCCTGCTCGCCCCAGTACTGCTGGAGGCGCAGGATGATGTCTTGGAAGGAAAGCGATGAAGCGTTCATGCCTCTAATATCCCCTCGTCGAAACGATTACACGGTTAGGTACTGTACTATAGCGGTTTTTAGTCGATAGCGCCGATGCGGATGAGCGGCCAGTAGCGCACAAGCGCCACAGCGATCAAATCAGAGCGATCGACGGGACCAAAGTAGCGTGAGTCGGCAGAGTTTTCGCGGTTGTCGCCCATCACCCACACGCACCCGTCGGGAACGGTGTAGGGATAGCTTACCTGAGCACCGGGCGCTTGGACCGAAAGTGGCCAGCTCATGCCCGTCGTATAGTCCTCGTCGAGCGCTTGGCCGTCAACGACCACCTTGCCATCCTGCAGGTCGACCGTCTGGCCGGCCGTGGCAATAACACGCTTGACAAGAACATCATGCTCGGAGGTGCCATCGGGGTTGTGAAACACCACGATATCGCCCTGCTTGACGGGCTGACCGAGCTCGAGGCTCACCTTTTGTGCCAGGATCTGGTCGCCAATCTCGATCGTGGACTCCATGGAGCCGGTGGGCACCACAAAGGGCTCGACCACAAAGGTACGGATCAGGAACGTGGCCACGAGCGCGATCGCGATGACCGCGATCCACTCAAAAGCGCCCCTCAACGCGGAATGCTGCGATGGAACCATTCTCACTCCTCGCTCTGCGAATACGAAGCGTCCAAAATCTCCTGCGCGTACGCACGCTCCTGGGGCGTAAGGCGCGCCGTCTCGATCAGATCGGGACGCCAGCGGCAGGTGCGCTCGATGGCGTTCTTGCGACGCCAGGCATCGACCTTGGCGTGATCGCCACTCACGAGCACCGGCGGCACGCCCTCGCCGTTGAACTCGGCGGGACGGGTGTACTGCGCGTACTCGAGCAGGCCTCCGTCCTCGGCAGTCGAGAACGACTCGTCCACATTGCTCATCTCGTCGCCCAGGGCGCCGGGAATCAGGCGTACGACGGCATCGGCAACGACCATAGCGGGAAGTTCGCCACCCGTGAGCACGTAGTCGCCGATCGACAGACGCTCATCGGCATAAGCATACGCGCGCTCGTCGACGCCCTCGTAGCGACTGCACACAAACAGCAGGCGCTCACTTTTGAGCAGGCGCTCGGCCACATGCTGCGTAAAGGGCTCGCCACAGGGGGTGAAGAACACAACCGTGGGCTTGGGACCCTCTGCGCTAATGGCCTCGATGGCCTCGGCAATAGGCTCGACCTTCATGAGCATGCCCTGCCCGCCGCCGTACGGCTCGTCATCGACGGTACGATGGCGGTCGTGCGTCCAGTCGCGCAGGTTATACGCCTTAAAATCAAAAAGGCCGGCCTTGCGGGCGCGGCCCAAGATCGATGTGGACATGACGGGCTCAAACATCTCGGGAAAGACCGAAAGGGTCTCGATCAGCATGTTGTCCTCCCTACTTGTCCATATCGATCAGGCCGTCCATAACGTGGACGGAAATTGTTCCTGTGTCGGGAAGATCGAGCACGACCTGCTCGATCACGGGAATCAGTACCTCGCCGTACCGATCGCCCTCAACAACCCAAACATCGTTAGCGGGCGTCGACATGATCTCGACGATCGTGCCGAGCGAACCGAAGCGCTCGTCGACCACCTCGCGACCCATCAGGTCGGTATAGGCCTGTCTCTTATACACATC
>URCU01000150.1:0-4356 GCA_900546425.1 uncultured Collinsella sp. | reverse complement strand
TACTACGCGTCTCGTGGGCTCGGAGATGTGTATAAGAGACAGGGATATATGAATCGCGCACCTTGGGCAAAGATATCGCCCCCAGCGTACGCTGCTGGGCGCGGCGCAAAAACGTCACGCTCGGCTCTTCGAGCAGATCGTCAACCATACTGGGTAAGCCGGCGAACACCAGCGCAAGACCGCGCTGGTCGCTATCGGGCAATCCCGTAGCATCCTGATCTCCGAGCACCTGCTGATAGAGGACGGCAAGTGCCGCCAGTTCCTCGATAGATGCAGATTGCGCCTCGTCAATCGCAAACAGTATGCCCTTGCCTGGACCGAGCTTCTTGAGGCGCTCGTTGACCAGCCCTCGTAACGTCTCGCCCTTTGCTCGCGCCGCCTCGACCGACATCCGGCCAAACGACGGCCCGAACCCCATTGACGTCACAACGGGTTTATTCGAGCGTAGCGCGTCGGCTAAGCGGTCGCATAAGCCAAGCGAAGCGGAATCGGAGATAACCGCCCATCCGCGCTCATTGGCTAGACGTTGCAGCTCCCGCAGGAGAACCGTTTTGCCGCAGCCGCGGTTTCCCGTAATGAGCATGAGCCTACCCGGCGCTCCGGCGCCGTTGTCGAGTCCTTCCTCAAAATCTTCGATGACCGACTCGCGACCGATGAGCATCGGAGGCCGCTTGCCTGCCGTTGGCTTAAAGGGATTTGGATTCATGTCGGCCTCCTCGGATTGGCAAACCCTGGCAATAGTTATACCAACTTGTACCGAGTTATACCAATAGCATGTGACAAAGGAACTGTCCCTTTGTCACATGTGGCCGAAAAACTCGGCGTCTGCTGCTCGCCAGGGGCGGAAGGTGGCGGGATCGACCTTTACGTGAGCTGCGGCGGGCACGTCGTACCATTTGACCGTGTAGCCGGCGCCGTGAGAGCAAAAGACCGAGTCGGGCGTGTTGGGCAGATCGGCCTCGGGCTCATAGGCGGCCGCCTCGATGACGCGCTCGGCATCATGGCAAGCCTCATAGCCGGCGAACTCTAGATACAGATGCCCACGACCACTCGTGTAGGCAGCCACCTCCAGCGCGTAATCCTGCACCTCAGATGCCGGCACGCGACCCACAAGCTTTGCCCGGTCCCCCGCCATCGTCGGTGGCTCGTACTCGGCACCCATGCGCGTGGCATCCGAGAGCGCCCGGCCCACGCACTCCCCCGGCACCTCAAGCTCAAAGTGGTACCACGGCTCCAGCAGCACCGCCGCGCCGGCCTCACGCGCCTGCATGAGCCCCTGGCGAATCGCGCGGTACGTGGCCTGGCGAAAATCGCCGCCCTCGGTGTGTTTGGCATGCGCGCGGCCGCCCGTGAGCGTAATGCACACATCGGTGATGGGCGAGCCGGTCAGCACGCCCAAGTGGTCGCGCTCCATGGCGTTGGTGAGTGCCAAACGCTGCCAGTTAAGATCGAGCTCGTCGGTCGAGGTCACGGTGCCAAACTGCACGCCCGAGCCCGCCGGCAACGGCTCCAGACGCAGATGCACCTCGGCATAGTGGCGCAGTGGCTCAAAGTGGCCCACGCCCTCGACCGGCTGCGAAATAGTCTCCTTATAGAGAATGCCGCCGGGCTCAAACTCGACCGCAAGGCCAAAACGATCGGCCAGCACGCGCTGCACGACCTCGAGCTGCACCGCTCCCATCAACTGCAAATGAATCTGCTCAAGATGCGTATTCCAGCTTACGCCGAGCATGGGATCTTCGTCCGCTAACTCAGTCAATGCTTTGAACACCGTATGGACATCATGTTCGCCCGGAAGCACCGTATAGGTGAGAACCGGCGCAATGACAGGCGCATCGCCCGCGGGCTCCGCGCCCAGGGCATCCCCCGGACGAACGTGCGCAAGACCCGTCACGGCACAAATACCGCCAGCAGCAACTTCTTGGACAAGCTCGTATTTCTCGCCGTTATAGATGCGTGCCTGATCGACCTTCTGCTCCCATGCCTCGGCACCGGAACGTCCGGCAATCATCTGCTTGGCATGCAGCGTGCCGCCGGTCACCTTAACCCATGCCAAGCGCTCGCCGCGATCCCCGCGGCTGACACGATAGACGCGCGCGGCAAACTCCGGGAGCCACGCCTGTTCACGCATCAGCGCGCATATACCATCCAGCAGCTCGTCCACGCCCTGGTCCTTGAGCGCCGAGCCGGCAAAGCAGGGAAAGAGCTTGCGCTCGGCAACCATGCGCGACAGCGTTGCGGAGGAAAGCTCACCCGCCTCAAGAAACTCCTCGAGCGCCGCCTCGTCTAACGCAGCAGCATCCTCCTGAACGGTGCCGCCCGCCAGCAGTTCGTTGGCATCCAGGCAGCCCTCGGAAAGACGCTGCCCGAGCTGTGCCAGCAAAACATCGCGGCCGGGATTCTCCAAATCGATCTTGTTGATGAAGATGAACGTCGGGATGTCATAGCGCGCAAGCAGGCGCCACAGGGTTTCGGTGTGCCCCTGTACGCCATCGTTGGCGCCTACCACCAGAATCGCGTAGTCCAGGGCACGCAGCGTGCGCTCCGCCTCGGCAGAAAAATCGACATGGCCGGGAGCGTCCACGAGCATAACGTGGGTGTCACCATGGTCGAGCACAGCCTGCGACGAGAAGATCGTGATACCGCGCTCACGCTCAATCTCGTTCGTATCCAGATGCGAGTCGCCATCGTCAACGCGGCCGCGCTTGCGAATGCGGCCCGCGTTAAACAGCATGGCCTCGGCCAGCGTGGTCTTGCCGGCATCGACATGCGCCAAGATTCCAACGACCGCTTGCTTCGACATGGCTCTCCTCTTATTGCAAGCCCATCGCACGCGGCAACGGGCACCCTCGTTCCACACTGGATGATACAATTTACGGGCCGGCGGGCGAAGCGGGCCCTATCCCCCGACCGAGCTCATCGCCCCGCGTTGCCGCGCGGCGATTTTCGTAGGTTCGCGCCTTGCGAAAGCCGGCTTTCAAAACAGCACAGCGAACGAAAATGACCCCGCCCAGGGCCATTTTCGTTCGCGCGAATTGTTGATACGCATCCCCACTCTTATGCCTCGCGCAGCCAATCAAACGCGACGCGCGGCGTACCGTCCGACACATATACGATACCGGCGCGCTTAAACCCGGCCTTGGCGATGGCGCCCTGCATGGGCAGGTTGTCTTGATGCGTGTCGATACGCAGGTGATCGGCGCGCTCCTTGGCAAAGGCAAACATCGCAGCCGCGATACCGTGCACGGTGCCGTCGGATGCCACGCGGTGCAGCACGGCGTACGGAGTGTCGCTATGCCATTGACCGTCCTCAATTACGTCATAGCACTCGTCCGGACCCGGTAAAAAGGCAAACGTCGCCACCACGCGACCGTCGACTTCGCACACATAGCTGCCACCAGCGGCGATATCGGCTGCCAGCTGCTCGGCAGAAGGCGTGCCCTCGGGCCACTGCGTGGCGTTGCCATGCGCGCGCATAAAGGCGCGGGCCGCGTCATAGATAGCCATGACGGCGGGAATGTCGGTATCGAGGGTTTTTCTGATCATCACGCGGCGACCTCACGTTTATTGGTATCACTTTGATTGGGCAATGATACCAGCGTTTGGAGAGGGGCACGAAGCAGATGGGGAGCAAAAAGCGAGCCGCTTGGTCAAAAGCCAAAAGCGAGTTTTTAGGCGCTGCCACGGGCGGCGATATGAGCGACCTGTTTGCGCGCGAGAATGAGCGCCGCGACGCCCTGGACGCCGAGCGCGATGAAGCCTGGCGCTACAAGTCGTGCGAACGCAAAAACCGTTACGACACGCGCGCCGAGGCCGAGGCCGTTATGGCCGACTGCGAAAACCGCGGGCGGCGTGGTTTGGCCTGCTACAAATGCGAATACTGCGGCGGCTGGCACCTGACGTCGCATCCTTGGAAATAGGCCTCGCATCGGCACGGCACTGACGGAGCGCCAACCATCGCGCGCAAGCTACGGGCGCGGCGGCACCAAAACATCGTAACGAACGGCCTTGCCCGCAAGTTGATAGCTCGGCTTAACTCCGGCAAGCAGCGGGCCCTTCACCGGCCGCTTGATAACGACCTTGCGCGGATGCACAGCAAGCGCCGCCTCGACCAGCGATTCCTCATCGGCACACGGCTGTTCCAAATGGTGCAGGAGTTGGAACTTCTTTTTCACCGCCGCACTCTTGGTGCGCTCGGGAAACATGGGATCCAGATACACCGCGTCGGGAGCGGCGAGCTCGCCCTGCCCGATCAGCTCAGCTGTATGGCGAAGGCCGGCAATGCTGTCCTCGCCCGCATGAAGGCGCATGCGAGCCACGGCAGCCGCAAGCTGTCTCTTATACACATCTCCGAGC
>URCU01000149.1:0-4389 GCA_900546425.1 uncultured Collinsella sp. | reverse complement strand
CGCCTACACCGTCAGCGCCGCCACGCTCTTTATCCGTCTGCTCAAGACCGACTCCGTCGTCCGCGTCACCCCGCGCGACCTGGCTATCGACCCCGTCGCCCTCAAGCGCATCGTCAAGATCGGCCTGCCCGCCGGCATCCAGAGCGCCGTCTTTGCCGTCGCCAACATCATCATCCAATCCGCCATCAACAGCCTGGGCACCGAGGTCATGGCGGCATCGAGCGCCGCTATGAGCTTGGAGTACGTATGCTACAACCTGCTCAACAGCTTTAGCCAGGCTTGCACCACCTTTGTGGGACAAAACCACGGTGCCCGCCAGATCGACCGCTGCACCAAAACGCTCAAGGTCTGCCTGGTCGAAGGCGGTATCGTTGCACTCACCACGATTATCGTTATTGTCGGCCTGGGGCGCGAGATCCTATCGCTGTTCAACAGCGATCCCAACATCGTCTCGATTGGCTATATCCGCGTGTGCTCGATCTTCCCGGCGTACGCCTTTAGCATGTTCTACGAAAACATGTCAGGCTACCTGCGCGGCTTTGGTATCTCGCTCACGCCCGCCCTCATCACCATGATCTGCGTCTGCGGCATCCGCTTCTATTGGGTGTTCTGCGTGTTCCCGCACTTCCGCACCTTTGCGAACATCATGATGGTCTACCCCATCAGTCTGGGCACCACGGCGTTCTTTATGGTCGTAGCGGTGCTACTTTGCCACCCGGCACGCACCTATCGCGCCACCCAAGCCAAAGCGACAGCCCGCTAAACACCGCACTCAACGCCACGCCAGTCATTAATTGACAATATGCGAGCTCATATAGTCGATAAAGCGCCTCGTGGCGATGGGCATGGTGTCCCAGCTGCGCCAGGCGGCCACCACGTCGCGCGAGGGGGCATGCACGATGGGCCGCACACGAATATCGGCTCGCATGCCCTCCACAGTACGACGGTAGAGCATGCTCACGCCTAGGCCCTCCTCCACCATCGCCATGATGGTGTAGTCGTCGGTCACCTCACTCGTCACGTGCGGCGACAGCCCATGCGCCGCAAATGCATCGAGCACCAGGCTCTGCTCGCCCTCATCCAGCAGCACAAACGGCTCGGACGCCAGGTCAGCGAGCGTCACCTTTTCCTTTGCCGCCAGCGGATGCGCGGCCGGCAACAATGCCACCAACTCGTCGTGATAGACCACGCGCTTCTCGAGCCCCGCGGTAAATCCACGTGCTGTAAAGCAAAAGTCAACCACGCCATCGTGCACCCACTGGGCGTTGCGTGTGTAATCGCCCTGCTTAAGGGTAAAGTGCACGCCCGGGTGCAGCGCACCAAAGTCGCGGATCACGCGCGGCAGCACGGTACGACTCACGTTGGTAAACGTCGCGATGCGAATATCGGTCGACGAAAGCCCCAGCAGCTCCTGGCGCTTGCCCTCGAGCTCGGCCTCGGCGGTCACAATCTGGCGCAGGTACGGCAGATATTGTTTACCGTCGCGCGTAAGCGAAACGCCCTGCTTTCCGCGCTCGATAAGCGTGGTACCCAGCTCGCGCTCGAGTGCCTTGACGGCCTGGCTCACCGCACTTTGCGTATAGCCCAGCTCGTCCGCTGCGCCTTTAAGGCTGCCGCGATCGACCACCATACAAACAATCTGATACCGCGATGCCATCGTGCCTCCACATCAATGCAGCCGTAAAACGTTTTGCCAGGGTTTTTTCTGTCACATTAGTATTTCTTAATCATACTGAAGATACATTCGCTTTACTACATCCAAATCTGGGAGCAGAATCCTTTGTGCGAAACCGTTCTGTAACAAAAGGAGTCCCATGGACCGCAAAAAAGCAATCGCGCTCTCATTTTCCGTTCCCGTCGCATGGGGCTTTTCGTACCCCCTCATGAAGATCGGCATGGACAGCATGAACGCCACGAGCATCGTCGCGCTACGCTGCATCATCGCCTTTGTGGTCTGCCTACTGCTCTTCCACAAGCACGCGTTGCGCATCAACCGCGACCTTATGGTCCGTGCCGCCATCATCGGCGCCATTATGGCAACCGAGCTCACCTGCATGTGCCTGGGCTCCAGCCTCACCTCCGCCTCCACCGCCGGCTTTTTGCAGAGCCTGACGGTCGTGATCGTGCCGTTTGCCAACGCCGCCCTGCTGCGTCGCGCCCCCGAGCGCAAAGTGCTCGTCGGCACCGCCATCGTCACCTGCGGTATGTTGCTGCTCTCGGGCGCAGACTTTACCAGCCTGAATCCCGGCGCGATCATCATGCTGCTCTCGGCCTTTGTCTACGCCGGACACATCATTGTCGCCAAGCGCTTTGTCGAAGAAGTCGACCCGCTGTCCCTGGGCGTTTGGCAGCTGGGCTTTGGCGGCCTGTTCTCGGGCATCGCCGCATTCACCTTTGGCGGCTTCACGCTTCCCAGCACGCCCAGCGAGATCGTGGTCGTCGTCGCGCTCGCGCTCATCTGCTCTGCTTACGGCTTTATCACCCAGACGCTCGTGCAGCCCCACGTGCCCGCCGAGACCACCGGCTTTGCCTTCTCGCTCGAGCCGGTCTGCTCCGCCGTCTTCTCGTTTTTCCTGGTCGGCGAGGTCCTGAGCCCCATCGCCTTCTTTGGCGCCGCCCTCATCCTCACCGGCGTCATGGTGGCAACCGTCGAGCTTCCGCGCCTCCGCGCACATGGACAAGCTCGCATGGCAGGAGCGCCCGAGCGCGTCTCGTAGACCCTACTCTTCATACAGCCGTGGCATAAAGGCAACCGGTGCGCCTTTACAATAGATTCCGACAGAGCATCTGACGTAAAGGAGCCCCATGGACGCCGCGACCCGCGACCGCAACATAGCAACTTGGTTGGGCGATGCGCCGCAGCCGGTACGTGACACTACGAACCAGCTGCTCGAGCGCATCGCCCTTTTGCGTGCCGAGCAGACCATCTACCCAGCACAAGACGACATCCTCAATGCCCTCGCCTACACACCGGCCGACCAGGTCAAAGTTGTCATCTTGGGTCAAGACCCCTATCACGGACCCAACCAGGCAATGGGGCTGTCGTTTTCGGTCCCCACGACGCAGACCAAGTTGCCGCCAAGCCTGCGCAACATCTACAAGGAACTCAAAGCCGATCTGGGTTGCCCCATTCCCGCCACGGGAGATCTAACACCATGGGCACAACAGGGCGTCCTGCTTCTCAACACCACGCTCACCGTGCGCGAGCATGCCGCCAACTCGCACGCCAAACTAGGCTGGAACACGCTCACCGACTACGTTATCGAACGCTGCTGCAGGCTAGCCCAGCCGGTAGTCTTTTTGGCATGGGGTCGCTTTGCCCAGCAGATGGTCGAAGGCAAGCTCGTCGCAACTGGTGCGGGCAAGACAACCGACAAGTTCTGTCTGGCCTCTACGCACCCCTCGCCGCTTTCGGCCAACCGTGCCACGGCAGGACTCCCCGCCTTTATGGGGTCGCATCCCTTCTCCGCTGCCAATCGGCTACTCGAACAGCGCGGCTCGACCCCCGTCAACTGGACTTGCCTCGGCTAAAAATCGATACATCAAAAACGCGCCCGACGGCTTTCCGTCGGGCGCGTTTCCTATTCGGGCCAAATAAATTGTGTGCGGCCGGCCTCGCCGCCATCGATCAGCAGGCTCTGCCCGGTCATAAACCGGTTGGTCACGCCCACAAAGTAGATCCACTCGGCGATCTCTTGGGCAGTGGCCCAGCGCTTAAGCGGCGTGAGCTCCATAATCTGGCTCCACAGGTGTTCGTCTTCCATCACACAACGGTTGAGCGGCGTGATAACGCCACCCGGGTCCACACTGTTGGCAATGGCCTGCGGCGCCAGACGGTTTGCAAGGTTCTTGGTGTAGGCGATAACGCCACCCTTGCTGGCGGCATAGGCGGGAAACTCCGATCCCGTATGCCCGCTCGCCGACCCCACATTGACCACGGATTTGATAGCCGGCGCCGGCCTGGCGGCAAGCCCCTCCCCCACAAAGGCGTAACGCTCGGTCACGTTGATGGTGCCACACAGGTTGGCAGCGATGTCGTCGGCCGAATCCTGCGTACCGGCAACGTTCACGATTACCTGAGGCTCAAGGTCGCCTGGAAACGAGTCCGGCTCGCGGACATCAACGATCAGATGGCGGTAGCGCTCGTGTTTGATCGCCGCCGGCAGCAGATCAAAGCCCACGACCTCGTGACCCTCGTCCAAAAAGCGCTGCACGCACGCGGCTCCGATACCGCCCGAAGCGCCCGTGATCAAAACCCGCATACTTGCTCCTTAGGCGGTTGCGTGGCGCTCGAGGTACTCGGCGCCCACATTCTCACGCTCCCAGCCACGCACGACCTTGTAGCCCACGGGGCTCAGGAACTGTCTCTTATACACATCTCCGAGCCCA
>URCU01000148.1:0-4457 GCA_900546425.1 uncultured Collinsella sp. | reverse complement strand
CGTCAGATGTGTATAAGAGACAGGTCTTGCCGCGCGACAGGCGCATGTTCTTGTCGAACGTGCGCGCGCTGGCGGCATCGGCACCCGAAAGCGGACTGTAGATCCAGTCGGTAAGCTCCGGAGCGGGCCACCACTCAGTCTTGGAGGCGGTGCCCTCGTCGGCGGCCTTCATGCGCTCGATCAGATTGGCGAGCGCCGAGAACTGCCTGCCCGCGATGGATTGGGAAAACGCCGTGAAATCGGTTGTCTCGGCCGCAATATGACGCGCCGCCAAACGGGCAGCGAGTTCACCGAACAGCTGGGGCGCCCGGGCAGACACCACGAGCACGCGCACGGGGTCCGCGAACGCCGTGACACCGCCGTCGAGCGCGGCGTCCTCACACGTTTTTACCAGATCATCGATTGCATCCACATAGGCGTGGGCGCGGGCGTGAGGGCCGGCAACCTCTACAAAGGTAGGCTGAGCGGCGGACTTGGAGGCAGTCTGGGGCGCAGCGGCACCCTCCCCCAGCGGCGCGGCCTCAAACAGCACGCCGCGGGCATCAAAGGCAGCAGCCAGGTCCTCGCGCATTGCCGCCTGCTCGCAAGCGAGCAGCACGACAACCTCTCCCCCGTTGTTTGCCACGGCGGACAGCAACTCGAGCAGGCCGTGCGTAAACGACGTGACGCCGCGCACACATACCGCGCGGGCGCACGCCGGAAGGTTGTCGGCCAGCACCTCGGCCATAAGGTCAGCCGCCTCGCAGGGCTCGACCATGTCTCGACGGTCCAAGCCGCCCGCGTAGGCACGCAAAAGCTCGAACACACGAGCCTCGGCATCGCTCTTGGGCTCGGGATGGCAAACGTCGCCGCAGCAGCGCTCGGCACCCGTCCCCGCTACGCCCGGCAGCACATCGCGGGCCATGCGCGCGAGCATGCGCACCGTGCCCTGACTGCGCGAAAGCGGCTGCAGGTCGGCATCGTCGCGACGGGCGATCATGTCCGAGAACAGCATCTGGCGCTGCATGTTGTCGACGAAGCTGCGGCCATCACCCATAAGCTCCCACAGCGAACGAAGCCACGATGCGGGGGTTTTGTAGTCAACGCCCAGCGAGGCGCCAGCAACCGCAGCGTCGTGACGGCACACGTCGAGCTCGGCAAACGAGGGCGCCAGCAAAACGGCGCGCCCGTAGCGGGCAACCAGGTCGGCGAGCAACGCCGCCTCGGCATCGCTCAAGTCCGTGCCGGCATTGGTGGTATAGATTCGAACAGGCATGGTCCTCCACTCAAACCGTTCGCAATAATCAATGCATCCATCCTACCCGGCCACGCGGACAGATTTGCCCCGCGCCAACAGATTTGATCCCTTGGGGACGGAGGAAAACGGATCAACGAGGGGGTCAGTCTAACCCGACGATCCGTTTTCCTCCGTCCCCAAGGGATCAAAAAACCGCCCCCGAAGGGACGGTTCTGCGCAATTCGTTTGTTGCCGCCGGCCTACTCGCCATCCTCCAGTTTGATGAGGATCTTGCGATAGCCACCGTACTCGCCATTAAGCGCCTTGGACACGCGGCTCACCGTGGTGGACGAAGCGCCGGTGCGGGCCTGAACCTCGACATAGGGCTCGCCCTCATCCAGATAACGCGCGACCTGCAGGCGCTGAGAAAGATCGCAGATCTCGCGCGGCGTGCAGATATCGGTCAAAAACGCTTGGATATCGTTCTCGTCGTCCAAAAGACTAAATGCGTGGACCAGCTGCTTGACATCAGGCTTGTCAAACATGTTCTCGATATTCATCGATCACCGCCAAACCCGCCATAAGGCATCGAAGTTGATACTGACATCGGGCATCGTTCGCCCGTAATATGCAATAAAACTATGCATGGGCCATTTGCCCGTAGCAGTGTAGCACACCACCAAACTAAAGCGACAAGACTCTCTGCCAGCGGCACGTTTTTCAGGACGAACGCCGTTTAGAAACCGAATGCGCACGTAAGCTCCACGAATATTTGAGACAATGGGCGCCCAAACACCGCGGCGCGCCCGCGCAACCATCCAAGTCGCCGCCGCAAGCCGCTTCACGCGACGCCAGCAACCCCGGCGCAAGAAAGGATTCACGCCATGCGCTTTATGCTTAACTGGCTCTTCACCTCGATCGCCATCGCAATCGCCACGTTCCTCGTCCCCGGTATCCAACCTTTCGGCTTTGCCGAGGCCTGGGTCTGCTTTGCCTTTGTGGGACTGTTCCTCAACATCGTCGATTCGTTCGTCAAACCGTTCCTCACGGTCATCTCGCTGCCGCTCACGATCATCACGCTCGGCATTTTCCAGCTCGTGCTCAACAGCTTTATGCTGGAGCTCGCCAGCTACCTGTCGGTCAACCTGTTGGGCGTCGGCATCTCCATCGCCGGCTTTGGCTCAGCCTTTATGGGCAGCATCCTAGTGTCCATCATGCGCAGCATCCTCGATAGTCTTGCCGAGGACTAAAACGGCCATTCCGACCGTGTCCGTCTCAACAGCCCAAAACGAAGGCCGCCCATCGCAAAAATGGGCGGCCTTCTTATTTGTCAATCCTCAGAGGGCAAGAAAATCTACCATTTCCACCCCGTCCCCAAATGGCAGGTGTGGGTTAGATGACGTAGTCGTAGCCTTCGCTGGAGGCGACGAGCTGGTCGAGCGTCACACCGTCGAGGTAGTCGTTGATGAGCTTGTCCAGGTTCTTCCACACGTCGAGCGTGGGGCACTCATCAGATCGCGAGCAACCCTTGCAGTCGCCATCCAGGCAGGCGACCGGCGCCAGACTACCCTCGGTCAGGCGCAGGATCTCGCCCACCGTGTACTGCTCGGGCGGACGCGTGAGCACATAGCCGCCGCCCTTGCCACGCATGCCCGAAAGCATGTTGGCGCGCACGAGCGTAGCCAAGATGTTCTCGAGATATTTCTCGGAAATCCCCTGTCGCGCCGCGATCTCTTTGAGCGGGATGCGACCGGCCGCCTGGTGCTCGGCCAGATCGACCATAACGCGCAGGGCGTACCTGCCCTTAGTAGAAACCAACATATATAGTGCTGCCTTTCGGTCTTTTAGTCCGTTGAAATTCTAGCCGAAAAAATGGGTTTGAAAATACCCGTTCCGGTCAAGATGGTTAATCGACTCGTAATAATCTTCTATTTCCTATTGCATTACTAGGCTTTAGTGTCTACTATGCTTGCCAACAGCTAAACGAACAACCTATAAGGTTTATGGGTTTAGCTGCTAGACACGCCGTAAAACCACACGGCAACCAGCAACTTGAACACTTTGGAGGTTCACCATGAGCAAGGTTTACACGTCCATCGATCAGCTTATCGGCCACACCCCGCTTCTGGAGCTCACCCACTTTGAGGCCGACGAGGACCTCAAGGCTCGTGTGCTCGTCAAACTGGAATACTTCAACCCCGCCGGCTCCGTTAAAGACCGCGTCGCCAAGAACATGATTGACGAGGCCGAGAAGGCTGGCAAGCTCGTGCGCGGCGGCGACTACACCATCATCGAGCCCACGAGCGGCAACACCGGCGTCGGCATCGCCTCGGTGGCGGCCGCCCGCGGCTACAGGGTAATCATCACCATGCCCGAGACCATGTCCGTCGAGCGCCGCAAGCTTATGCAGGCATACGGTGCACAGCTGGTACTCACCGACGGCTCCAAGGGCATGAAGGGCGCTATCGCCAAGGCCGAGGAGCTGCAGGAGGAGACTCCCAACAGCATCATCGCCGGCCAGTTTGTGAACCCCGCCAACCCCGCCATCCACAAGGCCACGACCGGCCCCGAGATCTGGGACGACACCGACGGCCAGGTCGACATCTTCGTCGCCGGCGTCGGCACCGGTGGTACCGTGACCGGCGTGGGCGAGTTCCTCAAGGAGCAGAACCCCGAGATTAAGGTCGTCGCCGTCGAGCCCGCCACCTCCCCGGTGCTCTCTAAGGGCCAGGCCGGCCCGCACAAGATCCAGGGCATCGGCGCCGGCTTTGTGCCCGACGTCCTCGACACCCAGGTCTACGACGAGATCATCCCCGTCGAGAACGACGACGCCTTTGCCACCGGCCGCGCCGTGGGCCACAAGGAGGGTGTGCTCGTGGGCATTTCGTCCGGTGCCGCCGTGTGGGCCGCACTGCAACTGGCCAAGCGCCCCGAGAACGAGGGCAAGACCATCGTGGCCCTGCTTGCCGACACCGGCGAGCGCTACCTGTCCACGGCGCTCTTCCAGGACTAAGGGCCCGTCACTTGTCGATAGGCCATGGCATGCCGGCCTACCCTCTCTTCTGGCTGCCTGAGCCCATCTCGTTAGGGTGTCCCACGAGACGTCCGAACTTGCTACAATGTCTGCGGCGCGGAACCAGCCTCCCGCGCCGCTTTTCTTTTTTGGCCACATGCCACCAAGGAGAACCTGTCTCTTATACACATCTCCGAGCCCACGAGACGCGTAGTAACATCGTATGCC
>URCU01000147.1:0-4733 GCA_900546425.1 uncultured Collinsella sp. | reverse complement strand
TGTGTATAAGAGACAGGCGCACACCATTTATCCGCCAGGCACACAATCCAAGCCTCACGACACGTCGGCGGCACCGGCACCAGCGGAAACATATGCCGCACGATGATATTCCGCTCGCGCGACGTCAGCTCAAAATCTTCCTCGGCACGCGCCAGGGCAAAAAACGGATGCCGAAATCCGTGCAGGCGATGCCTCGGATCGGGATCGTGCCAATCGTAGAGAAAGTAATCGTGCAACAAGGCTCCGCGCAGCAACGAGGCGCGGTCGACCGAGACACCGACGCGGCCCAGGCGCTCGGCAAAGGACAGACTTGCCCGCGCCACCGAGGTCACATGCGTATACACCGTCACATCGCCATGCTGGATAAACTCGCGCGTCAGGCCCAGACGGCCCGCCTGTGCCAGTTGACGGGCAGCATGGTCCACTTCGCACGCGATTTTCTCGGCACGAACGACATCGGACATGCTGCCTCCTTCCAGCGGCTCACGGCGACAAGCCACGGCCTGCACGCATTGAATAAAATCATCATGGAACCTATCAGTATGGCATCGGACAAAACGTTTTGCCCCACCAGTTGGCGAATTACCGCGCCGCCGTCACATATCAAACGCCAAAATGTGCGAGACTGTTTTGTGCAATTGTGCCGGCCGAGGGAGCGCCGGCGCTCGATTCGCATGGAGTAACCCACAACGATGCTGCTTACGCAAACGACAACGCCCGAGGACGTCAAGGCTCTTAATCGCGCCGAGCTCCCGCAGCTCTGCAGCGAGATCCGCCAGGCAATCCTCGAAAGCTCCGCCGCCGTCGGCGGACACGTTGCCCCCAACCTGGGCGTCGTTGAGCTTACGGTTGCGCTTCATCGCGTGTTTAACTCCCCCATCGATAAGATTGTCTTTGACGTTTCGCACCAGACCTACGCCCACAAGGCGCTGACCGGGCGCGCGTACACTTATATCGATCCGGAGCGTTATGGTGAGGCTTCTGGCTTTGCCAATCCCGACGAGTCTGAGCATGACCTGTTTGCCATGGGGCATACCTCGACCTCGGTGAGCTTGGGCTGCGGCCTTGCCCACGCGCGCGACCTGGCGGGTGACACGTATAACGTCATTACTGTTATTGGCGACGGCTCGCTTTCGGGTGGCCTGGCGTTTGAGGGCTTTAACAATGCCGCCGAACTCGATAGCAACCTGATCATCATCGTCAACGATAACGACCAGTCCATTGCCGAGAACCATGGCGGCCTGTATCGCAATCTGGCCGAGCTGCGCGCCAGCAACGGCACCTGTGAGCGCAACGTTTTCCGCGCGATTGGGCTCGACTACCGCTATCTGGACGCCGGTAACGACGTGTTAGCCCTCGTCGACGCGCTGCAGGAACTGCGCAATATCGATCATCCCATCGTGCTGCACGTCTCCACCGCCAAGGGCAAGGGTTTTGAGCCAGCCCAGAGCGACCCCGAGCGCTGGCACCACGTGGGTCCGTTTGACATGGCGACTGGGCGCAAGCTCTGCCCGGGCCATCCGAGCGAGCCTGCGCCGCGCACCTATGCCGACATTACGGGCGAGGCGCTCAGCGCCGCCATCGAGCGCGATCCGCAGGTCGTGGGCATCACGGCCGCCACGCCCTACATCATGGGCTTTACACCCGAGCTTCGCGCTGCCGCCGGCAAACAGTTCGTCGATGTGGGCATTGCCGAGGAGCACGCTGTGACCTTTGCCACCGCGCTTGCGCGCTCGGGCGCCAAGCCAGTCTTTGGTGTGTATGGCACGTTTTTGCAGCGCGCCTACGACGAGTTGTGGCACGACCTGTGCCTCAACGATGCCCCCGCAACCATCTTGGTGTTTGGCGCGTCGATCTTTGGCACCACATCCGAGACGCACCTCTCGTTCTTTGATATTTCCATGCTGGGCGCTCTTCCCAACATGCACTACTTGGCGCCGGCCTGTATGGAGGAATACCTGTCCATGCTGAGCTGGTCGCTCGACCACCACGAGCATCCCGTGGCGATTCGTGTACCGGGCATCGGCCTGGTAAGCCGCCCCGATTTGGCGCCTGCCAAGGACACCGATTACGACATCGCGCGCTACAACGTGGTGCGTCAGGGCCGCGACGTAGCAGTGCTCGCGCTCGGCGATTTCTTTGAGCTGGGCGAGCGCGTGGCAAACCGCTTGGCTGCCGAGTACGGCATCGAGGCCACGCTCGTCAACCCGCGCTTTGCAACCGAGCTCGACCGCGAGTTCCTCGATAGCCTTGCCGCCGAGCATCGCGTTGTCGTCACCCTCGAAGATGGCATCTTGGACGGCGGCTGGGGCGAGCGCGTGGCATGTTATCTGGCATGCACGCCGTTGCGCACGCGCACCTTCGGCATCGCCAAGGGGTTCCCCGACCGCTACGACCCCAACGAACTGCTTGCGCAGAACGGCATGACGGTCGAGAACATGGCCGCCGAAGCCGTAAGGCTACTCAACGAGTAAGAAAACCTCCGCAAGGGAAGCATCCCTGCGGAGGTTTTAATTTTCGCGACGCGATTATCTCAATCTGTAACATCTAGAGCCCGAATTCCCGTCTAACTGTTACAGATCTAGACAAGACGTCTTAGTCCCTGACCTTTGTCTCAATCTGTAACAGATAGTGACCTTTTGGCCGTCCAGATGTTACAGATCGAGACATTCGAATTCCCCTGAAGAGAAAATCTCGATCTGTAACAGTTACTCGGCAAAAGCGGCTGCAGATGTTACAGATTGAGACAGAACAGTAAGGCATGCCGCCGCATCGGTCAGAACCACCACAAAGGTGCCTGTCCTTTTTGGTAGGTAAAATTACCCATAAGGTAAGTATGTTTCTGAGTTATTTCGTGTTGACCCATTTGAGCGCGATAGGGTATAACTCTACTCAACCGCTAGGGATTTTATTGAGAAAGGTGTTCTACCATGAGCAAGAACCTCTCCCAGCAGGTCGTTCTCGACCGCCGCGGCTTCGTTGCCGCCACCTTCGCAACCGTCGCCGGCCTTGGTCTTGCCGGCTGCTCCGACACCAGCGCCGAGGCCGACAAGGGTTCCGCCGCCGACTCCTCCAAGAGCTCCGAAGATACCGAGGCTTCCACCACGCTCGACGCTAAGGCATTCGACAAGCTCGTCGACAACGGCCCCAAGGCCGATGACGACGCCATCGCCGCCAGCACCTGGGCTACGGCCGTTAAGGACGCCGGCGTCTTTAAGATCGGTGGCGTCCAGACTTCCACGCTCTTCTCCCTCCTCAACGAGAAGGACGGCAAGACCCGTGGCTTCGATGCCGGCATCGCGCAGCTCCTGTCCAACTACATTCTGGGCGAGAACAAGGTCGAGATCACCCAGGTGACCTCGGACACGCGCGAGTCCGTCCTGCAGAACGGCCAGGTCGACGCCGTCTTTGCCACCTACACCATTACCGACGAGCGCAAGAAGCTCGTCTCCTTTGCCGGCCCCTACTACTACACCCAGCAGGCCATCCTGGTGCTCGCTGACAACGATGACATCAAGAGCGTCGACGACCTGGCCGACAAGAACGTTGCCGTCCAGTCCGGCTCCAACGGCCCCGCCATCCTGGAGGAGTTCGCCCCCAAGGCCAGCCAGCAGGAGTTCAAGACCGACGAGGAGGCCCGTCAAGCACTCCAGCAGGGCCGCGTTGACGCCTACGTCATCGATAACAACATGCAGCAGAGCGCCCTGGTCCGCGAGCCCGGTAAGTACAAGATCGCCGGCAAGCCCTTCGGCAGCAAGGAGCCCTATGGTATCGGTCTGCCGCTCGATTCCGACGGCGTCGCCTTTGTCAACGACTTCCTTAAGAAGATCGAGGACGATGGCACCTGGACCGAGCTGTGGCAGATCTGCATCGGCGACCGTACGGGCGACACCAATGTTCCCGAGCTGCCCGAGATCGACGCCTAGGCAGCGAGCCTGGTAACGGCCGCAACGAAACCATATGGAAACGCATGATGCGCTTTATTGCGGTAAACTGTTTCCTCACTGAGTTGTCGGGGCTTCCGTACACACGGGAGCCCCTTTCCTTATCGGCGGGAGGTCCGCATGAGTCTCTCCGAACTCTGGTCGCTCTATGGCCAGAACTATATCGACGCGCTGTTAGCGACCTGGGGCATGACGCTTGAGTCGTTTGCCATCGCCATGGTGCTGGCCGTCGCCGTCACCGTGATGCGCGTGTCGCCGCTCAAGCCGCTGCGCGTCTTTGGCGACCTGTATGTCCAGGTCTTCCGTAACATCCCTGGCATCGCGCTGCTTATCATCGTCGTCTACGCGCTGCCGCCGCTCAAGGTCGTCCTGCCCTACCGCACCTGCGTTATCGTCGCCACGGTCCTTTTGGGCTCGGCCTTTGGTTCCGAAAACTTTATGAGCGGCATCAACACCGTCGGCGTCGGCCAGGTCGAAGCCGCACGTTCGCTCGGCATGAGCTTTAACCGCATCCTCGCCAAGATCGTGATTCCACAGGCACTGCGTTCGAGCGTGCTGCCCATGACCAACCTCTTTATCGCCGTCATGCTCACTACCGCCTTGGGCAGCCAGGTGCCGCTTAAACCGCAGGAGCTCACCGGCGTGGTGAGCTACATCAATACCCGCTCGCTCGGCGGCGTCGCCGCGTTCTTTATCTCGGCGCTCGGCTACCTGGGCACGGCCTTTGTGGTGAGCCACATTGGCAACTACATAGATAAGCTGTCTCTTATACACATCTCCGAGCCCACG
>URCU01000146.1:0-4837 GCA_900546425.1 uncultured Collinsella sp. | reverse complement strand
GAGATTACTACGCGTCTCGTGGGCTCGGAGATGTGTATAAGAGACAGGCCGACGTTGTCGCCAATGCCGTCGACCCCGAGGCCAACATCATCTTCGGTACCGTTGTTGACGAGTCCCTGGGCGACCAGGTGCGCATCACCGTTATCGCTACGGGCTTCTCCGACTCCAACGTCAACCGTCAGGACGAGCTCTTCGCTGCTCAGCAGTCCCAGAGCAAGGCCGCTGCTTCCGCTGAGCCGCAGCGCACCGCTCCGGCTGCCAGCCCCGCTCAGGCTGCCCCGACTCGCAACGTCGGCGGTACCGAGCTGCCCAACTTTGGCAACGATCAGTTTGAGCTTCCCGACTTCCTCAAGCGCGGCAGCTTCTAAGTCGTTCTTCGCATTGTTTTGCACAGGGGCGCGTCCGTATGGATGCGCCCTTTTTGTTTCTCGTTTGTAAACGAAAGCCTCCAATCTCCTTACGTTCCCTTTACGTTTGGTCCCTACCGCTGCGGGTATCCTTTTAAAGAAGTATGACAGCCGTATAAACACGGACTGCGCGGCGACGCCGCGGTACTTGTTGTAATAGGAGGCTTTAGTATGGCAGCACGTGCGGACAACGTTTCGCGTGTCGACCATGATGGAGTTACGTTGGTGGAGGGTTCGACGACCGATGTTCGTTTTGTCTTTACCGAGCGCACCGGCGGTGTTTCCGAAGATGCGTACTCCTCACTCAATCTGGGCTCGCATGTAGGCGATGACCCCTTTGCCGTTCAAGAAAATCGTCGTCGAGCGCTCGAAGCCATGGGCGCCGCTGAGTGCGAGCATAATCTGCTCGTGCCCAATCAAGTACATGGTGACCACGTCGTGACGGTGACCTCGAACGGTGCCGATGATCTCGAGAACATTCGTGAGCAGATTGCCGAGGGCTGTGATGCCCTCGTCTGTACGGCCCATGAGGTGCCCGTGATGCTCTGCTTTGCCGATTGTGTTCCCGTGGTGCTGGTGGCTCCCGGCGGCTTTGCCGTGGTGCATTCTGGCTGGAAGGGCACGATTGCGCGTATTTCCGCCAAAGCCTGCCAGGCGCTTTGTGAGGCGGCTGACTGCACGCCGGAGGACATCTCTGCCTATATTGGGCCCCATATCCTGGGCGACGAGTATGAGGTGTCCCAAGAACTTATGGATCGCTTTGCTGCCGAGTTTGCGTGCATCGATGCTACCGCTTCCCGTATGCTCGATCTTTCCGCCGCCATTCGCGAGGCGCTGGTGGATGCCGGTGTCGATGTGAACGGCATTGTGGACACCAAACTTTCCACCGTTCGTCAGAACGACCGCTTTTATTCCTACCGCAACGAGGGCGGCACCTGTGGGCGCCATGCTGCGATCGGCGTGATGCTATGAGAAAGATCGCATCGGTCCTGAGTGCAGCAGTGCTCACGCTCACGCTGTGCGCCTGCTCCTCGGGATCTTCTACCTCTTCCATCACCGTTGCCGGCTCTACGACGTGCCTTCCCATTGCCGAGATCGCGGCCGAGGGCTTTAAAGAGGAGACCGGCATCGACGTGCTCGTCTCCGGCCTTGGCTCATCTGCTGGCATCGAAGCTGTTAGCGCCGGCACCGCCGACATCGCTAGTTCGTCTCGTGGCCTCAATGCCGACGAGCAGGATTTGGGCCTGACCCCGATCGTAATCGCACACGACGGCATTGCAGTCATCGTGAACGACGACAACCCGGTCGACAATCTCTCGACCGAGCAGCTCCGCGATATTTGCGCCGGCAAGATCACCAACTGGAAAGAAGTCGGCGGAGAGGACCTGAAGATTCAGGTTATCAACCGCGACGAGGCGTCCGGTACGCGCGAGGCCTTCCGCACTATCGTGATGGACGGCACGCCATTCGATCGCCGCTCGGCTGTTCTTTCGGGCACGGGCCAGGTGCGCGATGTCGTGTCTCGCTCGCGTGGCGCCATTGGCTACATCTCGCTGGGTTTTGTCGAGAGCCTCAACGCCAAGACCTCGGTCAAGGCCGTTTCGGTCAACCATGTCGAGGCATCCGAGAAGACGGTCGCAAGTGGCGGCTATCCCATCTCGCGTGACCTTTACTTCTTTGTGAAGGGGACGCCTTCGCAGCAGGCGCAGGATTACATCGACTATGTGACGTCCGAAAAGATGGACAAGCAGATTCGCGAGGCGGGCTTTATTCCCGTCACCAACGACGGAAAGGGGAGTGAGTAGCGTGGAAGCACAGGAAACCCCCCAGATTGAGCAGGAGACCCGGGTGCCCAAAAAGCGTGAGTTGGCGTTGGTGTCGCGCAGCACCTATCTTAAGGAGAAGGCGCTGCAGTGGATCTTCTTTGCCTGCGCGTTCTTGGCGGTCGTCACCGTCATCCTGATTTTTGTCTTTACCACGTACTCGGCGCTGCCGGTCTTTACCGACATCGGCCTGGCGGACTTCTTTAGCTTTACATGGGCACCCTCTGAGGGCCACTACGGCATTATGTCGCTGCTGGCGGGTTCTGGTCTGGTGACGGTCGGTGCGCTCGCCATGGGTGTGCCCCTGGGTGTGGGCACGGCTGTGTATCTGGTCGAGATCGCCAGCAAGCGCGTGCGCAGGCTCATCAGCCCCGCCGTCGACCTGCTGGCGGGCATCCCCTCCATCATCTACGGCTTCTTTGGCATGGTCATCATCCGTCCGTTTATCGCGCAGCTGACCGGCGGTCTTGGCTTTGGCGCGCTGACGGCGTGGTTCGTGCTCGCCATCATGATCGTTCCCACCATCACCACGCTCACCATCGATGCCCTCAATTCCATTCCCATGGGCATTCGCGAGGCATCCTATGCCATGGGTGCCACCAAGTGGCAGACCATCTACAAGGTCGTGCTTCCTGCAGCCAAGCTGGGCATCGTCGATGCAATTGTCTTGGGTATGGGGCGTGCCATCGGTGAGACCATGGCCGTGCTGATGGTCGTGGGCAACGCCCCGGTCATTCCGGATAGCATCTCGAGCCCCATCTCGACGCTCACGAGTCAGATCGCGCTCGACATGAGTTATTCCTCGGGCCTGCACCGCTCGGCTCTGTTTGGCATGGGCGTGGTCCTGTTTATCATCTCCGCTGCACTGGTGGGTATCGTCCGCCTGATTTCCAAGAAGAGGGGGTAGGCTATGTCCGATTCCGTTGACACGATGGTCGATACGACCTCCTCGCGCGAGCGCATCAAGCGTGCCCTTTCCCATGGCAAGAAGGGCCGCATCAACAAGGACCTGTCCAACAAGATTATGCTCGGCGTGTTTCGCGCCGCGGCCTATATAACCACGCTGGTGCTGATCGCCATCATCGCCTACGTGGTCATCAACGGCCTGCCGCATATCTCGCTCGACTTTATCTTCGGCTGGCCGCAGGGCGTAAACGCCGAAGGCGGCATTTGGCCCACGATTGTCTCGACCGTCTACGTGACGGCGCTCGCCATGCTCATCTGCACGCCGGTTGCCGTCTTGGCTGCGGTCTATCTGGCCGAATACGCCAAGCAGGGCAAGATCGTCGACATCATTCGCTATGCTGCCGATGCCCTGGCCTCGGTACCCTCCATCGTTATGGGCCTCTTTGGCTACGCCTTGTTTGTCGAGGCTATGGGTCTGGGCCTTTCGATGGTCTCGGCCGCCCTGGCGCTGGCACTTCTGATGCTGCCCATTGTCATGCGTACCACCGAGGAGGCAATCCGCGCCGTTCCGCGCTATATCCGTTGGGGCGCATACGGCCTGGGCGCCACCAAGTGGCAGGTCGTCTCCAAGATCGTGCTTCCTTCTGCCTTTGGCCGCATTGCCACCGGCATTGTCCTTGCCATCGGCCGCGCCATCGGCGAGACCGCCGTGGTGCTCTACACCATGGGTCAGGCCATCAACCTGCCTATTTCGCCGCTCGATTCCGGTCGTCCCATGACCGTTCACCTTTATCTGCTTGCCAATGACGGCATCAACATGAACGCAGCCTACGGCACTGCGCTTTTGCTGATGGCGATTATTCTGGCCTTCAACCTGTTTGCGCGTTATCTGTCGCGCAAACGCCGCTAGTTAAGGAGTCCCATGTCCGTCTATCAGTCCGCTCCCACGCTGGAGCAAGCGGCCATCACGGCCAAGGATTTCAACTTTTGGTACGGTGACTTTCATGCGCTGACGGGGCTCGACCTCAACATCGCCAAAAACGCCATCACTTCGTTTATCGGTCCTTCGGGCTGCGGCAAATCGACGTTTTTGCGCTGCATCAACCGTATGAACGACCTTATCGAGGGTACCCGCGTCGAGGGCACCATGACGCTTGACGGCAACGATATCTATGCCGAGGGCGTCGACCCGGTCGACCTTCGCCGCCGCGTGGGCATGATTTTTCAGCAGCCCAACCCGTTTCCCAAATCCATCTACGAGAATGTCGCTTTTGGCCCTCGTCTGCAGGGCGTGACTAGCAAAAGCGACCTCGATGACATCGTGGAAGAATCGCTCAAGCGTGCCAACCTCTGGAAAGAGGTATCCAATCAGCTCAACAAGGATGGTTTGGCGCTCTCGGGCGGTCAGCAGCAGCGTCTGTGCATCGCGCGTGTGCTTGCGGTGCAGCCCGATGTCCTGCTGATGGACGAGCCCTGCTCCGCCATCGACCCCACGTCCGTCTCTAAGGTCGAGGATCTGATGGCCGAGCTGGCGCCCGAGATGACGATCATCATCGTCACGCATTCTATGCAGCAGGCCGCTCGTATTAGCGACTACACCGCATTTTTCTTGCAGGAAGTTGCCGGCGAGCCCGCCACGCTCATCGAGTATGGTCAAACCGACGCGATCTTCACCAGCCCGGTGGATTCGCTGTCTCTTAT
>URCU01000145.1:0-4864 GCA_900546425.1 uncultured Collinsella sp. | reverse complement strand
CGGAGATGTGTATAAGAGACAGGCCCTGCGTCATCTGGTAGCACAGGCCACACGCGAGCTGCCCGGCTTTGACTGCGAGATCGTCGAGACGCACCACAACCAAAAGGTTGACGCCCCGAGCGGCACGGCCAAGCTACTGCTCGACGCCATCGTCGAAGCTGAGCCCGAGGCAGGCTACCACCCCGTCTATGGCCGCGAGGGCATGCGCGGCGCGCGTGACCCCAAGGAGATCGGTATGCACTCGCTGCGCGGCGGCACCGTCGCCGGCGTGCACGAGGTGAGTTTCTTTGGCCAGGACGAGGAGGTCACGCTCACCCACCGCGCCACGAGCCGTCAGATCTTTGTCAACGGCGCCTTGGCGGCCGCGCAGAAGCTCGTCACCCGCGAACCCGGCTTCTATACGTTCGACCAGGTCATGTTTGCCTAACCAGGTATCAACCGAATCCACCCAAAGGAGAGATAGCAAATGAGCAACGCAGCCGAGATGGATGCACAGGAGATTATCAACTACATCGCCACCGCGCCCAAAAAGACGCCCGTCAAGCTGTACGTGCGCGAAAAGCCCGGCATGAAGGTCCAGTGGGGCAATGCGCACGTCTACGGCGGTCGTCGTGGCAAGACCGTCTTTGGCGACTGGGATGAGCTCAAGGCCATCCTCGATGCCAATGCCGACTCCATCGACTACTACGACGTAGAGAATGACTGCCGCAACTCCGCCGTCCCCATGCTCGACCTTAAGGGCATCAACGCCCGCATTGAGCCGGGCGCGATCATCCGCGACCGCGTCGAGATCGGCGACCGCGCCGTCATCATGATGGGCGCCATCATCAACATCGGCTCCGTTATCGGCGAGGGCTCTATGATTGATATGGGCGCCGTCCTGGGCGGCCGCGCAACCGTGGGCAAGAACTGCCACATCGGCGCCGGCACCGTACTGGCAGGCGTCGTTGAGCCCGCGAGTGCCACGCCCGTCATCATCGAGGATGATGTCATGATTGGCGCCAACGCCGTGGTCCTGGAGGGCGTGCGCGTGGGCAAGGGCGCCGTCGTGGCTGCCGGTGCCGTGTGCGTCGAGGACGTCCCCGCCGGCGCCGTCGTGGCCGGTGTCCCCGCCCGCGTCATCAAGATGCGCGATGCCCAGACCGACAGCAAGACCGGCCTCGAAGAGGGCCTGCGCCAGCTTTAATAGTTACGGCGTTTTACCAAACGCCGTAACGACCCGACGTTGCAAACGCCCCTAGGCGGCAATCTGACGTTCAATCGTCGGGCATGACCAGAAGGTCAATGCCCTCCTCTTTCGCGTCACCTTGCTCGCCTAGGGGCGTTTTCGCTGACGTATGCTCAACCTGCAAGGCAATTCAGCCCCAAGCAAAAAAGGCCGAAGTCCCGAAGGGTTTCGACCTTTGTTCTTCTGCAGCGTCCAAGCGCAGTTTATCGATTCTCGATGCTACCGATATTCTTGAGCTCGATGGAGATGAGGCCGTTGGGCTCGTTGACAAACTCGATGTATTCGGAGTTCGAACCCATCTCGGCCGGGAAGCTGATCTCGATACCCGTGTCGGTACGGATCTTATGATTGCGCACCGCTGCGCGTTCGACCTGTTTGCGCTCCACGGGCACACGCTCAGGCACCTTCTCCTCGGTCAGTGCGGCGCGCACACTCTCCTTGATAACCGGTTCGTCCTCAAAGACCTCGTCGACGATATCCCAAGGCGGCAGTTCCTCGTCATCCTCAACCTTCTCGGCAACGGCAGCCTTAACCTTAGCGAGCGCTACAGCCGTGTTGGCACCGTGCTCCTCGGCGACTTCCTCGACCACACGCGTCACGGTGTCGATGACCTCCTTGCCCGATACGCCCGTGTCGCACTGCAGCAGGCCATCGGGGATAAGCATACGGTCCTCGCCGGCAATCTTGCGCTTCTTGTCCACGTAGCCGATCTCCATGGTACTCGCGCGCACGATGGCATAGCTCGGCACCTTTTGCGAGGGGTTCGGCAGAATGGCGTAGTGGCGCGCGATGTCGTTGCGCACCTCCCCCTCCTCGCGGCCCACTTCGTGCATAAAAGCCTGCTTGGAGCCCAGCAGCATCACGGCAAACCAGCGGGCATCCTCATCGTCGTCAAAATCGGCCACGAGCACGTCGGTGGACTCGGCTTTCTCGGCTTTGGTGAGCTCGGAGGAAATAAACTCCGCAATCTGCTGCGACAGGTTAACGAACTCGCGCTCGCCAAAGAAATAGCCCTTAAGCTCGCCGCCAAACGCAGAGTTCTCGGCAAACGTGGCGCGTTTATTGTCGGCCGAGGTGCGGGCGCGGCGCAGATGCGTGGTCACGAAGTTGCGCACGGTACGACTCTCGATATCGAGCTCGCGCTGGCTCATGACGTTGACGGCAGAGTCAAAGTCCAGGATATGCAGAATCGCGTGATTGATTTTCATATACGGCATTCCGTTCTAGATCGATTTCGGCACGAACCAGTATAGCGGTCGAGCTCACCCCACGTGCATCAAAGGTTGGCGCATCGGGACAGGTTGCTTTGCACCAATGGCTAGCGCAGGAGCTCGGACTGCCAAGCCTCGAGCTGTTCTGCCAAACTCTTGCCGGCAGCGGGCATGTCGATCTGGGGTCGTTTGGGCAGCAGTGCGCATTTAAGGATTGCCGCAATGGTCTGCGAGACAAAACGACGCGTATCCTTGTCAAAGCCTTGCGCAGCCTGGAGCATCGCGGGCAGGCTCTCACGCAGATTCCCAGCGATATCCGCAAACCGCTCGGCACCCGTAGCCTCAAACACGGAGAACAACGCATCTACAAAACGCTCGCGCTCGCTAGGCGACACTGCAAGCAGCATCTCGCGAATGGAGCCATCAACGTATCGAGCACCGGCAGACAGGCGCTCACAGTACACGAAGTCGCGACCATCAACCACCCAGCTAAAGGGATTGTGCTGCAGCAGGCTGAACTCGGTGCTCTCAACGATGGCATAGTCCTCCTGTGTCTCGAACATCATGCCAAAGATCGACGACCGAGGTAGCGTCTTGTCGATTCGACCGGAAAGATCGGCAAAGGCGTTGCCGTTCAGAAACTCCTCGACGAAGCCCGGGCCATCATGGGAATACGCCCGTTCGATTCGCTCACGGGCGACATCGGAGCACATCGCCGCACCGTACACCGCAAGGTTTCCACCCTTGGAATGACCGCCGCACAAAAGCGGCCCGTCAATCGCAACCGCCGCCTCGTCCACATAACGCGCCGCGGATTCCTGGGCCGGCACAGGACACCGGAACGCCATGTTAAAGTCCTCTTTCCAGCCCACAATCGTGCTGTCGGTCCCCCGGAAGGAAAGATAACTAAACCCCGCAGGAAACCGGAACGCCATGGCTGCAAACTGCTCCGTCGCCACCACATCGCTCACGGCACGATAGCCGCAAACGTGCACGCCACGGTAGCGAGGACTTGCTGCCACGGCCTCCAACAAGGCCCTGCTCCCCTCCGGGTCCCACAAGTCGTCAATCATGTCCCGGTAGCACTCGGCACGCAGCAGCTCGCGTACGTCTAGACCCTGCCAGTTCGTCAGCTCCGCCATATCACCCGGCAAACGCAAATAGGACAACCACGCAAAGACGAGGCTATCCACCGCACAGAACGGCCGCTCCTCAAACGGATCAAACGCGGTCTGGGCATAGGTCAAAAAATTAGGCGAATCCGACATGGCCCTCCCATCAACTATGGTGCATTGGGATGGTGCATTGGGGTCAGGCTACTTTGCACCAAAAAGGCGCCCGGGCCGTGTGGACCCGGACGCCTTCATTGTAGCTTTTCGCTCCAGCGAGCTTGATTTAGCAGGAGAAATCGACGCTGTCGATGATGTCCTTGAGGGCCTTGGCGGAGACGGTGAGCTCATGTTGCTCGTCATCGTTCAGCGGCACGGGGACGCGGCAGACAACGCCGTCGCGGCCAACGACGGTCGGCATGGAGATGGCAAGATCGGACAGGCCATACTCGCCCACCATGAGCGAGGAGACAGGCAGAACGGTCTGCTCATCGCGCATGACGGCGGTACAGATGCGCTTGACGGCCATGGCGACGCCATAGTAGGTGGCGTGCTTCTTCTCGATGATGGTGTAGGCGGAGTTCTTGACGTCCTCGGCGATACGCTTCTCGGCTGCCTCATGCTCCAGGTGGCCGTGAAGCTCGCAGAAGGTGTTCAGCGGAACGCCGGCAACCTGAGCGCTGGACCAAGCGACAAACTCGGAATCGCCGTGCTCGCCCATGACATAGGCCTGGACATCGCGCGGGTCAACCTCGACGTGGGCACCAAGCATCTGCTGCAGGCGGCCGGTGTCGAGCACGGTGCCGGAACCGATGACGTGGCCCTCGGGCAGGCCGGACATCTTGATGGCGGCGTAGGTCAGGACATCGACCGGGTTGGAGACGATGAGCAGAATGCCGTCGAAGCCGGACTTCTTAATCTCGGGGATAATGGACTTAAAGATGCTGACGTTCTTGTTGACCAGGTCCAGGCGGGTCTCACCGGGCTTCTGGGCAGCGCCAGCGGTGACGACGATCATGGCGGCGTCGGCGACATCGGAATAATCGCCGGCGTAGATCTTCATCGGCTCGGCAAACGTCATGCCGTGCGCGATATCCAGGGCCTCACCCTCGGCGCGGTTCTTGTCCACGTCGATGAGGACCATCTCGGAGAACAGACCGCTCTGCATCAGTGCGAACGCCGAAGACGAACCGACGAAACCGCAGCCGACAATAGCGACCTTCTTCTCGTTAACCATTAGAAACTCCCATCTCTCTCCACAAACAAGCCTGTCTCTTATACACATCTCCGAGCCCACGAGACGCGTAGTAATCTCG
>URCU01000144.1:0-4869 GCA_900546425.1 uncultured Collinsella sp. | reverse complement strand
GATTACTACGCGTCTCGTGGGCTCGGAGATGTGTATAAGAGACAGGCCCAGGACCGTGCCGCCGCACTTTTGGCCGACGCGGTAGAGGGATTGCGTTAGTTAGACGGGATATCGCCGGTCGCCCTCGCGCGGATGCGGTAGGTGCGGTACAGTTAACGGGTTACAGGCAGTGTTTACGCAAGGAGTACACGAGCACATGGCTGATTCCCAGACTGCAACCTCCGCGCCCGAGTTCAAGAGCGCCCACTTTATCGGTATCGGTGGCGCCGGCATGAGCGGCATCGCCCTCGTCCTGCACGAGCGCGGTTATACCGTTACCGGCTCCGACCTTAAGACGTCGCGCTATATTCGCCAGCTTACCCGCGCCGGCGTGAAGGTCCACGTGGGCCACGAGGCTGCGACGATCGACGAGGTCAAGCCCGACGTGGTTGTTGTCTCCACCGCTATTCCTGAGTCCAACCCCGAGCTCGTGCGTGCCCGCGAGCTCGGTATTCCCGTGTGGCCCCGTGCCAAGATGCTCTCGGCCCTGGGTCACGGCTACACCACCGTCGCCGTTGCCGGCACGCACGGCAAGACCACGACCTCTTCGATGTGCGCCACGATGCTCGATCGCATGGGTCTGGACCCCAGCTTTTTGATCGGCGGCATCGTCGAGGGCTACGACACCAACGGCAAGAACGGCTCGGGTGACTACTTTGTCGCCGAGGCCGATGAGTCCGACAGCTCGTTCCTGTTCCTGAACCCCAACGTGGTCATCGTGACCAACGTCGAGGCCGACCATCTCGATCACTACTCGGGCATCGAGGAGATCGAGGCCACCTTTGCTAAGTTTATGGGGCTGGTGGGCGAGGACGGCACCGTCATCGTTTGCGGCGAGGATCCGCATCTGGTCGAGCTCGCCAAGTCGACGGGCCGTCATGTGCTTTCCTATGGCTTTGCCGAGAGCAACGACATCGTCTGCGTACATCCGGATGTCAAGGGCATCCAGAGCGACTTTATCGTTCGCTTTGAGGACGGCACCGAGCACGCTGTTGAGATTAAGAGCAACCCCGGTCGTCACAACATGCTCAACGCCACGGCCGTCTTGACCGTCGCCCATGTCCTGGGTCTCGATATCGATGCCGCCGCTAAGGCACTTTCGAGTTTTGAGGGCGTCCGCCGTCGCTTTACCCACGTGGGCGATATCGACGGCATCACGGTGGTTGACGATTACGGCCATCATCCCACCGAGATCAAGGCGACGCTCGCTGCTGCCTCTTCGCTGGGCTACAAACATGTCGACGTCGTGTTCCAACCGCACCGCTATTCGCGCCTGCAGGCTCTGTGCGATGACTTTGCCGATGCCTTTGCCAACGCCGACAAGCTGCTGCTGATCGATGTATTCTCCGCCGGCGAGATGCCGATTCCGGGCGTTACCTCCAAGATGCTCGCAGATACCGTTCGCGCTAAGCACCCCGGCAAGGAGGTCGTGTACTGCTCCAGTCGTCTTGAGCTCAACCAGGAGCTTGAGAAGCTCGTGGGCGAGGGCGACCTGCTGCTCACCATGGGTGCCGGTGACGTTACGACCGTCGGCCCCGAGTTCATCGAGTATCTGACTGCCAAGAAAGACGCTTAACCTCTATGGGTCTGTTTAACGCCGTCATGGCGCTTTCGGGCATGATCGACACGGACGTTGTCGAGGACGAACGTCTTGCACGCCATACAAGCTATCGTATCGGCGGCAAGGCCGACCTCTTTGTGACGTGCCATAGCTACCATGCCCTGCGTCGCGCCGTGGCGGTGCTTGACCGCGAGCAGGTGCCGTGGGTGATTATCGGCAAGGGGTCCAACCTGTTGGTTGCCGATGCCGGTTATCGCGGCGCCGTTATTTCGCTGGGACGTGAGTTTCAGCGCACGGTTGTTGCCGAGGACGGCTGCACGCTGACCGTTGGTGCGGGCGTGATGTTCGCGCGTTTGGTCAACGACGCTTTGTCGCGCGGGCTTTCGGGCCTTGAGTTCGCGGTCGGTATTCCTGGTTCGGTCGGTGGCGCCGTGTCCATGAACGCAGGCACGCGGACCGAGTGGATCGGCTCCCTTATCGAGGACGTGGTCACGTTTGATCCGGCGTCCGGTATTAAGCACTATGCAGGGTCCGAGATCGCTTGGGGGTATCGCGAGTGCAGCTTGCCGCGTAACGAGATCATTCTCGAGTGCGTGCTTAAACTCAAGCCCGCGCCCAAGGCAGACATTCGCGAGCGTATGGAGCGGTACCTGACGCGCCGCAAGCGCACGCAGCCCATGGGCCGTGCATCCTGCGGATCGGTCTTTCGCAATCCGCCCGACGCAAGCGTGGGCAAGTTGATTGAGGATTGTGGATTAAAGGGTTTTTCGGTTGGCGGTGCGGAAGTTTCGCCCGTACACGCTAATTTTATCGTTAATAACGGAACCGCCTCGGCCGATGACGTGGCCGCGGTTATCAGGCATGTGCACGGAAAGGTGAGGGAGGCGTATGGCATCGAGCTCAGACCGGAAGTTAAATTCCTCGGCTTCTAGAGCATCGAAACCAACCTTCCGCCGCGCCGGAGGGCGTTCCGGCGCACCTGCCCAGCCTCAACATAAGCCCGCTACGCCCTCCAAGTCTGTTGGGCCCGTTCGTCCTGCCAAGCGCCCGGTCGTCGGCTCGCAGCTGGGAGGACGCCCCACTTCTAAAAAGACGAGCCGTCCGGCTCCGCGTCCTTCGGTGACGCCCAAACCGGCGATGGGCACCAAGACCTCCCGACCCATGGCGACGCCCAAGCCTTCGCTGGGAACTCGTGCGCCGCATGCCGGCCGTACGTTGGCTGGCGCTAAGCCGCGTTCACTGACATCGGTACCCGCCGCCAAGGCGTCTTCGGCAAAAAAGGGCATCAATCCTCTGTCATCGTTGGGTGCCATGGCAAGCAAGACGACCGACGCCGCTTCTGCCCTTAAGGGTAAGGGCAAGATCGCGGGCGGCATCTTGGCGGCTGTGGCCGTACTTGCCATTATTGCCATCGTCGTCATCAACTCTGGCCTGTTCGCCGCTACCGATATTCAGATTCATGGCAGCGAGCATGTGACCAAGCACGACGCCATGCAGCTCATCAATCTTCCCGAGAACACGTCGCTCTTTAACGTGGATCCCGATCAGATCACCGAGGGCCTCAAGCAAAACCCGTGGGTCTCGGGCGTGAATGTCCAGCGCCAGTTTCCCCATACGCTTATCATCACGCCGACGGAGCGCAAAGTTATCGCCATTGCGTATATCAGCTCCGACGACCTTGCCTGGGCTATCGGAGACGATGACACCTGGATCGCTCCGCTGTCGACGTCTGTCGAGGTGGACGACCAGGGGAACGTCATTACATCGGGGGAGGGCGCCAACACCCTGACCGGCATCGATGCGGCCCTGGCGCTCGCCAAGCACTACGGCGCCGTGCTGTTGACTGACGTCTCGGCCGATGTCGCACCGGTTTCGGGTCGGGCGGTGAGCTCCAAGGCCGTCAAGGCCGGCCTGGATTACGCACGCGGTTTTTCGAGCGAGTTCTTGGACCAGGTGAAGGATATTTCCACGCCTTCTGTTGAGGCTATCTCGGCAAATCTCGACAACGGCGTCGAGGTGTCGCTGGGCGATTCGGATGATATCGCCAAGAAAGAACGCATCGTGACCAAGCTACTTTCGCAGGTAGAGGGCGTAACCTATATCAATGTGCGCTCTCCGGGTAACTACACGTTTAGGAACGCACCGACCGCCTAGCATCCTAAACGGCTTTGTTGGGGGGCCATACCACGCCGTTTATCTGGTTTGTTTGGTTTTCACGGTCAATTATTTGACTGATACGTTCATAATGTGCAAACATAATACGGTTTACCTTTGCATTTACTTTCAACCTGAAGGTTAATGTGCGCAGGGGTCAACCCATGCTATGGCTATAACCTTTGTTCGGAGGACCGACATGCACGAGACAGAGATCAACAACTACCTTGCCGTCATTAAGGTGGTCGGCGTCGGCGGCGGCGGTACCAACGCGGTCAATCGAATGATCGAAGAGGGCATCCGCGGCGTCGAGTTTGTTGCCATCAACACCGATGCTCAGGCGCTCGCGATCTCTGATGCCGATATCAAGGTGCACATCGGCACCGACCTTACCCGCGGCCTGGGCGCCGGCGCCAACCCCGAGGTTGGCCGCAAGGCTGCCGATGAGTCCCGCGACGATATCGCCGAGGCGCTCGCTGGCGCCGATATGGTGTTCATCACCTGCGGCGAGGGCGGTGGTACCGGTACCGGCGCCGCTCCCATCGTTGCCGATATCGCAATGAACGAGGTCGGCGCGCTGACCGTCGCCGTCGTGACCAAGCCCTTCACCTTCGAGGGTCGCAAGCGCAAGAAGAGCGCCGAGGAGGGCATCAAGACCCTCTCCGATTGCGTCGACACCATGATCGTTATCCCTAACGACAAGCTGCTCGACATCGCCGAGAAGAAGACCACGATGCTCGAGGCCTTCGCAATTGCCGATGGCGTCCTTTCCCAGGGCACCCAGGGCATCACCGACCTCATCACCGTCCCGGGTATCATCAACCTGGACTTCGCCGATGTTAAGACCATCATGAAGCAGGCCGGTACCGCCATGATGGGTATCGGTACCGCTTCTGGGGATACCCGTGCCGTCGACGCTGCCCAGCAGGCCATCTCCAGTCCGCTGCTCGAGAGCTCCATCGATGGCGCCACGCGTGTCCTGCTTTCCATCGCCGGCTCCAAGGACCTGGGCATTCAGGAGATCAGCGACGCCGCCGACGTTGTCGCCAATGCCGTCGACCCCGAGGCCAACATCTGTCTCTTATACACATCTGACGCTGCCGACGATCGCATAA
>URCU01000143.1:0-5006 GCA_900546425.1 uncultured Collinsella sp. | reverse complement strand
GAGATTACTACGCGTCTCGTGGGCTCGGAGATGTGTATAAGAGACAGCGCGTAACCTTTGTCGATGCCGCCCTGCCGCAGGGCGTGGTGGTGCCCGATGCCAACCTGGCCGTGTTCTCGATCGCCGACCTCAACGCTCGCATGGATGCCAACCGCGCGCGCAGCCGCCGCAAGGTTGACATTACGCAGATTACCTTCCCGTTTAAGCCGGGTGACTACGTCGTTCATGCCACCCACGGCATCGCGCTCTTTAGCGAGATTGCGCGCCAGGAAGTGGGCGGCAAGGAACGCGACTACTTTTTGCTGGAATATGCCGATGGCGACAAGCTCTACGTGCCGTTGGAGCAGGTCGACCGCATCACGCGCTACGTTGGCCCCGACGGTGACAAGCCGCGCCTGACCAGGCTCAACACCGCCGACTGGACGCGGGCTACCAACAAGGCGCGCAAGAATGCCAAAAAGCTGGCGTTTGACCTGGTCGACCTGTATACGCGCCGCTCGTCGATTACCGGTATCGCCTGTCCGCCCGATACGCCCGAGCAGATCGAGATGGAGGAGAGCTTCCCCTACGACGAGACGCGTGACCAGCTGGAGGCTATCGCCGACATCAAGGCCGACATGGAGGCGCCCAAGCCCATGGACCGCCTGCTGTGCGGCGACGTGGGCTTTGGCAAGACCGAGGTCGCCCTGCGCGCGGCCTTTAAGTGCGTGGACTCCGGCCGCCAGGTCATGGTGCTCTGCCCCACGACCATTCTGGCCCAACAGCACTACGAGACATTCTTTGAGCGCTTTGCCCCGTTTGGCCTGGAGGTCGAGGTGCTCAGCCGCTTCCGCACCCCGGCGCAGCAAAAGCGCGCGCTCAAGGCGTTTGCCGAGGGCACGATCGATGTGCTCATCGGCACGCACCGCTTGCTTTCTGCCGATGTGAACCCCAAGAACCTGGGCCTGGTGATCATCGACGAGGAGCAGCGCTTTGGTGTGCAGCACAAGGAGCAGCTCAAAAACCTGCGCGAGCAAATCGACGTGCTCACGCTCTCGGCAACGCCCATCCCGCGTACCATGCAGATGGCCACGAGCGGCGTGCGCGATATGAGCCTGATCACCACGCCGCCGACCGGGCGTCGTCCCGTGATCGTGCACGTGGGGGAGTACGACCCCGACGTGGTGAGTGCGGCGATTCGCCTGGAGGTGGGCCGCGGCGGTCAGGTGTATTACGTGTCCAACCGCGTCAAGACCATCGACGATGCCGTGGCGCGCGTGCACGAGGCCGCGCCCGAGGCGCGCGTGGGCGTGGCGCACGGCAAGATGAGCCCGTGCGAGGTCGAGGACGTGATGATCGAGTTCGCGACCAAGAAGATTGACGTGCTTATCGCCACGACCATCGTGGAGAGCGGCATCGACAACGCAACGGCCAACACGCTCATCATCGAGGACTCGCAGCGCCTGGGTCTGGCACAGCTCTACCAGCTCAAGGGCCGTGTGGGCCGTTCTGCCACGCAGGCCTACGCGTACTTTATGTTCCCGGGCGAGCTGCCGCTCACCGAGGAGGCAACGGCGCGCCTGACCGCGCTTTCCGAGTTCCAGGACCTGGGCAGCGGCATGCGCATCGCCATGCGTGACCTGGAGATCCGTGGTGCCGGCTCGCTCATGGGCGCCGAGCAGCACGGCAACCTGTCGAGTGTGGGCTTTGACCTGTTTACGCAGATGCTGGGACAGGCCGTGGCCGAGGCGCGCGGCGACGACGATGCCGGCGTGGAGGCGGCGAGCGTGGGCATCAACCTGCCGGCCGACTACTTCTTGTCCGAGGAGTACATGCCGGCGGTGGACCAGCGCGTGCTCGTGTACCGCAAGCTCGCTGCGGCTGAGGACCTGGAGAGTATCGACGAGGTGCAGGAGGAGACCGAGGCCGCGCATGGCGAGCTGCCGTTGGCGGGGCTCAACCTGTTCAATCGCGCGCGCATCCGCATTCGCGGCGAGCGCCTGGGGCTCGAGAGCGTCACGCTCAGCGGTGGTCGCATTACGTTTTTGGGGGTTGACGTGCCCAAGAAGGTGGCCTTTGAACTTAAGACCCGCTACGGTGCGGTGAACTTCCCCAAGAGCCGCAAGCTCTCGGTGCCCTACAAGGCGGGCGCCGGTGCGGGCAGCGGCCTGGGTCGCGGCCTCGACGCCAACGACGGCACCGGCCCGGTGGCCGCGGCACTCATGCTGCTGCAGCAGCTGGGTGCCAGCGACGACGACTAACAAGTAGGGGCGTGGCGGGACGGAGCTATCAGCTGCTCTTTGCCCCGCCGCCTCGCAGGTTGATTCTGACCCCATCGAAAGGAAAGCATGTTCGGATACATCTATAAGAAAGATGTCGCCATTATCGCGGTTGTCCTGTGTCTTTGTCTGGGCGTGGGCAGTTTCTTCGATTATCAGATCTCGAGTGCGCTGTTCAACATCGGCAGCATGTACGGTCGTTTTGTCGAGGCGGCCGGCGAGCTGCCGTTCGAGCTGACGGCGAGCATCGCGGGCGTTATGCTCGTGCGCTCGGCACGCCCCGATTCCAAGGCGAGCAAGTGGCTCGCCGCGCTGGGCGTTTTGATCAACGTGGGCCTGGTCGGCTACGAGATTATCGGATCGCTGCGCGTCGGCGGCAAGCTTATTGCGTTTCAGCTGGTTCTGACGTTTGCGTTGGTCATCGCAGCCAACCTCATCGCCTATCGCCTCACGCGCACGACCGAGCCCGACGATCTCACGCGCTGGGCGTTGATGGTGCTGGCCGTGTGGGTCGCTCAGGCCATCATCCTCAACGTCATTGTTAAGCCGCTGTGGTCGCGCCCGCGCATGCGCGTGATCGAGGTCACGCCGGGGCTCAATTTTCAGCCGTGGTGGGTGATCGGCAATCCCGACAAGTGGACCTATATCGCCGCCGGCGTGATCAAGGACGGGTTCAAGTCGTTTGCGAGCGGACACACGGCGCATGCGGCGATCGGCCTTATGCTTGCCGGGCTTCCCGCGGCGGCCTTTAAGGAAAAACCGTCGCGCCGCCGCATGGTCTTTTGGACGGCGGCTGTGGTCGCGGCGCTCGTCGCGCTTGGCCGCATCGTGATCGGTGCACACTTTTTGAGTGACGTGAGCTGCGGCTTTGCCCTGGTGCTGGCGCTTGAGTGCCTTGCCGCGCGCATTGCCTATCCCAACGGCGTACAATAGCTCCGTTTGAATCATTGGGCCCGTGCCCGGCTAGAGAGGATTGCCATGCTCGCGTTTAACAACGATTATTCCCACGGCGCACATCCGGCAGTGCTGCAGGCGCTCGTCGACACCAATATGGAGCCGCAGCCCGGCTACGGTACCGATGCGCACACCGAGCGTGCCAAGCAGCTTATCCGCGAGGCCTGTCAGGCCCCCGATGCCGACGTGTTTTTTCTGGTGGGCGGCACGCAGGCCAACGCGACGGTGATCGACATGCTGCTCGCGCCGTACGAGGGCGTCGTTGCCGCCGAGACCGGCCACGTCGCCTGCCACGAGGCGGGCGCCATCGAGTTTGGCGGCCACAAGGTGCTCACCATCCCCGGCTACGAGGGCAAGATGCACGCCGAGGATCTCGAGAACTATATCCAGGTGTTCTACGAAAACGAGAGCTACGAGCACACGGTGTTCCCGGGTGCCGTGTACGTGAGCCTATCGACCGAGTACGGCACGCTGTACTCCAAGGCCGAGCTCGCGGCGATTCACGCGGTGTGCCAGAAGCGCCAGATTCCGCTGTTTGTGGATGGCGCCCGCCTGGCCTATGCGCTGGCGGCCGATGAGTGCGACATTACCCTGCCCGAGCTGGCGCAGCTGTGTGACGTGTTCTACATCGGCGGCACCAAGTGCGGCGCTCTGTGCGGCGAGGCCGTGGTGTTTTGCGGCATGCACGCCCCGGCGCATCCCATTCCGCGTATTAAGCAGCACGGCGCGCTGTTGGCCAAGGGCCGCCTCACGGGCGTGCAGTTTGAGGCGCTCTTTACCGACGGCCTGTATTTTGAGATTGGTCGCCAGGCGATCGAAACCGCGCAGGCGCTTCGTCGCGTGCTGCACGAGCACGGCTACCGGTTCTTCTTGGAGACGCCCACAAACCAGCAGTTTGTGATTCTGCCCAACGAGGACATGGCCCGCATTCGCGAGCATGCGGCGATCGAGTACTGGGAAAAGTACGACGATACCCACACGGTGGTGCGTTTTTGCACCAGCTGGGCCACGACGCAGGAGGATATCGACGCGTTGGCGGCGGTTCTGTAGCCTGATGTAATGACGAGGGGCCGCCTTGCGCTGGGTTTGGCGCAAGGCGGCCTTTGCTTTTGGGGAGAAGGGTTGTATGACAGAGATGTCCGAGCCGACGATTCGCCTGGCGACGCCCGATGATGCGCCGGCGTTGCTTGCCATCTATGAGCCGTATGTGCGCCAGACGGCGATTACCTGCGAATACGAGGTGCCGAGCGTTGAGGAGTTCGCCGGGCGCATCGAGCGTACGCTCAAGCGCTACCCGTATTTGGTGATGGAGCTGGACGGGCGTCCGGTGGGTTATGCCTATGCGAGCCCGCTCAACAGCCGCGAGGCATACGACTGGTCGGTCGAGACATCGATCTACCTGGCGCGCGATGTACGCCACGGCGGGCTGGGCCGCAATCTGCACGATGCGCTCAAGCAATGCCTGGCCGCGATGGGCATCACCAACATGTGCGCCCTCATCGCCGTGCCGCACGATAAGGACGATGAGTACCTGACGCACAACAGCCAGGATTTCCATGCCCATATGGGATATCGCCTGGTGGGCACCTTCGACCGCTGCGCTCAAAAGTTCGGCCGCTGGTACGACATGTGCTGGATGGAGCAGGTCCTGGCCGAGCGCGCACCCAACCAACCCAAACCAACCTGGTTCCCCGACCTCTCCAAACCTACCATTTAGGGACAGGTTTATTTTGGCAGGTGGGACTGCGGACGATTTCTTGGACCGTTACGCGGCCCTTCCCAGCGCGGCGCGGA
>URCU01000142.1:0-5042 GCA_900546425.1 uncultured Collinsella sp. | reverse complement strand
GGCTTTGGACTCATCCCCACAGCTGTGGCCTACATCTTATATATGCAGGGTCTGTCCATGGGGCTCGAGACATCGAAAGTTCCCGTCGTAATGTCATTCGAGACGGTCGTCACCGTACTGCTGGGCATTGGTGTCTACGCCGAGCCCGCCGGCGCGATCAAGGTCCTGGGCATTGTGCTGGTGCTCGCGTCCATTTTGATTATGAACACCGACTTCTCCAAGCTACGCAACAGTGTGTTTGTCGGTCATGTCGTTGAGAGCATGACCTTTAAGCCCAACGCGTGGTGGACGGAGAAATCGCAGGACATGGATCTGTTTAAGGAGCGCACCGGCATCGCGCTGGAGCCCACCGTGCAGGAAAGCCCCTGGTACTTCGTGCGATAGAGGATTGGCGGGACGCTTGAATGGGCACCGCCTTGCCAGCGTCGATCTGCCCTGCGCCAACGTTTCAAGTACGTTAAACCCGTCAACGGTCGATTTTCACCCGCGAACGGTCTTTATACTAATTAGCAATATAAGCAACGTATAAGACGTTATAATGACCATAACGAAAAGGAGGAGGCAAGATGAATCAGATCATTCTCGCATCTCATGGCGGCCTGGCCGCAGGCGCCAAAGACACGCTCGAGATGGTTCTCGGCGACGTGTCGAACGTCCACGTCGTGTCGCTTGCTCGTGACGACAAGGAGCCCATCACCAATAAGGTTGAGGCTATGATCGCCACGTTCAACGCAGACGACACCGTCTATGTGCTGACCGATATGCTCGGCAGCTCGGTCAACAACAGCATGGTCGAGCTTTCCAAGAACGGCACGAAGTTCACGGTTGTCAGCGGTTTCAACATCCCGCTGGCGCTCACGCTCGCTATGAGCCCCGTCCCCGTCAAGGGCGCCGAGCTCGCGGCCCTCATCAACGAGGCCCGCAACGGTCTGACCAACCCCAACGCACCGGCCCAGCCCGCCGCGGCTCCCGCCAAGAAGGCCAAGGCGTCCCGTCACAGCTCCGGTCCCGCCAAGATCGTCCTCGCACGTCTTGACTACCGTCTGCTGCACGGCCAGGTCGTCTTTACCTGGACCACCAAGGTTCAGGCCGAGCGCATCATCGTCGTCGACAACGCTGCCGCCAACGATGACATCAAGAAGGGCGCTCTTAAGCTGGCCAAGCCCCAGGGCGTGCGCCTGAACGTCTTCACCGTCGAGCGTGCCCTCGCCAAGATGGACAAGCTCAACACCCTCGGCGAGCGCGTCATGTTCGTCTTTGGCAACACGGCCGAGATGCTGCAGTTCTGCCAGGGCTACAAGCTCGACGCCATCAACTTGGGCGCCACCGCCAACCACGACGGCGCCGATCAGGTCGGCGGCAAGGACAGCTCCGTCTTCCTCGACGCCACCCAGAAGGCCGACGTCAACCAGCTGCTCGACATGGGCATTAAGCTCTACGTCCAGCAGACCCCTACGTATCAGAGCGTCGACATCGACGCCAAGCTGTAATCAACCAGGCTTTTGCCTGACTGAAAGGAGAAGGGTATGAATACGTTCATCAGTGCGGTGCTCGTCGGCCTCGTCGGCGTGTTCTGCATGTGGGACTCCCGCCTGCTCGGTCGTCTTAACTTCGAGCAGCCCCTCGTTGGCGCTACGCTCGTCGGTCTGCTGCTGGGCGATGTGCCCACCGGCCTTGCCGTCGGTGCCGCCGTCGAGCTCGTGTCCATGGGCCTGGTGCAGGTCGGCGCAGCCGTTCCGCCCGATATGGTCCTGGGCGGCATCGTGGCCGCTGCCTTTGCGTGCCTGACCGATGCTTCCGCCGAGACCGCCATGACGATCGCCATCCCGGTCGCCGTCCTGGGTCAGCTCCTCGGCATCGTGTTCCGTTCCATCATCGCCGCCCTCACCCATGTGGCCGATAGCGCGATCGATAACGGAAAGTTCAAGACCGCCTACCGTATGCACATCTGCGCCGGCTCCGGTCTGTACGCCGTCATGTACTTCCTGCCGATCTTCCTCGCCGTCTTTGTTGGAACCGACCTGGTTCAGACCATCGTCAACATGGTTCCCGAGTGGCTGTCCACTGGTCTGAACGTTTCGACCAAGATCATGACCGCCTACGGCTTGGCCCTGCTGCTCACCATGATGATCAAGAAGGGTATGACTCCGTTCCTGTTCATCGGTTTCCTGCTCGCCGCTTACCTCAACCTGTCCGTCATCGCGGTCGCTCTGATCGGTGTGTGCCTGGCTGTCGTCTTCATGGGCTTCAAGTTCAACGGTTCCCATGCAGCCGCCGGTGTCGATTCCGACTATGATCCGCTCGAAGACGACGAAGACTAAGGAGGAACACACTATGGCAACCGCAACCAAGGACGTGTCCCTGAACAAGAAGGTCAGCCAGTTCTTCTGGCGCTCCTGGGCCATCCAGGCCTCTTGGAACTACGAGCGTCAGATGAACATGGGCTTCCTCTACGGTATGGTTCCCACGCTCGATCGCCTCTATCCGGATGAGTCCGACCCCAAGCAGCTCGCTGCTAAGAAAGAGGCTTACCACCGTCACATGGCGTTCTACAACTGCACCCCGCAGACGAGTGCCTTCATCCTAGGCCTCACCGCCTCCATGGAGGAGGAGTACGCCAAGGATCCCGAGAACTTCGATCCCGATTCGATCAACGCGGTCAAGACCTCCCTCATGGGTCCGCTTTCCGGCATCGGTGACTCCTTCTTCCAGGGCACCATCCGCGTTATCGCCTTTGGCCTGGGCGTTCAGCTGGCTCAGCAGGGCTCCATCATGGGCCCGATCCTGGCCATGCTCATCTCCATCGTCCCCTCTGTGCTGATCACCTGGTTCGCAGCCAAGATGGGCTATCAGGGCGGCCACGAGTACCTGAGCAAGCTTCAGGGCGGCGACCTCATGGAGAAGCTCATGTATGTCTGCGGCATCGTGGGTCTTATGTCCGTGGGCGGCATGATCGCTACGCTGATTGGTGCCACCACTCCGCTGCAGTTCGCTGAGGGCACCGTCGTTATCCAGGACATCCTGGACGGCATGATGCCCCAGATGATTTCCCTTGGCCTCACCGGCCTTATGTACTGGCTCATCAAGAAGAACGTCAACACCGGTTGGCTTCTCGTGATCGCCATCGTGGGCGGCATCGCCCTCTCCGCGGCCGGCATCCTGGCCTAGTCGCGACCAAGCGTCTAACCGCTTTCCCCCGGGGGCCTGCCTGGCATCCCATACCCCAGGCAGGCTTCCATCCCTAAAATGCGACAATGGGACAGTCCCTTTGTCGCATCCTTAACGGGCCGGCGACTCGGTCCAAACCACGGTAACCCTGCGAGCGCCCGGCAATGTGGCGCCGCAAAAATCGAAAGGAATGTGTCAGATGTACGAGATCGACCTTAACCTCCCTAAGCAGATCGTCGCTGATGTCCTGTCCAACCACGAGATCCACAGCGTCGCTTTCGTCGGCTGCGGTGCCTCCATGTCCGACCTTTACCCCGCCAAGTACTTCCTGGCCAACAACACGGACAAGCTGAACGTTCAGATCTTCACCGCTAACGAGTTCAACTACGACACGCCTTCCTGGGTCAACGAGCACACCTTCGTGATCACCTGCTCCCTCGGTGGCTCCACGCCCGAGACCGTCGAGGCCAACAAGACCGCCAAGAAGCACAACTGCCCGGTCGTCTCCCTCACCAACAAGGCTGGCTCCGCTCTGACCGTCGACGCCGACCACGTTATCGTTCACGGCTTCCACGCCAACTACGCTGCCAAGTGCGAGAAGCCCGGCTATGCCATCGCTCTTGCTCTCGAGATCCTTCAGCAGACCGAGGGCTATGACCACTACGAGGACATGATCACCGGCCTCACCAACGTCTTCGAGCTCTGCGAGAACGCCGCTCAGCACTGCAAGAAGCTCGCCAAGAAGTTCGCCGAGGACTTCAAGGACGACAAGATGATCTACTTCATGGCTTCCGGTGCCTCCGAGAAGATGGCTTACTCTAACGCCGCCTTCCTGTTTACCGAGATGCAGTGGATCGACGCCGCTGCCTACAACACCGGCGAGTACTTCCATGGCCCGTTCGAGGTTTCCACCGAGGGTAAGCCCTACGTCTTCCTCATGTCCGATGGCGCTACCCGTCCGATGGACGCCCGCGCCCTCACCTTCCTCGAGCGCATGGGCGCCAAGGTCGCTCTGATCGACTCCAAGGACTACGGCCTGGCTGACGCTGTGCCCGCGAGTGTCGTCACCTACTTCAACCCGCTGCTGCACCTCGCCGTTATGCGTGAGTACGGCAACCAGATCGCCGAGGCCCGTCAGCACCCGCTGACCATGCGTCGCTACATGTGGAAGCTTTCCTACTAATCACAAGTAAGTAGACCTTACGGGTTGATTGAGAGGGGATGGGGTTTGCGCCCCGTCCCCTTTTTTGTTCTTGAGAGGAGATGCGTATGATCAAGGCAGTGCTGTTTGATATGGACGGCGTGCTGGTCGATACCGAGTGGTTCTACAACCGTCGTCGCGTGGCGTTTATGGAGGAGAAGGGCTTTCACTTTGACGAGATCCCCGATCTTTCGGGGTCTAACGAGCCGGCCATTTGGGAGGCGCTGGTGCCCGACGATGTTGAGCTGCGCGAGCGCCTGCGCGTGGAGTACAAGCAGGTCTATAGCCCGGACCATCCCGTTCCGTATGCCGAGCTGCTCAACGAGCAGACAGAGCCGGTGATGCGCGAGCTGCACGAGCGCGGCGTGAAGTGTGCCATCGCGAGCTCGTCTTATCGTGAGCTCATTGACGAGCTGGTAGAGATTGCCGGTATCGCCGATGTGATGGACTACACCATCAGCGGTCACGAGTGCAGTGCGTTTAAGCCCGACCCCGAGATCTACCTGCGCGCCATGGATGCGCTGGGTGTGGAGCCCGCCGAGTGCCTGGTTATCGAGGATTCGCCTTTGGGGATCGAGGCTGGCAAACGTTCCGGCGCCCGCGTCCTGGCACTGCGTCCGCACGAGGGCGTTAACCCTGTCTCTTATACACATCTCCGAGCCCACGAGACGCG
>URCU01000141.1:0-5116 GCA_900546425.1 uncultured Collinsella sp. | reverse complement strand
TTACTACGCGTCTCGTGGGCTCGGAGATGTGTATAAGAGACAGGTACAAGAAGGAGACCATCACGGGCGAGGAGTTTATGAACCTCCTCACACGCGAAAATCCGCTGATGCCAAAGCAACAGTAACGTTGCGTTCGGGACAGTAAATATCGACGCCCCATTTGAGTGCCTATCTCAAATGGGGCGTTTTGCTTAGGAGGGATGCACATGAAGATCGTGGTGAGCGCCTGCTTGATGGGCGAGAGCTGCAAGTATAACGGTCTCGATAATTACCATCGCGAGCTGGTCGAGGCCTGTGAGCGTACGGGGACCGAGGTCCTCTTGGTGTGCCCTGAGGTCTTTGGGGGCCTGCCCACGCCGCGCAAGCCGTCCGAGATTGTGAACGGCGAGGTTCGTACCTGCGAGGGCGTGTCCGTTGACCGGGAATTCCGCCTGGGCGCTCAACGTGCGCTCGATATGTGTGAGCAGGCGGGCGGTCCGGAAGAGATCGCCGCGTGTGTCTTGCAGGACCGCAGTCCCTCGTGTGGTGCAGGGCGCATCTACGACGGAACATTCAGCGGCACCCTCACAGCGGGTAATGGTGTTTTTGTCGATCTGCTGCTGCGTCACGGGTACCGCGTGATTCCGGCTAGCGAGTTCGACCCCAAAATACTTGAGCAATAAAAAACCACCACAAAGGTGCCTGTCCCCTTTGTGGTGGTTTTGGGCTTGGCCTAGAGCGTGTGGCCGTAGGCGTTGGCGGCCTTGATGGCGGCGGCGAACTTCTCGTCGGTGAAGGGCTCAGGGTTGCCCTGCTTCCACTCGTTGGTGGCATGCGCGTACTCGCACAGGGCTGGGATATCGGACTCGGAAAGCCCGACCTGCTCAAGCGTCACGGGCAGCCCCATCTGCTTGTTAAAGGCAGCGTAGCGCTCAAGGTTCTCGGTGTCTCCCGTATAGGCAAACAGCACCAGCACGCCCAGGCTCACGACCTCGCCATGCAGGTAGGAGCCCTCGCGCGGAATGCTGCACGTGGCGTTGTAGAACGCATGCGCCACGCTCGAGTTGTAGTAGTAATCGTTTTGGTTGGTCAGGTTGGAGACATAGCCCGTGTTGACCACGATATCGAGCGCGATCTGCTTGACGGCCTCGCTCGACAGGTTCTGCCGCACGTCCTCAAGACCCTGGACACCATAGGTAAATAGTGGCTCGGAGCAGGTGTGGGCGAGTGCCAGGCCAAGCCCGGCGGTGTGCTCCAGGTTGCCGGCGCTCGTGGCGTACTCGACCTCGGGCTGCTTGGACAGGGCATCGCCCACGCCGGCCCAGAAGTACTCCGCCGGAGCCTCGGCGATGATCTTGGGGTTGATGAAGATGTGCGCGGGGCGGTTGGGGTACGAATAGCCCTCGAGCGAGCCGTCGTCATTGTAGACAACGGCAATGGCGGTCGCGGCGGAGCAGTTGGAACAGATCGTCGGGACCGTGAAGACGATCTTCTTGAGCTCGATGGCCGCCGTCTTCACGGTATCGAGCGCCTTGCCGCCGCCACAGGCAATGAGCACGTCGGCTTCCTGGCAGGCAGGGGAGTTCACGACCTTGGCGATATTGGCACGCGTACTGTTGGTACCGTAGACGCGCGTCTCCAGAATCTCGACGTCGGTACCTGCCAGCGCAGCTTCGATACCGGGAAGTGCTGCGGCCAGTGCCCGCTTGCCACCGATGATCGCGACCTTTGTCGCGCCGTACTCCGCCAGTGCGGCGGGCAGCTCGTCAAAGCAATCCTCGCCAACGGTGTAGTCGCTCATTCCAATCGTGCGCATAGCAACCTTCTTTCGTTCGATAGAGTGCTTTCAGGTATTTTGCTCCTAGAGCAGGGCTGTAATAGCGAGAAATTTCGAACGTATAAAACCAGTGTTGAGGGTTTTTCGCCGGCGCGGAACGTGCTAGCATACACCGCATAAGCGTTGATGGGGACGAGTAGTCGGCCGTCCGCATGCTACAGAGAGCGGGGAGCGCTGAGAGCCCGTGCATGCGACCGATGAAAATCACCCCGGAGCTGCGGTCCCAACGGACGAGCCGCATAGGCAGTCTTAGTAGACATCGCCGAGATGGTCGTCGATACAGGCCAGCCGAGTAACGGATGCGAGCGCGCGAATACGCGGGCGAGGGCATCTAAGCTGGGTGGTTAAGCGAAGAGCTTTTGCGGGCGCACAGCCCGTTTTGTGGCGCTTCGTCCCAGCTTGCAGGGACGGGCGCTTTTTTGGTGCCCAGAGGGCGTGCGCGCCCACGACATGAAAGGGGTACCGTGGCAAACGAGTACAAGCAGACGATGAATCTGCCCAAGACCGGTTTTCCCATGCGTGCCGGTCTTTCCAAGTCCGAGCCCAAGCGACTCAAGGACTGGCAGGACAACAAGGTCTACGAGCAAGTTCTAAAGAAGAACGAGGGTCACAAGAAGTTCGTGCTGCACGACGGCCCTCCGTACGCCAACGGCCCGATCCACATCGGCCACGCCATGAACAAGATCTCCAAGGACATGATCAACCGTTACTGGATGATGCAGGGCTATGAGGTTCCCTATGTCCCCGGTTGGGACTGCCACGGTCAGCCGATCGAGCATAAGGTCGAGGAGAAGCTCGGCACCGAGAAGTTCAACCAGACCTCCACGGCTAAGATCCGCGAGCTTTGCAACAAGTTCGCTGTCGAGAACATCGAGCTCCAGAAGGCTGGCTTCCGTCGCCTGGGCGTGCTTGGCGACTGGGACAACCCGTATCTGACGCTCTATCACCAGCATGACGCCGCCGACATTGAGGTCTTCAAGGCCATGTTCGACAAGGGCATGATCTATCGCGGCCACAAGCCGGTTCACTGGTGCAAGCACTGCCACACCGCGCTGGCCGAGGCTGAGATCGAGTACTCCGACGAGACGAGCCCGTCCATCTTCGTGCGCTTTGAGATGACCTCCAAGCCCGCCGGCCTCGAGAACTTCGACGGCCCGGTTGACTTCATCATCTGGACGACCACTCCCTGGACTATCCCCTCCGACCAGGCCGTTTCCCTCAAGCCCGGCGCCGCCTACGTCGCCGTTGAGCACGACGGCCGCGCCGAGGTCATGCTCGAGGACCTGGCTCCCAAGTGCTGCGAGGAATTTGGCTGGGAGTACACCCCGGTCATGGTCGACGGCAAGCCCTACGTGGTTCCCGCCGAGACCTTCCATCATATCCACTACAAACAGCCGATCTTTGACGGTGTCGAGGGCGTGGCGCTGCTGGCCGATTACGTCGGTGTCGATGACGGTACCGGTATCGTCCACAACTCGCCTGGCCACGGTGTCGACGACTACTTTGCCTGCCTCAAGGAGGGTATCACCGACATCTGCATGCCGGTCGATGACGACGGCAAGTTCTACACCGGTGAGGAGTTTGGCACCGGTGGCCCCTTCAGCGGTATGGATACCGATGAGGCCAACCCGCACATCATCGAGTTCCTGCGCGAGCGAGGCACCCTGGTCCTCGAGAAGAAGATCACGCACAGCTATCCGCACTGCTGGCGCTGCAAGCACCCGGTGCTCTTCCGTGCTACCGACCAGTGGTTTGTCTCGATGGACAAGACCGGCTTGCGCGAGCAGGCTGGCAAAGAGGTCCGCGAGAACGTCAAGTGGTATCCGGCCCACGCGGCCAACCGCATCGGTGCCATGGTCGAGCAGCGTCCCGACTGGTGCATCAGCCGTCAGCGCAACTGGGGCGTGCCTATCCCCAGCTACACCTGTGCCGACTGCGGCGAGAAGGTCATGAACGACGCCACGCTCGACGCTGTCATCAAGCTCTTCCACGAGAAGGGCTCCGACGCTTGGTTCACCGACGCTCCCGAGAGCTACCTGGGCGAGGCCTGTGTCTGCCCCAAGTGCGGTGGCCATCACCTCAAGGCCGATAAGGACATCCTCGACGTGTGGTGGGACTCCGGCGTCTCCTGGAAGGCCGTCTGCGAGTACCGTCCCGAGCTGGAGTATCCGGCGGATGTGTACCTCGAGGGCTCCGACCAGCACCGCGGTTGGTTCCAGAGCTCGCTGCTCACCTCGGTGGGCGCCAACGGCCACGCTCCGTACAAGGCGGTCGTCTCGCAGGGCTTCACGCTCGATGGCCAGGGCCGCAAGATGTCCAAGTCGCTCGGCAACGTCATCGACCCCAACAAGGTCTGCGACGAGATGGGCGCCGATATCATCCGTCTGTGGGTTGCATCCGTCGATACCAGCTCTGACGTGTCCATCGACCACGAGATCCTTGCTCGTACGTCCGATGCCTACCGTCGTTTCCGCAACACGCTGCGCTTCCTGCTCTCCGAGCTCGAGGGTCAGTTTGAGCCCGAGACCGACGGTGTCACCTTTGCCGACCTGCTGCCGCTCGACAAGCTCATGGTTGCCCGTCTGACCCAGGTCCAGGCCGAGGTCGACGACGCCTACTCTTGCTATGAGTTCCCGCGTGCCTACCGTGCGCTCTACGACTTCGTGGTTACCGAGCTTTCCAACGTGTACCTCGACGCCCTGAAAGACCGTCTGTACTGCGACAAGCCCGGCTCGCTCGAGCGCCGCAGCGCCCAGACGGTGCTTGCCGAGCTCTTCTCGATGCTCATGCGCGACCTGCAGCCGATCCTGTCCTACACCGTCGACGAGGCCATGGCCTATGCGCCTGCCGGCTGCGTCGACCACCAGAAGTACGCCGCGCTGCTCGATTGGTACAAGTCGCCTATCACGGTCGACGAGGCCAATGAGTTTGAGGGCGTGCTCGAGGCTTCGCTCGAGCTCCGTAGCGCCGTGACCAAGGCCCTCGAGGATGCCCGTTCTGCCGGCACCTTCACCAAGAGCCAGCAGGTTCGCGTCAAGGCGGTCGTTCCCGCCGAGATGTATGCGCTGTTGACCGGCGACAAAGCCGTCGACCTGGCCGAGTTCTACATCGTCTCCGATGTTGAGCTGGCCCAGGGCGAGGAGCTTTCCGTTGCTATTGAGGCTGCCGAGGGCGAGTGCTGCGACCGTTGCTGGAACTATCGCACCACCGTCGGCGAGTACAACGGCCACGCGCATATTTGCAAGCGCTGCGCCGACGCCCTTTAGGTTCCGCCGTTCTACCGAACGGCGGAACCTAAAG
>URCU01000140.1:0-5169 GCA_900546425.1 uncultured Collinsella sp. | reverse complement strand
AGATGTGTATAAGAGACAGGCGGAGGCGGCGGCTTCTCGGGCGGCGGAGGCGGCGGCGTCGGCGGAGGCGGCGGCGGAACGTTCTAACGGTCGTAAATTATGGGATGGGCTTTTCTCGACAGTCGTCGGGGGAAGCCCATCCCCTTTTTATGCGCTACCTACGAAGGCTGTCCCCAACGACTAGTCACGGGGAACGTTCCTAAATGACTAGGTATGGCTGCCAGGTTTAGGTTGTTAGATCGAGTTCGTAGAGGAAGCTTTCGCGCGGCATGTCGTGACGGCGCTCTTCGCGGTTGGCGCGGTGCGTGGCCGTGCGCTTAAAGCCGTGCAGCTCGTAGAACTTCCACGAGCAGTTGGAGTCGGTGTACAGGTGCGCCCTCGTCGCTCCAAGCGAGGACAGGTGCGAGACCGCGGCGTCGAGCAGAACCGTGCCAACGCCCAGGCCATGGACATCGCGATCCACGGCAAGCAGCGTGACCTCGTTGTCGTGCGGCAACGGGCTGCTCTCGAGCAGGCGGTTGTTGGTTCGGATGGTTGCGCGCACAAACGAGAGATACTCGGCGCACGCATCGGGCTCTAGCTCACGCATCTGCGATAGCAGCGCGCGTTCGGTATCCATCCAATGCTCGTTGATAGTGGCGCCGGAGCTCTGTCCCGCACGCGCGAGCGAAATGCCACGCGCCTGACCGTCGATTACGGCAACCTGTGAAAACGTCGACGACGAAAGGCAATAGGCGAGGTCGCACGCGGCCTCAAGGCGGTTGTACTCATCGTTATCCGAATTGTTATGCCAAAGCTGCTGCAGAATCAGCGCGATGGCGTCGAAGTCTTCGGTATCAAACGGTCGGTAGAGAACCCGCGAGACCATGGTGCCTCTTTCTTTTGCGGATGCATATCGAGCACAGTTCTACCACGCCATTGGCATCTAATTATGGTGCCCCTGTGTTCCATGAACTCACCGTGCCCGGTGCCATGCCCATCCCCTCCGCTCGCAAACTTTTTCTGCACATGCGCCCGTTGCGGGGTGCATCGATGCGCTCGATGCGCTACATTAAATCAGTATTTTCAATGCCGCTGCGCGAGCGCTGCAGATCGACGTATCACCGACTCACAGAGCACGGCGGCGTACCAGACAGGAGGACTGCATGGGATCTGATGTGAAGATCGCACGCGCGTTGATCTCGGTTACCGATAAGACGGGCGTCGTCGATTTCGCACGGACGCTGGTTGACGACTTTGGCGTCGAGATCATCTCTACGGGCGGCACGGCTCGTGCCATCGAGGACGCGGGCGTTCCCGTAACCCCCATCGAGGAGTTCACGGGCTATCCCGAGATGATGGACGGCCGCGTTAAGACCCTGCACCCCAAGGTTCATGGCGCGCTGCTGGCCCGCCGCGATTCCGAGCAGCACATGCAGGAGGCCGCTCAGCACGGCATTAAGCTGATCGACCTGGTCGTCGTCAACCTGTACGAGTTCGAGAAGACCGTCGCCAACCCCGAGGTCACCTTCGCGGACGCCATCGAGCACATCGACATCGGTGGCCCCTCCATGCTGCGTTCTGCCGCCAAGAACGCCACGAGCGTTACCGTCATTTCCGACCCGGCCGACTATGATGCCGTCCTAGCCGAGATGCACGAGACCGGTGGCTGCACCACGCTTTCCACCCGTCGTCGCCTGCAGGTGAAGGTCTACCAGACCACCGCCGCCTACGACACGGCTATCTCCCGTTGGCTTGCCGCCCAGGCAAGCGACGTGGCGGACACCTCTGCCAAGCTCGAGATCTCGCTGGAGAAGGTCGACGACCTGCGCTATGGCGAGAATCCTCAGCAGAAGGCTACGGTCTACCGCTTTGCCGAGGGCTGCGAGAACACCGCGAGCTCGCAATTCCCGCTCGTGGGCTCCGAGCAGATCCAGGGCAAGCCGCTCAGCTACAACAACTATCTGGATGCCGACGCCGCCTGGAACCTGGTCCGCGAGTTCGACGAACCGGCCTGCGTAATCCTCAAGCACCAGAACCCCTGCGGTTCCGCCGTTGCCGAGGACATCACTGCCGCCTACGACCGCGCTTTCGCCTGCGATCCCAAGAGCGCCTTTGGCGGCATCATCGCCTGCAACCGCGAGGTTCCCTATGAGCTAGTCGAGCACTTTGCCGATCAGAACAAGCAGTTCGTCGAGGTCATCATCGCCCCGAGCTACACTGCCGAGGCGCTCGAACGCATGGCCAAGCGCCCCAACCTGCGCGTGTTGGCGACCGGCGGCGTGGACCACGGCGCCCAGGTGGAGCTGCGCTCCATCGACGGCGGCATGCTGGTACAGGAGGTCGACCACGTGACCGAGGACCCCGCGACCTTTACGTTCCCCACCGACCGCAAGCCCACCGACGCCGAGATGGCCGAGCTCGAGTTTGCCTGGAAGGTCTGCAAGGGCGTCAAGTCTAACGCCATCCTGGTCTCCAAGGGCAAGGCCGGCATTGGTATGGGCCCCGGTCAGCCCAACCGCGTTGACTCCGCACTGCTGGCCTGCGAGCGTGCCGAGGACTTCTGCGAGCGTGAGGGCGTGGAGAAGGGCGGCTTTGCCTGCGCAAGCGACGCATTCTTCCCGTTCCGCGACAACGTCGACGTGCTTGCCGCGCACGGCGTGACCTGCATCATCCAGCCCGGCGGCTCCAAGCGCGATGACGAGAGCATTCAGGCCTGCAACGAGCACAATATTGCTATGGTCTTTACCGGCGCCCGCCACTTTAGGCACTAAGTTTCGCCCCGGAACAAAATAATCTCTGCAAAAGACGGCTGCTCCGTTTGGAGGGCCGTCTTTTTGGTATAAGAGGACGGAATGACTAACACGAAAGGTACAACCATGCCCCAGATTGATGATGCCGAGCTGTTTGGCAATGCCGAGGATCAGCGTGCGTACGAGGACTTTTGCGCCAATCAGGAGGCGGTCGAGAAGTTTACGCTCGACAAGCCCGCACTTGTCTGCCGTTGGCGCATGTCCAACAAAAAGGTGCCCATGCTCAACCGCCACATTCGCGCGCTGTCCGAGCGCCTGGTGCAGGGCGAGCTGCTTACCCATAACATGCTCAGCTGGGCCAAGCAGCACGTTGAGTGGTCGCTTGCCGAGGGCGATTACACCGCACGCGACGGCGTGCTCATGCTGGTGATCGACATCAATGGCAATGCCGCTATGACGGTGGGCGAGTACGAGCCGCTGGCCGACACGTCGGCCAAGGCGCTGCGTGCCCGTTCTGCCGAGGCTCGCTCCGAAGCCGACGAGACCGGCGTGGCGCCCGAGCTGCTCGCCGCCGTCAACAACGGCGAGCTTGCCTTTGTGGCGCCGGCGGACGAGTGCCTGTGCGGCACGGCGACGCTCATTGAGCAACTGGCCCAGACCAAGGGCATCCCGGTCACGCGCGTAGACATTCCCGCGCAGCTCAAGGGCGCGCTGTTCCTGGTGAGCGACGAGCACGGCGTGGTTCCCGCAACCGAGACGGACGCTGCGGAGGCCGACGCCGCCACGGTCGCCTTCTTTGCCGACGGCTACGAAAAGCTCCGTGCCCGCCGCTCCTAACCTCAAGGCGGGGTTGGCTTACTGAAGCGAGCGAGCGCGTTCGATGGCGTAGGCGAGCGACAGCTGCTCCATCTCCGGGGCGCATTTGTAACTCAGTCCGGTGAGGGCTGTCACCTTATCGAGGCGATATCGAATCGTGTTCGGGTGCTGGCCAGTCTGCTTGGCGGTTCGCTCGATACGTCGGTCGTTCTCGATGAATGCGGCGAGCGTGGATTCCAGCTCACTGCCATGCTCGCTGTCGTGCTCGCGTATCGGCGAGAGAATCGCCTCCGAAAACGATCGCATCTCCGGGGTTTCCGCAAAAGGCATCACGGTTCTCAGGATGCCGAGCTGCGTATAGCGGACGGGATCATCGGCTCGTTGACAAGACAGGCGCTGTGCGTAAATCGCCTGCGAGATTGCCTGCGCCACCGCCTCGTCTCCAAACAGAATATCGCTGATGCCAAGCCCTTCCGCTCCGCCATCGATACCGCTAGCCTCGATGAGCTCCGTGAGCGCCTGCACGATTCGCTCCACATCGAGCGTCTGCTCCGAGTCGCTTGTCGCTACGAATAACAAACCTCCGTCATAGGGTGCCAGCATGTTGTGGCATCCGGCGAGGGTCGATTTTGCACAGAGACGTTCGATTTGCAAAAACGTACGTGGGTCGAGGGGCTCTGCAAACGATGCGAACAGGGCGACCGCTTCGTCCAGAAATGACGGGTTGAGGCTTCGGATGCGTCGGCAGATGGACTCGGGCGATACATCTGTCCTCAGGGCATCGATCTCGCGCTGTGCGAAGTCGATGGACGCGAGCTGCTCGATATGCCGTTTGACCTCATAGATGACGCTGTCAAAGAACAGTGAGTCGTCGGTCGTGAGAAAGACCGGGTAGTGCCGCGCGTTGGCGTAGCGGATGGCTTGGTCGGGAATCGGGATGTGCAGGACGTTTTTGATGATGAGACCGCTCGTTCCCTTGGCGACAAGGTATTTCACGGCTTCAGTGATGAGGTATGGGTCGTCCTTCGCATAGAGGAAGGTGCTGAGGACGATCTCGTCTGAGCTGAAGTTGACGCGCTGGTATTTGTTCTTGAGGCCGGGCATGAGTTCATAATCGAGGATCCCGACGCCAGAGACGGCACGCGAGACGCCATCGCTGCCGGCGATTAGACGGACTGACCCCTCATATTCCCGTGAGAAGTCCGAGATGGTGTATAGCATCAACATTACCTTGTAAATCACTACAATAAGTACAGGCATAAATAGGATAATCGCACATCCGTATGCCTTTCATGCGATAAATAGTTCAAATACCTGCTGATAGAACGAAAAATCAGATCGAGAATCGTTGTAGATTCCAACAAGAAATGATCCTTGGCGGCATCGTTACTAAACCGTACAGTGAAGCAACGCAAAGCTTTCGCTGAGAGGAGCGATGATGGGGCAGATGGTGGTGCTATCGGCCGAGGAAGTTTCCAAGGTGCTGACAATTGAGGATGCAATCGCTGCCGTGGAGGAGGCATATCGCCAGAAGGCAACGGGCAAGGGTGTTGCGTGGCCGATGGTATATGAGCCTGTCTCTTATACACATCTCCGAGCCCACGAGACGCGTAGTAATCTC
>URCU01000139.1:0-5269 GCA_900546425.1 uncultured Collinsella sp. | reverse complement strand
ATGTCATGCGGACTCCAAACCGGACCTGATGGTCCAACTTTTTGTCCGCAGTCCCGGTAGCTAAAATAGCCCCGTCCCAAAATGACTACCTTGCCGCTATACTGGTGCGCGGTCGTTTGCGAGCTCACGCGGCGGCCCTTGGTAACCCGACTTCCCGCGCCGTATCCGTAACGGCGCTCCCGGGGGAAGCGGATATACGCAAAGGAGTTTTATATGAGCAATCCCTCGAACCGCACCTCGATGCGCGGTCAACTCACGCTGCGCGGCGTCATCATCGGCGTCCTTGGCTGCGTGATCATCACGGCAAGCTCGGCCTACACGGCCCTCAAGATGGGTGCACTCCCCTGGCCGATCATTTTCGCTGCCGTCATTTCGCTGTTCTTCCTGAAGCTCATGGGCAACGCCAGTCTCAACGAGGCCAACGTTACCCACACCATCATGTCCGCGGGCGCCATGGTCGCCGGCGGCCTGGCGTTTACCATCCCGGGCGCCTGGATGCTGGGCTATGCCGACCAGATCAGCTGGCTCGACATGTTTATCGTGGCGCTCGCCGGCACCATTTTGGGCCTTCTGGCGACGGCGCTCATCCATCGCCACTTTATCGTGGACGCCGCGCTGGAGTTCCCTACCGGCAATGCCGCAGCTCAGACCCTGCGTGCTACCGAGGCCGGCGGCAAGACCGGCAAGCAGCTCTTTGGCTCCATGGCCATCGCAGGCATCTACAGCGTGCTTCGCGACGCTCTGGGCGTGGTGCCAAGCATGCTGTGCACGCTCAATATCCCCGGCGTGACCTTTGCCATCTACAACTCGCCCATGTTGCTGTCCATCGGCTTTTTGGTGGGCTTCGCCCCCGTCGCGTTCTGGTTTGCCGGCGCGCTGCTGGGCAACTTTGGCATCATCGTCGGCGGCACCGCTGCCGGTCTGTTTGACGTTATGACGGCACAGGGCATTGTTAAGTCCCTGGGTATGGGCCTCATGATGGGCTTTGGCGTCGCCGTCGTCCTCAAGGACATCCTGCCGCAGGTCGCCGGTATCGTCCGCGGCCTCGCCGCCGACAGCTCCACCGACACCGACGAGCAGTCGCTCATCTCGGGCTCCCTTAAGCTCGACGCCGGCATCATCGGCCTGGGCGCTGCCGCCATCGCCGTGATCATCGCCATCGTGCTCGACCTTGGCCCCGTTCCGGCCGTCATCGTTACGCTGTTCACCTTTGTCACCACCATCATGAGCGCGCAGAGCTGCGGCCAGACGGGTATCGACCCCATGGAGATCTTTGGCCTCATCGTCATGCTCATCGTGGCGGCCTTTGCACAGATTGCCCAGGTCAAGCTGTTCTTTATCGCCGGCATCGTGGCCGTGGCGTGTGGCCTTGCGGGCGACGTCATGAACGACTTTAAGGCCGGCGCCGTGCTGGGCACCAACCCGCGCGCACAGTGGGTTGGCCAGGCCATCGGCGGCATCGTGGGCGCCCTGGTCGCCGCCGCCGTCATGGTCGCGCTCGTCACCGCCTATGGTCCGGACGCCTTTGGCCCCGACAAGAGCTTCGTTGCCGCGCAGGCAAGCGTGGTCGCCACCATGGTCTCGGGCATCCCGAGCGTGCCGTGGTTTGCGGGCGGCTTTATCGCCGGCATCGTCATGTACTGGCTCGGCATTCCGGCCATGATGATCGGCCTGGGCGTGTACCTGCCGTTCTATATGTCGCTCACGGCTTTCCTGGGCTCCTGCGTTAAGCTCGCCTACGACAAGTGGACCGCTCACCGCGACGCCGAGGCCGGTCTTTCGGACGAGGAGAAGACCGCCAAGGATGCCGCCTTCCAGGAGCAGGGCCTGGTTGTCGCCAGCGGCCTGCTGGGCGGCGAGTCTATCGTCGGCGTTATCCTGGCGTTTGTCTCTGTTGGCCTGAGCCTGCTGGGCTAAACCCAATAACAACGCACCCGTGCAGAGCGCGGGGTCGGAGACCATCCGGCCCCGCGCTTTTTTGTCTATTTGACTCTTATGATCCTCACGGCGTTTTTAGTCATGCCGATTGGCCTGACTTCCAGGTCAACAAACCCTGTCTGACACCTCGCTCAACGCGGTGTAGAGTAAAGACGACGGGCGGGATACGCGGCACGTGCCAGAACGAGGTGGACATGGAACTCGATAAACAACAGCTCAAGCGACTGCGCGAGCGCCATCATCGGCGCCATGGCATCCGCCCCGCCCACAGCGAGGCCATGGAGAACGCAAGCCGCTTTCTAAAGCGGGCATTCAACATTCGCGAGGGACGCGCACCCTATCACGTGATTCGCAAGCGCTTTGTAAACGGGGCGCGCCTGACTGGCTCACACTTATGCATCTTGATCATTGCCATGTTGATCGCGAGCATCGGCCTCGATATCGACTCGGATATCGCCATTGTAGGCGCCATGCTCATCTGCCCGCTCATGGGCTCGGTCCTTGCCATGGCATACGGCATCGCCACGCTCGACCGCGAGATCACCCTTGAGGCCGTCGCGAGCTTGGCTCTACAGATGGCCTTTTGCCTGGTCACGTCCACGTTGTACTTTAAGCTCTCGCCCCTTGGCACCACCACGGCCGCCATCATCGACAATTCGACACCGACTGTGTGGGACCTTGCCGTCGCGCTCGCGGGCGGCTTTGCGGGTGGCCTGGGCAACTCGCGCGACCAGGAACCCGCCACGCTCATCGCCGGCGTGGCCGTGGCGACTGCGCTCATGCCGCCCCTGTGCGCGGCGGGCTATGGCATCGCCATCGCAAGCGGGTCATTGTTTCTCTCGGCGCTTTATGAGTTTGGCATCAACGTGGTCTTTATCGCGCTGGCTGCCGAAGCCGTTCTGCTTCTTTTGCGCGTGCCGCTCAAGCGCGACCTGAACGGCGACGGCATTGTAACTGCCGAGGAAGATGCCGAGGTCGACGAGCTATCACGCAAGGTGCGCCGCAGCATCATTGTGGGCACGGTAGTCTTTGCCATCCCCTGCATCGTTATGACGGCGGGTTCCATTTGCTCGGCGCAGGCCGGCGTGCAGGACGGCTACGGCGTGACCGAAACCACGCGCGAGCTTGCGGCGGTGCTGCCAGGCTTTAAGGATTACACCGTCGCCGTCGAGACCTCGGCCACCGAAGGCGATGAGGAAGGCATCGTCGAGCGCGAGATTGTCGCCCATGTGACGACAGGCGAGACGCTTGGGGCACACGACCGTCACGTCGCCCGGAAGCTCATCGACCTCAACGTGCCCGAACTCGACCGCGTGGAGTTCGATGTCAAGTGATGCCGGCGCGGGACGAATGCTCGCACGGACGCAAGTTATGACGAGGCGCAGACGCAATACGGACACGAGCAAATAGCGGGGTGCAGTTCATACCCGCGCCCCGCTCGCTGTTTTATTGCCGTGAATCAGACGTCCGCATCGACATCGCCCGACTCCACCGTAAACGCCGGATCGGTGCTCACAAGATAAAATCGGGTCACCTCAGTATTTCTAATTAGGTAAATCTGCCCCTGATTGCGTCGGCGCGATATATACGCAACGTGAACCGTGCCGAATTCTTCGCCGTTTTCCTTCTTTAATATCAGGATGTTGGGGTCATCCGTACGCTTAAACTGCCCGTCTGTGCAGATTCCGTCTTGATCGACCAGCTGCCATCGACAGCCATCCTCCTCAAGAAAGGCCAGGATTTCCAGACTCGTTTTGTCATCCCGATAGTAACCATCAATGGCAAACCCTTCGGAAGCGCATTCCTGCATATAGGACGTTTCTCGGCTTATAGCAAACAGCCCTGTAGCGCCCAGGAGCACAGCCAGGCAGACCACTGCAAGGGCTATCGAAATAGCACGGCGACCCATGTTAGCCCAACCGACAGTTATTTAACGGAGCACGAAACATACCTGGAACCTCCGATATCAGGGGGAACGTCGCCAGCAGGCTGGCGACAACTATATGTATCTAACATCAAACCATATGGCTGCCACTCGCGGAGGGAGCATCGGCGAACGGCGTGTTTTCATACTCCATTGGTCAAACCTAACCGCGGCCCTACAGCTCGTACTTGTACACGCGATAGATGTACTTCTCGGCCTCCATCTCGTAGGTGGTGATGGCCAGACCGTACCGATCGCACTCGGTAAAGGTCTTGGCCTGGCCCGATGCCACGAGCATGCTGTTCGAATTGCCGACGCGCTGCGCGCTGTTGACGTAACCTGAAAACGGTACTGCGATCTGGTCCACAAGCTCGTAGGTGCGCGCCGTCTCGTCCACTGTAAAGATGCGCCCAAACGAATGCGTGCCCTCGTTGTAGTCGGTCACCACCGCGGCGCCCAGCTGGCCCTAGTCGAACTTGGGATAGCTTTCGGCCGCACCAAAGTTGTTGTCGTACAGCAGCACCTGGTAGCGACCGGTCGTTTCCGTGTCAGAACTCGACAGATACGTCACGCTGTGCTGGCCCGCGTTGAGCGAAAAATCGCCCTGGGCTTGCAGCAGCTTGTCCTCAAAGCCCGAGCCGGCCCATTGCCACTCCTTTCTATTTCTGGGTCCATCTTCTCACTGTTGGCGGCCGAAAATGATCCGTTTTCCTCCGTCCCCGAGGGATCATTTTTTAGTACTTGAAGAAGCCCTCGCCCGAGCTTTCGCCCAGCTTGCCTTCGTCGAGCATTTTCTTGAGGACGGAGGCCATGGCCTTAAAGTTGTAGGGCATCATCATCTTTTTGAGCAGCGGGCTCACCAGGCCCGGCACCTTCTGATACTGCATGACGATGTTGTAGGCCGTCTGGATACCCACCGTGTCGAATACGCGGAACGGGCCCTTGGGAGCGCCGGTGCCACGCGTCCACGCGAGGTCGATGCTCTTGGGATCGCTCACGCCCGAGACGTACAGATCAAGGCCCGAAAGCAGCCACGGTACCAACATGGAGTTGAGCAGATAGCCGTTCTTTTCCTTGTTGACGGGCAACGCCAGCATACGGATGTCGTTGGCAAAGTCGACGAGTTCATCGAAGTAGCGCTTGTCGGTCTGGTCCTGGGCCATGACCTCGGTCATGTTGTTCTTCCAGATAGAGTTGGCAAAGTGCAGCGACAGGTACTTCTCGGGGCGGCCGGCGTACTTGGCAAAGGTGCTTGGCAGCAGCGTGGAAGAGTTGGTGACGATGACGGTCTTTTGTGGGAGAACCGGGGCAAGCTTCTTGTAGAAGTCGATCTTTGCCTGGGTGTCCTCGGCCATAGACTCGATGACCAGGTCGGCGTCGGCCCTGTCTCTTATACACATCTGACGC
>URCU01000138.1:0-5285 GCA_900546425.1 uncultured Collinsella sp. | reverse complement strand
TCGGCAGCGTCAGATGTGTATAAGAGACAGGTGCTTCGGCTGCGGGCTTCGGCGGCGCGGTCGCGAGCGTCGGCAGCGGTTTGGCGCTGGCGGCGGTAATCGATCATGCCTTGGATGATGGGCTTGCCAAAGCTCACGACATCATCGTTGTAGATGGCGGTTCGGGCTGCGAGGAGGCAGTCGGTAAAGTCCATATGGGTCTTGCCAATGAGTTTGACGGCAAGGGCGACAACGGTGGGCTCGTCGACCATGACGTCATCGAGCAGCCTTTTCATGGCCGCAGCAATCTCAACGCGGGGAACCTTATAGACGTCGCGCAGCGTGACCACGACGCGCGTGATGATCTCGGGGTAGACGCGAGCGGTGCGCGTGGCGATGACCTTGGCGGCGCGCGGTGACAGAACTTCGTCGTCGTCAAGCAGGTAGCGCAGGATGACGGTCTCGTCGATGATGGTGCTACTCATGGATATCTACTTCCTCGGGACCCAAAATCGAATCGTCGCTTTCCGTGACAAGGTATTCAATCCAGGCATTGCGCTCCTCGGCGCGGCGATTGGGGTCACCATATGCTTTGAGCGATCCATAGGCGGCGGTGCCGTCCTTTGAGCGCACGGCGACCGGCTGAAAGGGAAGCTTGCGCATCAAAATGCTTTGCGCGACAAATAGGCGGACGGCTTCGGCGAGCGATGTGCCCATGGCGTCGTAGAGATGCTCGGCATGCTGCTTGTCTTCCTCGCGAATGCGCACCTGCAGGATGGCTCTTTTTTGAGTCGATGACATCACTGGCCCCCCTTAATGAGCGTGCAATATGAATGGTCAAATACAGCATCGGATATTAATAGCTAATCTTATAACCACTACTTTATTGCACTCAAGTTAATGAGCGCGAAATTTATCACAAACGTATTACGTCCTTTATAAACGATTGTGAAATCTCCCTTGGATGTACGCATGTATTACACTCACCTTTATAGCTTCTAGAGAATAATTCCAACCTGCCAAAACCCCTGCAATACACCCGTATTGCAGGGCCTATGCTCGCGTTGGCCCCCTGCAACTGCGTATATTCAACCTGTATACCGTTGGAGAAATTCTACCGAGTGCCTGTTTCGCCGCATGCGCTCGATACGCCGATGCCGGACCACGGGCGGTCCGGGACAACGTCGGCAGGGTCTCTCCGGCATGGGATTCAGGAGGGAGTGAACAACATGGGCAATAAACGAGTCGTAGCCGATTCCTCACGCTGCATTGGGTGCCAAACCTGTATGGCGGCGTGCATCGAGGCACACGATATTCCCGGCAACATCGCCGCACCTCGCTTGCGCGTAACGCGCACCTACGAGATTTCCGCGCCGGTGGCATGTCACCACTGCGAGGACGCTCCGTGCGCCAAGGCCTGCCCCACGGGTGCTTTGTTCTTTGATCCAAAGAACCATCGCATCGGCGTCAACGAGGACAACTGCATCGGCTGCAAGAGCTGCGTTATGGCATGCCCCTTTGGCGCCGTGAGCGTGGCGACCACGCAGGTCCCCGTCTTGATGGGCGACGTTCGCGTGGGTTCGCAGACTAAGAGCTTCGTGCTCAAGTGCGACCTGTGCGTGGACCGTCCCGGCGGTCCGGCGTGTGCCGAGGCGTGCCCGACCAAGGGCCTCACCCTGGTAGACGAGGAGCGTCTGGCAGAACTGACTGCCGAGCGCGCCCGCGCCACCATCGAAAACGAGGCGTAAGCGTCGGGCGACAGGCCCAATGATTGTCAAATAAGTACCGAGCATTCGGTAGCAGAAAAAGGAAGGAGGGTGTCATGGAGAAGCACAAAGTGATCTGCCCGTACTGCGGCGCCGGTTGCCAGTTTAACCTCTTGGTCCAAAACGGCCAGGTCGTGGGTACCGAACCGCTCAACGGCATCACCAACCAGAGCGAGCTGTGCCTTAAGGGCATGAGCGGTTACGACTTCATCAACGACACCAAGATCTTGACTCCTCGCGTACTGCACCCGATGATCCGCCGCACCAAGGGCGCGGATCTTGAGCGCGTAAGCTGGGACGAGGCACTGGATTTCACCGCATCTAAGATGCAGGCCATAATTGACGAATATGGTCCTAACGCTGTCATGACCACCGGCTCTTCGCGAGGCGGCGGCAATGAGGCGAACTACGTCATGCAGAAGTTTACGCGTGCGTGCATCGGCACCCACAGCGTGGACAACTGCGCCCGTACTTGACACGGCCCTACTGTCCTCGGTCTGATGGACACGGTTGGTTCAGGTTGCATGTCATGCTCCATCCCCGGTATGGAGGATGCGGGCTGCATTTTCCTCTTCGGCTATAACCCTGCCGATTCGCACCCCATCGTCGCAAGGCGTATCGTGCGAGCCAAAGAAAAGGGTTGCAAGATCATCGTCGCCGACCCGCGCCATATCGAAACCGCGCGTATCGCCGATATCTACCTTCCGATCAAGAACGGTTGCAACGTCGCGTTCCTTAACGCCTTTGCCAACTGTCTGGTCAACGATGGCCTCTACGACAAGGAATTCGTCGCCGAACATACGAACGGCTTTGACGAGTGGTGGGAGACCATCAAGAACTACACTCCCGAATCCGTACAGGACATCACGGGTGTCGAGCCCGCGTTGATCCACCAAGCTGCCGAGATGTACGCCACGGCGAAGCCTTCTGCCATCATTGGCTGGGGCATGGGCGTATGCCAGCAGAAGCAGAACCTGAAGACGGTGCACACCATCGCCTCCATCGCCTGCGTTGCCGGCCAGATCGGCAAACCCAATTCCGGCCTCGCGCCCGTGCGCGGTCAGAACAACGTCCAGGGCTCCTGCGATATGGGCATGCTGCCCAACCTGTACCCTGGCTACCAGAAAGTCACCGACCCGGCTGTGCGTGCCAAGTTTGCCAAGGCTTGGGGCGTGCCCGAGGAAAAGCTCCCGCTCGAGGAGGGCTACAAGCTCACCGACCTGGGCCACCTGGTCGACGAGGGCAAGGTGCACTGCTTCTACAACTACGGCGAGGACCCGGTGCAGACCGAGCCCGATTCGGCCGGTATGCGCAAGACGCTCTCCGAGCTGGATCTGTTCATTTGCCAGGACATCTTTATGACGCAGACGACCATGCTCGCCGACGTCATCCTGCCTGCCACCTCTTGGGGCGAGCACGAGGGTGTCTTTACCGCATCCGACCGTAGCTTCCAGCACTTTGACGCGGCTGTTCCGCCCAAGGGCGAGTGCCGTCACGACTGGGAGATCTTCGCGGATCTGTCTACGCGCATGGGTTACCCCATGCACTACGACAACACCGAGCAGATCTGGAACGAGTGCATTAGCCTGTGCCCCAACTTTGTGGGCGCGACCTACGAGAAGATGGCTCCCGAGGGCGGCTACGCCCAGTGGCCCGTCAAGAGCACCGATGTGAACGACCACGGTACGCCCGACATGTTCGCTGGTGGCAAGTTCACCACCAAGGACGGCCGCGCCAACCTGATGGCGCACGACTGGGAGGCGCCCTCCGAGCTTCCCGACGATGAGTACCCGCTCATCCTGTGCACCGTCCGCGAGGTCGGCCACTACAGCTGCCGCTCGATGACCGGCAACTGCAAGACGCTGGCACTGCTTGCCGACGAGCCCGGCTTTGTCCGCATGAATCCCGCGGACGCCCAGGCACGCGGCATCAAGAATGGCGACATCGTCTCGATCCACAGCCGCCGCGGCCAGGTATATAGCCGCGCCGACGTGAGCGACCGCATCAATAAGGGCACGGTCTATATGACCTACCAGTGGTGGATCGGCAAGTGCAACGAGCTGACCATGCACAAGGTCGACCCGGTCTCGCATACGCCCGAGGACAAGTTCTCCGCCTGCCAGGTCGACGCTATCGCCGACCAGGTCTGGGCCGAGGGCGAGGTCGAGCGTCAGTACACCGACCTCAAGCAGGCTCTGGTGGACGCCGCCGCTCCCCAGGACGTTGAGCCTGGCGCCGCCAAGTTCGACGACGAGACGCACGTGAATCAAATCGTGTAGTCCCGTTCTCGTTGGCTTTTTGGGCCGGGCGTCCCGTACGTTCGGGAGCCCGGCCCGTTATTTTGAAAGGAAGTGGGGATGAACCGCTTCATCGACATCAACCCGGAGAGGTGCATCGGCTGCGGAACATGCCAGTCCGCCTGTGCCGACGCCCACCGGATGCAGGGTCTTCAGGATACGCCGCGCCTGGCGCTCGTGAAGACCGGCGGTATTTCGGCCGCCCTTGCCTGCCACCATTGCGAGGGTGCCCCCTGCGCCGAGGTCTGCCCGGTGAATGCCATCGAGCACGATGGCGATCGCATCCACGTCAAGGAGCAGGAGTGCATCGGGTGCAGGCTGTGCGCCATCGCATGCCCCTTCGGAGCCATCCATCCCGATGGCACGTCTATCGCCGGTGTCGCAGGCATGTGCGACCCGACGCCTTCGTATCCTAAGTCCCTGAGCAGCCTGCTTACGTGGGCTCCCGGCCAGTACACCTGCGCTGTCAAGTGCGACCTGTGCGCCTTCGATCCGGACGGCCCGCATTGTGTGGCGGCGTGCCCCACCAAGGCGCTGACCGTCATGGGCGGCGCGGCCGACCGCGAGCTCGACGAGGCCAAGCGCCTGCGCTCGATCGAAAACGGTCCCGTCGTCGACGTTACCGCTGTGGCCCAGGGCCTCTCCGAGAAAGCAGAAGGGAGCGTAAACAATGGATAGCATGACGCTGTTTATCGCATCGCTTGCCGTCTCGTGCATCGGTGCGCTCGCCTCGGTTCTGCTGATCAAGGCCGATAACGCCGCCAAGACCGCCGGCTGCCTTATCGGCGCCGTCGCGGCCGTGCTGTCGTTCATCGCGGGCCTCGAGGCCGTGCTTGGCGACGTTTCGTCCCTCAACACGGTCTTCTTTTTCCCGTTCGCCCGTCTCGAGCTCTTGCTCAACGGCCTTGCGGGCCTGATCGTGGTCCTCATCTCAATCCTCGCCTTTGCGGGCTTCATCTACGGTCTGTCCTACTTCGATGAGTACCCGGGCAAGGTCGGGCGCGCCGGTTTCTTCATGAACACCTTCGTCGCCTCGATGATGCTCGTCATCACCGCCGACAACGTGTTCTGGTTCCTGGTCGCCTTTGAGCTCATGTCCCTTACGAGCTACTTCCTTGTCGTTATCGAGGAGAACAAGAACTCCATTAGGGGCGGTTGGCTCTACTTCGTCATCGCGCACGTGGGCTTTGTCCTTATCCTGTCTCTTATACACATCTCCGAGCCCACGAGACGCGTAGTAATC
>URCU01000137.1:0-5295 GCA_900546425.1 uncultured Collinsella sp. | reverse complement strand
ATTACTACGCGTCTCGTGGGCTCGGAGATGTGTATAAGAGACAGCTCTATATCATTACCGTGACGCTCGTGGGCCTGGCCATGGGAACGACGGTCATCGTCGGCCACGCTGTGGGCTCGCGCCGCTTCGACCGCGCCGAGACCGCCATCGGCAATACCATCACGCTGTTTATGGGCGTCTCGGTGGTGCTGGCCGTCATCTTGTTTGCACTATGCCCGCAAGTTGTGGCGCTCATTGGCACGCCGCCCGAGGCGGTCGAAGGCACCGCCGCCTACCTGCGTATCTGCTTTGTCGGCATTCCGTTTATCGCCGCGTACAACATCCTCTCGGCCATCTTTCGCGGCCTGGGCGATTCGCGCTCGCCCATGTACGTAATCGGCGTGGCATGCATCATTAACATCGCGCTCGATTTTCTGTTTATCGGCCACATGGGGCTCGGCCCCGTGGGCGCGGCGCTCGGCACGGTAACCGCCCAGACGGCAAGCGTTGCCCTCGCGCTCGTGTGGCTCAAGAGCCGTCGCACGAACATCCACGTTAAGCGCAGCGACCTGCGCCCCCAGCCCGAGGTTCTCGGCAGCATTCTTAAGATCGGCGTGCCTGTGGCTGTGCAGGACGGCTGCATCCAGGTGGCGTTTATGTTTATCACCGTCATCGCCAACCACCGAGGACTCGTCGACGCCGCCGCCGTAGGCCTGGTCGAGAAGATGATCAGCTTTTTGTTCATTGTGCCGAGCTCCATGGGTGCCACCGTCAGCACGCTCACGGCGCAAAACGCCGGCGCGGGCAAGGGCGACCGCGCACGTCAGGTGCTCAAAGACGCCATGACCATCTCGGTAGTGTATGGCTGCCTGATCACGGTGCTGATGTGGCTGGTGGCGCCGGCGTTTATCGGCTTTTTTGCCAAGGATCCCGCAGTGGTCGCCGCCGGCACCGGTTATATGCACAGCTACATTTTCGACGCAATCTTTGCCGGCATCCACATTTGCTTTAGCGGCTTTTTCGCTGCGTATGGCAAGAGCTACATCGGCTTTGCGCACAACGTGCTGGCCGTGGCGCTCATTCGCGTGCCCGGCGCCTGGCTGCTGTCGAACGCCTATTCCGATACATTGTTTCCCATGGGTATCGCCTCACCGTTCGGGTCGATTCTGTCGGCAGTCATCTGTGTTGTCGCATTTACCGTACTCAACCGCCGCGGAGCTTTTGACAAACTGATGACGTAGCGGGGCAACGCGAAATCACCCTGATCGATGACATCATCAGCGACGATCCCGCGACCTATGTGACGCAGATCACGGTGCCGGTTTCCCCAGCAAAGTAAGAACCGCCCGGAAGGCATCATGCTTCCCAGGCGGTTCTTCAATTAGGCTATCGATGCGCTAAGCCTGGGGCACCTGACCAGTCGCCAGGATCTGCTCGAGCGCATCCTCGTCCAGCACGGGCACGCCCAGCTGCTCGGCCTTGGTAAGCTTGGAGCCCGCTTTGGGGCCGGCGACCAGATAGCTCGTCTTCTTTGACACACTGCCCGAAACCTTGGCGCCGAGCACCTTGAGCGCCGCACCTGCCTCGTCGCGCGTGCGGTTGACGAGCGTACCGGTCAGCACGAAGGTCAGACCCGCAAGCGGCTGTGCGTCGGCGAGCTCGCCCGCCACGCCAGCATCGGCTGCGGCCTGCGCGTGCGCGGCGCCCAAGTCGACCTCGAGTGACAGACCCGCCTGACGCAGGCGCTCCAGCACGGCAAGGTTCTCGGGCACGGCAAGGAACTGCTTGACGCTCGCCGCAATCTTGGGACCGATACCCTCGCACTCGGCGATGTCCTCTTCGCTCGCCAAGATGAGCTTGTCAATCGACAGGAATCGCTCGGCGATGACCTCGCCCACGCTCTTGCCCACGTGGCGGATGCCCAGGGCAAACAGCACGCGACCGAGCGGCTGGCTCTTGGACTTGTTGAGCTCGGCGATGATTTTCTCAGCCGTCTTGAGGCCCACCGGAATGGGGTCGCCCTTCTTGACGCCCTTTTTGCTGTTGGAGCTGGCGTACACACGCCCCGTGTCCAAGCCGGCGATGTCGTCCACCGTGAGCTGGTAGAAGTCTGCGACGTCGTGAATCAGCCCGGCGGCGATCATCTTGTCGACAATCTCGTCGCCTAGGCCGTCGACGTCCATGCAGCCGCGGCTCACCCAGTGGAGCAGGCGCTCCTTGAGCTGCGCGGGACAGTCGATGGAGACGCAGCGGTAAGCCACCTCGCCGTCCTCGTGGACCACGGGACTTCCGCACACGGGACAGACCTCGGGCATGTACCAGTCGACCGAATCGGCCGGGCGTTTATCGAGCACCGGGCCCACGACCTCGGGGATCACGTCGCCCGCCTTGTGCACGATGATAGTGTCGCCCTCGCGCACGTTTTTGCGACGGATCTCGTCAATGTTGTGCAGCGTGGCGCGCGCGATGGTGGAGCCGGCGACCGTCACCGGGTCGAACTCGGCGACCGGTGTGAGCACACCGGTGCGGCCCACCTGGATGCGGATTTCGCGCAGGATGGTCTGCTTTTCCTCGGGCGGAAACTTAAAGGCAATGGCCCAGCGCGGCGCGCGGGCGGTAAAGCCCAGATCGAGCTGTTGCTGAAAGCTGTCCACCTTTACGACCACGCCGTCGATGTCGTAATCCAGGTCGCCGCGGTGCTCAAGCGCCTGGGCACAGAACTCGTGAACCTCGGCGGGCGTGGCGCAACGGGCAACGTTGGGGTTGACACTAAAGCCAGCGCTACGCAGCCAGTCCAGAAACTCGCGCTGGCTGTGGACGTGCAACGGGTCGGTATCGGCGATGGCATAGATAAAGGTGGCCAGGTCGCGGCGCGCCGTGATCTTGGGATCCTTTTGGCGCAGGCTACCGGCGGCAGCGTTGCGCGGGTTAGCGAAGGGGTCGCGGCCCTCGGCATCGGCCTCGTCGTTCAGACGAACAAAGCTGCCCTTGGGCATATAGACCTCTCCACGCACCTCGATGGTGCGCTCGCGATCGGCACCCATATGGGCGAGCGCCGCCTCGGACAGATGCATGGGCACGTCCTTGATGGTGCGCACGTTGAGCGACACGTCCTCGCCCGTGGTGCCATCGCCGCGCGTGGCCGCGCGCACGAAGGTGCCGTTTTGGTAGGTAAGCGCCACGCCCAGACCGTCAATCTTAAGCTCACAGGTATAGGTGACGCTGCCGGCGCCGAGCGCATCCTCGGTGCGCTGGAGCCATGCGTCGAGTTCGTCCAGATTCATGGCATCGTCCATGGAATACATGCGTGCCATGTGCGTGACCGGCGTAAACTGCTCGCTCACGTAGCCGCCCACGCGCTGGGTATAGCTATCGGGCGTCACCAGATCGGGATAGGCCGCCTCGATTTCCTGCAGCTCAACGAGCATTTTGTCGAAGGCGGCGTCCGTGATCTCGGGCGCATCGAGCATGTAGTAGCGATAGGCGTGGTAATCGAGCTCGTGGCGCAGCTCGGCCGCGCGCGCTGCCGCCTGGGCACGGGCGTCGGTCGGTGCGGCGGCATCCGCGCTCGCGGGCGTTTCGGTATCGATGTCCACACCGTCACCAAACAGGCTCGATTGCTCCATAGCGGCACTCCTTCGCTCGATTTCAAACGGATACTAGAGTACCACCGGTCGCAACGGGGCCGAATAGCCCTTTCGAACCGCACCGAATCGGCAGCCACCAGACTGGGGTGGACAGTTAGTTCAGATACGTATAAATCCTAGAGCTGAATCAGGCACGAACACCCCTGTTTCAACTAATTTGGGCTCCTCGAGACCATGTAAACGTCCCGCTCTCCCTTCCAAACACCCATTCGAGCCCCATCCCAATCAAAAATTGCTCAAAACGCATCCCAAGCTGCCCCAGATTTATACGTATCTGAACTAACTGTCCAGACCATTACGAACCAGGCCTCTTGTCAGCCCCAAGTGATCCGTTTTCCTCCGTCCCCAACGGATCAATAAGAAAAGAGGGGCTGTCCCACACTTGGCGGGACAGCCCCTCTGGCTTCGGCATATGCGAAACGGCTCGCTAGAACCCCTGACCGTAGCCTTGACCCTGGCCCTGGCCCTGCTGGCCTAACAGCTCCTCCAGGTACTGGCGCAGCTGCTCGTCGGTAATACCGCCGTTGCCGGTGTCGGTCGAACTGTCGTCCTGCTGCTGGTTCTGTAGCTCCTCATCGGAGCCCAGCTCAACCGTGACCTTCTTCTCTTCCTTGCCGCGCATAAGCGTGATCTCGACCTTCTCGCCCACCTCGTGGCTGCGCAGTGCGATGATCAGGCCATCGGCGCTCGTGATCTCGTCGTCGCCCAGCTTGGTGATAACGTCACCCTCCTGAATGCCAGCCTTGGCGGCGGGACCGTCCTCGACGACGCTCGCCACATACGCGCCGCTATCGGCGCTCAGCTTGTTGGTGCGGGCGTTGAGCGCATTGACGCTCGAAAGCGTAGCGCCCATGTACGGATGCACCGGCGTCTTGCCGTCGATAATCTGGTCGGCAATGTTCTTGGCGTAGTTAACCGGAATGGCAAAGCCCACGCCCGAGCTAGAACCCGAGTAGCTCTCGATGAGCGAATTAATACCCACAAGTTCGCCATTGTCGTTGACGAGCGCGCCGCCGGAGTTGCCCGGGTTGATGGCGGCATCGGTCTGGATCATGTTGGCATAGATGGTGTTACCGCTGGTAGAGCTCATGGCCGTGGAGCGATACAGCGCCGACACAATGCCCGTGGAGACAGACTGCTCGTTGCCGAACGGCGAGCCGATCGCCATAACCCACTCGCCCACGTTGAGCTTGGAGGAGTCGCCGATCTCGATCGGGGTGAGCTTGGAGGCATCGGCGTCCTTGAGCTTGATGACGGCCAGGTCGCTCGAAGCATCGTTGCCCACGAACTCGGCCTCATAGGTGGTGCCGTCGTCCATGGTAACCACGTACTGGTCATAGCCATCGACCACATGGTTGTTGGTGAGGATGTGGCCCTCGGTATCGAGCACTACGCCCGAACCGACGCTGCCCGAACTATCAGACTCATCAGCAGACTGCGAAAGCGAGCCATTCTGGCTGCCGCTCGAAGTGGCGGTAATGGAAACCACGGAGGGCAGGGCCTTGGCAGAAACAGCCTCGGCCAGCGTGGTGTCCTCGGAGTCGATCGTAATCTTTTGCGTCGATGAACCCGAAGCGCCCGCCGTCACGGCATTCTTTCCGCCACCGATATCGAGCGTGCCGCTCATAATGAGCGCAATGACCAGCAGGGCTGTCTCTTATACACATCT
>URCU01000136.1:0-5318 GCA_900546425.1 uncultured Collinsella sp. | reverse complement strand
GCGTCTCGTGGGCTCGGAGATGTGTATAAGAGACAGGAGCAGGAGTGGGCGCGGGGGTGTTCTCGGTCGTACCGGCGGTGTCGTTGCTCACCGTGGCCTTTTCGGCGGTGCTGGCATTGATGCCAGCCTGAAGCGCGGCGTTGGCCTCGGCCTCGGCGGCAAGCTCGGCCTGCAGCTGTGAATCCAGGGAGTTCACGACACTCTGGGCCTCAGCCTGCTGGGCATTGAGCTCGTCGACCTTCTTCTGCGTCGCGGCGACGTTCTTCTCCTGCTCGGTCTGCTTATCGGTGAGCTGCTGCTTAAGGTCCTTGACCTCCTGAATGGTCTGGGCCTGCTTGTCAGAAACCTTGCCGTAGTAGAACAAACGGTTGAGCATGTCGCCCAGATCGTCGACGCCCGTCAGAACCTGAAGGAGACTCAGACCGCCGGTCTTGTACTCACCGGCAACGTAGCTCGAAAGCTTTGCCTGACCCTCGGCAATCTCTTGCTGCTTTTGCGTGATCTCGCCTGCAGTCTGATCAAGCTCCTGCGTCTGTGCGGAGAGTTCTTCATGAATTTGCTGGGTTTGGGTGCCAATCTGCTCGAGCTTGGTACGAGCAGCGGCAAGGTCGGATGCGGTATCGGCGTAGGCCGGAGCCACGAGGCCCAGGCCCAAAACACAAGCGAGGGTTGCCGTAGCAGCGCAGCGTGCCATGTTTCTGTGCGTGTTTGCTGTGCGCATGTAGCTTCCTTTCCGGTATCTAAGGGTAGCGGCTAGTCCACCGTTACCAGGCTAAAGAGCTCAACGTCCTCATTAGAAGGCGTGAGCTTCTTGCGCGGGTTGAGAAACGCAAGCTCAAGGATACAACCGTAGCCCACAAGCTTTGCGCCCATATCTCGCACCAGTTTACCTGTTGCCTCGACGGTTCCGCCCGTCGCGACCAAGTCGTCCAGAATCAACACGGTATCTTTAGAGCTGATAGCGTCGGCGTGGATCTCGATAGAATCCGTTCCATACTCGAGCTCGTAGCTCTCGCTCACCGTCTTGCGCGGCAGTTTACCCGGTTTACGTGCGGGAACAAAGCCGGCGCCCAGGGCGACGGCCACGGGCACGCCCACCATAAAGCCACGAGCCTCGGGGCCGACGACCTTGGTGATACCCATGCCAGCAAAATGCTCGGCGAGCGCATCGACCATGGCCTTCAGAGCCTCGGGATTGCCAAAGAGCGGCGTGATGTCCTTAAAGACGACTCCGGTTTCGGGATAGTCGGGAATGTCGACGATATGAGATTCGAAGTCGTACACTTTGTGACCTTTCATGGATTGCCGGGTGGGCGGCGGTTATTTGCCCGTGTTAGCAGACGAGCTATGCGAGGGGGCAACGACCTTGGACGGCTGCACGAGCGACTCGTCATGCGCGGCAACCGCGGGGACGCTTGCCCCATCGCTTTTAGCCTTGGTGGATTCGGAACGCGCAATCTCCTCATCGAGAGCATCGATGTCAGCGTCCTCGACCACGGCATTGAGCGACTCAAAGACACGGTTCTTAAGGAGCGCGGTGTGCACGCCCTCGGTGAGGTCGTGCAGCTTCTTAAAAGCCCGCTCGAGCTTGGCGTCGCGCTCGTCATCGGAGGTATCCATGCCGAGCATGCTTACGAGAACCTGCTCAAACATCGAAGACTCACGGTTTGCCGACGATACGTATTGACGCAGGTTGCGCGGCTCAATGTGGAAGCGTGACAGCTCCGAGCAGTAACGGATAATCGGGAAATCTCTGCCATCAACAAGCTCACGATTCTGCGGGCTCTTGATGATGCGGATAAGATCGTTCTCGGCAAGGGAGCGGATAAACGAGATCTCGACGCCGAGCATGTCGGGAATGGTCTCGATGGGATGCAGCTTTTGCTTGGTCTCTTTGGGTTCCGTCTTAAGCGGAACATCGGACAGAAGACCCACCTCGTAAGCCAAAGTGGACAGGTCCGTTGCGTTTTCCAAGCGCTGCTTAATGACGTTGAGCGGCATGTAGCGGGTCTTCTGCAGGTGCAGTATGACCTCGAGACGGTCAACATCTTCCTTGGAGTACTGGCGATACCCCTTAGGCGTACGATGAGGGGTGATGAGCCCCTCATCTTCTAGAAATCTAATTTTTGAGTTCGATAGATCGGGGTATGCGCCTCGAAGAAGGTTGACGACTTGGCCGATACTCAGATAATTGCGTTCGGCCATTACCTACTCACCGGTTTCGATGCGCTCCGGCGTGCTCTCGTGGTAGATGAGCGTGAACGTACCGATCTGAACGGAAGAGCCGTCATGCAGCGGAGCACCGTTGACGATGGCGCCGTCAACCCAGGTGCCGTTGAGCGACCCCAGATCCTCAATACGGGCGCCCAGGCCCTCACGAATAATGCGTGCGTGGCTGCGCGAGACCGTCATGTCGTTAAGGAAGATACCGTTCGCGGGATCGCGGCCGATGGTGGTCACGTCGTCCTCGAGCTCAAAGGCAGCTCCGGTCTGCGGACCCTTGACGATGGACAGAACCGGAGCGGTGATGTGCACGTTGGCCATAAGGTCGGGAACAGTGACATCGCTCGAAGGAACACGGAAAACGCAGGTAGCGTCCGCAGTCTTATCGTTCTGAGGCATATTGTTAACCTTGTTGTCCATGACAACCCCTATCTAACGCGGCCACGCCGCAAAGAATGAACCGTACGTAATCATACCCCAATGAATCAGTCTTCGATTTCGGGGTTGAGAAAGTCGGTGTCCTCGTCCTCGGGATGCGCGATGGCCTGTTTAATGGCCATCCCTCCCTTAATGGAATAGATGACAGCGGTGAGCATAGAGAACATCACGCCGCCGTACACAAAGAAGATGCCGAGGGGCACCGAGCTGCCGTTGAGGCCCGGGAATGCCGTGAGCGTGGCGGGAAGCAGATGCCAGCCGTCCACGACGGGAAAGCCCAACAGCATGAGCGAGAAGCCGGTCATGAGCAGTGCCGTGGCAATCTTGCCGGGAAAGACGACGTCGATGGGGCGAGGGTGATAATGGCGCACGATGAGCGAGCCGATGCCCAGGTAGAAATCGCGGCCGATAATGAGCACGCAGACCCAGATGGGCAACTCGCCACGGACCACCAGACCCAGCACGCCGGTAAACAGCAGCGCGCGGTCGCAGATGGGGTCCATAACCTTGCCGAGCCACGAAACCGTTTTGGTCATGCGGGCAATCTGACCATCCATCCAGTCGGTGGAAGCCGCGATGGCATAGATGACAATGGCGACGACACGGTTGTTGTCCGTCACAAACAGGTACAGGAAGACGAGCGTGAGGACCAGGCGCGTAAAGGTAATGAAATTGGAGATCGTGAAGATCTTATTCGACGGGTAATCGGAAGTGCCGATAAGCTCCTTTTTGATCTTCTTCTTGATGCCCACAGGACTCCCCCGCTGGTAAACGACAAAACTTTCGATACTATACCCGTTCTAGCGATGTCTATCCAGCGTAAGCATAGAGAGTCCAGACATGTGGAGGGTGGTATCGGGCGGGCTGTCATTCGATTTTGTGTACATCGGCCTCCAAAAATGACATTTTTTGGCATCTTTGGTGGCTGATGTACACATTTTGATTTGGTGATTACGACAATCGGGAAAGTTGTTGCATTAAGCAAATGAATCATGATGATTAAAAACAAAAAAAGGTCAGGCACTAGGTGCCTGACCTGCAAACTTCTGGTCGGGACGACTGGATTCGAACCAGCGACCCCTTGACCCCCAGTCAAGTGCGCTACCAAGCTGCGCCACGTCCCGAAGCTTTTATCTGTTGCTCTGCTCTCGCTCGCAACAGAGAGTATATTAACCCGAAACTTTGGCCTTGCGCAAGAACTTTTTTAATTATTTTTGAGCAAGTCCAAAATTGTATCTGCGAGCTGGGGTTTTGTTAGCACAGGAAGTTCTTTCGTGCCCGCCGTGCTCACAATCCAGGCCTTGTTGGTGTCGGTTCCAAAGCCCGAATCGGCACGCGAGACATCGTTGGCGATGATCGCATCGCAGCCCTTGCGGGCAAGTTTGCGCTCAGCGTACTCCACGACGTTATCGGTCTCGGCTGCAAATCCGATCACACGGCGCTCGCCCTTCTGGCGCGAGAGCTCAGCCAAAATATCAACGGTCTCGACCAGTTCGATGCGATCCAAGCGTTCGTTGGCCTTTTTGAGCTTGTGATCCGCAGGAGCGGCAGGTGTGTAGTCGGCGACAGCCGCCGCACAAATGGCCGCATCGGCCGTCTGAAAGGCACCTAGCGCCGCCTGCAGCATCTCTGCGGCGGTCTGCACGCGTACACACTCCACGCCGCGGGGAACATCGAGCGACGTCGGTCCCAGCACGAGCTTGACCGAAGCGCCGCGGCGTACGGCCTCCCCCGCCAGGGCAATGCCCATCTTGCCCGACGACCGATTACCGATAAAGCGCACCGGATCGATCGACTCATGCGTGGGGCCGGCAGTGATGACGATGCGCTTGCCTGCAAGGTCCTGTGGCACGGGATTGAGCACCTCGCAGATGGCTTCGACGATGTCCTCGGGCTCGCTCATGCGCCCCGTGTCCACGTCACCGCAGGCAAGGTAGCCACTACCGGGGCCAACCACGTGCACCCCGCGGTCGCGCAGCGTGGCCATATTGGCCTGGGTTGCCGGCGCCTTCCACATGCCGTTGTTCATGGCAGGTGCGATCACAATGGGTCGCGGCGTGGCGAGCAGCGTCGTGGAGATGAGGTCATCGGCAATGCCGTTGGCCATCTTAGCGATGATATTTGCCGTGGCAGGCGCCACGACCACCAGGTCGGGTTCCTGCGCGAGCGAAATGTGGTGGATAGGGTCGGAGGGGTCGTCGAATAGGCCCACGGCAACGGGCTCGTTGGTGAGCGCACGGAAGGTGAGCGGGCCCACAAACTCCGTGGCATGCTCGCTCATAACGACCTTGACGCGCGCGCCGCGCTTTTGCAGCAGGCGCACGATATTGCACGACTTATAGGCGGCGATCCCGCCGGTAATGCCCAGCAGGATCGTTTTTCCCTCAAGTTGCATTGAATTGTTGGGTGCCGCCGTCATCATTTAATCTTCCTTGCTCGGGAGCACCAGCAGGCGGTGGCAGTTGGGGCAATGCGTAATCTCGCTGCCGTCGTGGTTGAGGTCGCTCATGGACGATGCCTGCAGCGCGGTGTGGCAGACCGTGGGGATGTTGCCCTGGATGGTTTCGACGGCAAGGCCGCGGAACTGCTTGAGCAGGCGCTCGTAGTCGGTGAGCTGTCTCTTATACACATCTCCGAGCCCACGAGACGCGTAGTAA
>URCU01000135.1:0-5337 GCA_900546425.1 uncultured Collinsella sp. | reverse complement strand
GCGCCGAATGCTCGCCATCGAAATTTATCGGTGGCCCACTTCAGACTGTAATGGGGCTGTTAGTCAACAGATTGGTCTAGAGTGTGTAGTTCTCTTCATAAATACTGCTAAAGAACTCATATTTAAACGATTTTGTTGCGCACCTATGCGGGGGATATGACGCCGCACCGCCGTTTTAATGGGAATTGTTCGCGCGTCCTTTCCTTGGGCAGTGCATCAACCATCCTCACTTCTCAAAAACGCTGCTACTATGATGCCCGAAAAAATGCAGTTGCTTAAACGGGAGGGTGCACGATTGACTTTGCTAGAAAGCGCGATCTGCGATATTGTTCGCTCGGCATTTTCGGGCGGTGAGGCGTTTGCGCTTCCGGAGGGGCTCGATCCTTCCGAGGTGTATTCCGAGCTGCAGGTGCAGGCCATCGCCGGGTTGGCGCTTTTGCCGGGAGGGCTGTCCGATGCATGCAAGGATAAAGCGCTTGTCGCAACGTGGCTTAATATCGATCTTAGGCGTCGAGCCTTGTTTGGGCATCTGCTCGAAGTTCAGGACGAGGCTCTTTCTGTTTTGGACGCGGCGGGCATTCGGGCCGTTATTCTTAAGGGCGCTGCCGCGGGCGCGCTGTATCCAGATCCCGCCCTGCGTTCCTATGGCGATATTGACCTTATGGTTTTGCCTGATGACATGACGCGAGCTCGTAAGGTATTGCTCGGCGTTGGATATCTTGGGGAGGACGACGAAGGACTTTCCGATCATCATATTGGACTCGAAAGGGACGGTGTGCACCTGGAACTTCATTGGAGACCCAATGGTATTCCGGACAATGCGATTGGTTTGGAGAGCCTTTTCCAAGAGTCGTTTGCGCATTTAGAGACAGCTTGCGTGCAGGGTCACGAGTTCCCAGTCTTTCCTCCCATGGTTAACGGTGTCGTGCTGCTGCTTCATGTGCGCAAGCACCTCGCGTCGGGTGGTCTGGGTTTCCGTCAGATCATCGACTGGATGCTGTTTGCAAAGAAATATCTCGCCCATGAAGGGTGGGCGGAGTTTTCCCAGACGCTGGGCGATGAGAAGATCGAACGTACGGCAAAGTGTCTTACGCGGTTTTGTCAACTGTACCTTGGGCTGCCGAAAGACGGCTTTGAATGGTGTTTCGATATCGATTCTGCGATATGCTCCGACCTTTTGGAGCACGTAATGCTGCTGGGTAATTTTGGCATGAAGGTTGTTGCGAAGACCGGCGCAACAGCTTTAACAGAGATTCGTGACCCCGTTAGCTTATTTAAATACCTACAGAGGGGCGGCAGAAGTAACTGGAAGGCAGCACGCAGGCATGCTATCTTGCGTCCTTTTGCTTGGATTTATCAGGCGGTCAGATGCGCCCGAATCATCTTGACGCGTGAAGATATCGCCGGTGGCGTGCGGTCCGATATGGAGGAGGCGGCCCGACGTCGCAGCCTTGGGTACGAGATGGGGTTATATGACCGCTGAGCGTCAGATTGTTTCCGTTACCGAGAGCACATTCGAGGAGGTCCTAAATCGCGACGGTGTGCTCGTTTACCGCACGAGTGGTATTTCCATGGAGCCCATGTTGCGACAGGGGCGCGATCTTGTGACCATCAGGGCGGCAAAGCCCGGCGAACGGTTTTGCGAGAACGACGTGGTTCTGTATTACCATGCGGTGGGTCGTAAGCATGCGCTACATCGCATCGTGGGGGTGGAGCCAACTGGTTACATAATCTTGGGGGATAACTGCATTAGCTACGAATACGATGTGCCCTTCGATGATGTGCTTGGTGTGCTGGTGTCGTTTGTGCGCGACGGCAAATCATATCTGGTCGATGACCCTGTGTATCTTGACTATGTAAAAAAGCTGCGACGCGGTGAACGGGGTCGCATCGCAAGGCGTAGAGCGGTCATGAGGATCAAGGGCACGATAAAACGAGTCTTTCCTGGGCTGGCGAAGTTTTGGAAGCATCGTGGGAGGTAGGCGCATGGTACAAGACAAAGACGGCGAACGCTTGCTGAGCTTTAGGTTTGCGGACATTCCCGTGCAGGTGGTTTCTCGTTTTGGCATGCTCGAACGAGTCGGTGCCTCATATCTCGAACAAGATATGAGTGAAAAGCCCGCGTTTACGATCAGGGCGACAGATGACGATTTGGCTTACGACCGCGCGATGTCCCCGGAGTTCCCCGATCCTTACGTGGAGCTGTGCACTATACATAGATTGACCGCGGATAAACTGGCTCCGCTACGGCGCGTGCTCTTCCATTCCTGTGTCGTAGAGTATGGGGGGCGGGCCTACGCCTTTACTGCGCGTAGCGGTACCGGCAAGTCGACGCACGCTCGCCTGTGGAGAAAGTACCTAGGCGCTCATGGTGCCAAGATACTCAACGGGGACAAGCCTTTCCTGTATGTTCCCGAGAATGGCGAGACTGTTGTTTACGGCTGTCCTTGGACGGGCAAAGAGGGTTGGGGCTATAACGGAAGTGCTCCTCTGGCGGGGATTTGCATACTTCGCCAGGCGCCTGTCTGTTCTATTGAGCGGCTGGCTCCCAATGATGCCGCGGAGCAAATCGTTAGGCAATGCCACATCCCACGGGAGAGCCCGCTGGGCGCACTTACGGTGTTGAGGTGCCTTGATCGCGTACTTGCCGAGGTGCCGGTGTGGACTATGGGCTGCGATATCTCGGAAACAGCCGTTAAGACGTCCTTTGAGGCGTTGACGGGCCAAGATTATGCGAAGACGGTTCGTGACTGTCAAGAAACTGAATGAAGGGATAGACGATGAAAATCAAAAAGGGTTTTGTTATCCAACAGGTTGGCGGACAGTGGGTGGCTGTCGCGACGGGTTCGGCCGCCGTGGAGTTTAGCGGCATTGTGAAGCTGAACGATACGGCAGCGCTTGCATGGAAGGGCATTGAGGAGGGCCTTTCGCGTGAGCAGATTGTGGCTCGTGTTGTTGAGTCCTACGATGTCGACGAACAGCAGGCGGGCAATGATGTCGATGCGTTCTTGCAGGCGCTCGTGCAGTCCGGAATCGCGTCCGAGTAGCCGGGTTGCTTGATATTAGCCAAAGTGTACGGATCATACTTGACCATTGGCGCTTGAGGCGTCTAAGCCATCATGTTGGAAGGGCGCCCAGTGGCGGCGCCCTTCATTCTATATTTCATACAAGGAGGCACTTTCGTGGAGGTTGATTCCGGGTCGTGCGCCATTCCCTGGCTGATTCGGGTTTTGGGACGGCGGCTTTGGGCGGTTGTCGTCCTTGCCGTGATAGAGGTCGCAATCGCGTGCGGTGGAGTGTATGTCGCTTGGGTAATGCGCGATTTGGTTAACGCGGCAGTTGGCGGTGCACCCGAAGCGCTTCGCTTCAATGTGATTCTATTTGCGGCGGTTTCTATTGCGATGATTGCGCTACAGGCTTTTTATCGCTATCTGCAGGAATATACCCGCACGTTGTTTCAAAACACTTTAAGGCTAAGGTTTCTTGATAAAGTGTTGCATGCCGAGCTCTCGAGTGTCCAGGCCACCCATACCGGTGAGTGGATGAGCCGTCTGACCGACGATACGCGCATTGTAGCCTCTGCTGCAACTACGGTTTTGCCTTCCGCAGCCGGAATGCTTGCCCAGCTTGTCGGTTCGCTTGCGCTGTTGGTTGTCATGGTACCCCGGGTCGCCTGGATGCTTATTCCGGCGGGCATTATTTTCGCGTGCTTTACGCTTGGTTTTCGTCGGGTGCTCAAGCGTCTACATAAGCGGATTCGCGAAGCCGACGGACGCGCCCGTTCCTATCTTCTTGAGTGTCTTAATAGCCTACTCGTAGTAAAGAGCTTCCAGAGAGAAACATTCGCGAAATCCCAGACTGCCCAGCTTTTGGATGAACACCGTGCGGCATGCATGCGTAGAAATCACTTTTCCAATGTGTGCAACATCGGTTTTGGCATTGCCATGCGCGGCGCGTATCTAGTCGCCGCGGCATATTGTGCATACGGCATCTATCGTGGATTTATAAGCTACGGCTCTTTTGTGGCTGCACTGCAACTTGTCGGCCAGGTCCAGGGCCCGTTGGCAAACATCACGGGTTGCGTTCCTCGTTACTTTGCCATGACGGCGAGCGCCGAACGCCTCATGGATGCAGAGTGGTTGCCGTTGGATGGCGCAGACGATCTAACTATTGATATTAAACCCGAGGCGGAGATTTTTGCCGGATTAGAATTGCGCGGCCTTACTTGCACGTATGCTGCTGCGTCCGGTGATATGGCGGAGTCGGGCGGCTTGCGGACAATCTGTTGTCCCGACATGAATATTAGGCGCGGGGAGTTTGTAGCATTTACGGGACCAAGCGGTTGCGGTAAGTCGACTACGCTGAAGGCCATGATGGCCTTTTGTCCCTGCGAAACGGGCGAGTGCAGCGTGGTGCTCGACGGGGGCGTCCGTAGCGCTTTGACGGCGCGCTGGCGCTCGTTATTTTCATATGTGCCTCAGGGCAACCATCTTATGGGGGGCACTGTTCGCGAGGCAGTTGCTTTTGGCGACTCACGGGGCCCATCCTGTGATTGTCAGATATGGGAAGCTTTGCACACCGCATGCGCGGACTTCGTCAAGGATTTGCCCGAGGGACTGGATACTCAGTTGGGTGAAGGCGGCGCCGGCTTGTCAGAGGGGCAGATACAGCGTCTTGCTATCGCTCGTTCAGTTTATATAGACAGGCCCGTGCTCTTGCTGGATGAGGCTACGTGCTCGCTTGATCCCGAGACGGAGCGGCAGGTCTTGGAAAACTTGCGTGCGCTATCGGATAAAACGGTCATTGCGGTAACGCATCGTCCCGCCGCGCTGGAGGTTTGCGACAGGCAGATTGCGTTCACCGATTAGCGCGGACCAAAATTTCACAAGCGGCGTATACATGAATCCGGGCCTACATTGGCCCGGATTTTTTGTGATCGGTTTGCAGCCGGGGCTTTAGACGGAGGCTGAGAATTCAGTTACCCGAGGACTATCGACAATTGAAGCTTGCCAGAAATCTGTCAGATGGCAAGCCGGGAGCAAATGGGAGTCCATCCCGCAATTTAAATTAGGGGGGGGGTGTTCCTATAGTTTTGTCAACCGGGGAATGCCATTTGCGAGACTGAACCGCGACATGCTAACGCCAGGCCTTTCGGCCGGTGGGCTCCAATCTGTTCAGAGTGCTTCGACTAAGCTGCGTAGGGAACCCTGTCCCGCATGATCGCGTAGATGACCTTCAGCCTCTTTCGCGCCAGCGCCTGGAGCGCCTTGCCGTGCGGCATGCCGGAGGCGCCCGATCGGCGGCCCCTCGGGGCTTGCCCGTATCGTAGGCAATGCG
>URCU01000134.1:0-5480 GCA_900546425.1 uncultured Collinsella sp. | reverse complement strand
CGGCAGCGTCAGATGTGTATAAGAGACAGACCCCGATGCGATGGTGCACGTACTGGTGGTCCAGGGTAGCGTTTACGTGTACGCGCGCTCCGAGCGCGGCGTGGGCGGTCTGCCGGTGGGTTCTGCCGGCAAGGTCGTGACGCTTCTGTCGTCGGGCATCGATTCTCCGGTGGCGACCTGGATGCTCGCGCGTCGCGGTGCGGTGTGCGTGCCGGTACATTTCTCCGGTCGTCCGCAGACTCCCGATACGAGCGAGTATTTGGTGCAGGACATTATCCGCGCGCTTGAGCCGGGTGTCCAGATCGGCCGCCTGTACGTGGTGCCGTTCGGCGATTGCCAGCGTGAGATTTCCGTCTCCTGCCCCAGCAACCTGCGCGTGATCATGTATCGCCGCATCATGTATTCGGTTGCCGAGCGCATTGCACATATCGAGGGCGCCAAGGCCATCGTTACCGGCGAGTCGCTCGGTCAGGTTGCCTCCCAGACGCTCGAGAACATCATGGCCGTCAACGAGGCCGTGAAGATTCCCGTGTTCCGTCCGCTCATCGGGTCCGACAAGCAGGAGATCATTGCGCGCGCTCAGGAGATCGGCACGTTCGATATTTCCACCGATGCGGCGCCCGACTGCTGCACGCTGTTTATGCCGCGTCGTCCCGAGACGCACGCCAAACTCGATGCCGTGCACGAGGCCTGGGAGCTGTTCGACCACGAGGAAATGATCGAGCGCCTGCTTAAGCAGACCGAGTATATCGACTTCTCCAGCAACACGTATAAGGCCCCTAAGACCTTAAAACGCAAACATTCGGAGCTTGCTCCGCGTGAGATTTACCAAGATCACGAGTAATTGCCTGCATAGACCGACGATGCGCCTGTATCGTCGGTCTTTTTCTATCTGGGCAAATGATGCCAAGATGTTCATTCGCTGACGCGTGACTGAATAAATGGACATGTTCGCGCAAGGTTTTGGTCGGTATTTGGTTTGACCGTCAAAACTGGTTTGTCCATGCGGTTCGTTTTGCTGCGTTTTCCTGACACGATGTTGTTGGGAGGTGTTTGCTATGGCGCAGCGCGAAAAACATGAACGGGTCAAAAAGATGGACCGCTGGGCGGGCAAGTTGCTCGGGCATAAAGCGGTGGTGGTGGCGATTCTGGTTGTCATTGCCGTCGCGAGCGGTTTGGCGATGGCAAGTTTTGGTGGCCACTCCAGTAGCGTGTCGTTTGAGCGTAGTGATGAGGCGAGCGTCTCGGATGTGCACGGGGCCGGGGATGCGTCTTCTGATGTTGCCGATGAGTCGTCTGCCAAGAGTTCTTCTACTGCCGAGGTGTACGTCGATGTTGATGGAGCCGTTGCGAGGCCTGGCGTGTACCGGCTCAAAGATGGAGCGCGGGTGTCCCAAGCGATTGATGCCGCCGGAGGGCTTACGGCCGAGGCGGATGTGACAGGGCTTAACCGTGCGTCCAAGATCACAGATGGCCAAAAGATCTATGTTCCGACGGTGGGGGAGCAACAAGCGGCCGCGGCGGTCGGCGGGGCCGAAAGTGGTGCTGCCACGACCCTTGGCGCGGGGTCTTCGTCGGGGCTCGTGAACATCAATACGGCAAGTGCGGCGGAGCTGCAGACGCTCTCGGGCATTGGGCCTTCTATGGCTCAGTCGATTATCGATGAGCGGACAAAGAACGGTGCTTTTGCCTCAGTCGACGACCTGATGCGCGTATCGGGGATCGGTGAGAAGAAGCTCGCCAAAATCAAAGATTGCATCTGCGTATGAGCGCGCCCAAGCGCGAGCATGTGATGCCCCCGCGGCCCCTCATGCCATGGACGATGGCCTTGTGTGCCGGCCTGTGCGTTAGCTGTGTCTTGGTGCTCAACGTGGCCGCCGATGCGATGCTGGGGGAGCAGACATCGGCGGTCGGACCGCTTGTAGTTATTTCGGTTGCGGCGTCGCTGTGCATGGTGCTGGCTCGATCTTGTGAGCGACTTGTCTTGTGGAAACGTTGGCTATATGCCGCAGCTATCGGTTTGCTGACGGGCTCGATTGTTTCGGCGTGGTGGGCTGTGGGTGCGCTAAGTGCCACGAAGGCGCTCGACGGTCGAGCGGCAAGCAGTCTCGAGTTTGTCGTGCAGGGTGATCCGTCCATAAACGATGGGGCGTTTTCCTACACCTGCGAAACATGCGTGGACGGCAGGCGCTTGGGTGAGGTTCGTCTGTCGTGCGACCGCGAGCTTGGTGCCGGGTCTCATGTGCGCGTTATCGGCCGCGTTACGCGCTTCGAGAACGATGCGTATGGGCGCTCGCGCGTGCTCCGAGGCGAGGTGCGCAAGGTTAAAGCCGTTCGGATTGTGTCGGTCGATGAGGGCTCTCCGGGGCCGCTGCTTCGGCTGCGAAATGGGCTGCTTGCGTCCATCGCGCCTGCGACCGACCCGGCGCGTGCGCTCATAGCCGGTGTCGTCTGCGGTCGTTCGGCCGAGCTGCGTGCCCAGCCGGCGGGCGACTGGTTTTCGGTGACGGGAACGGCGCATCTTATCGCCGTCTCGGGCAGCCATTTGGCTATCGTGGGGTTTGTAATCGAGGGTGTCTTGCAAAAGACTCGGTGTTCACGTGGTCTTCAGCGGGCGATATTGGCGATAACGCTTGTGGGCTACGCTGCCTTTACGGGTGCGTCTCCCTCGGCCGTGCGCGCGTGCTGCATGGTCTTCGCGACGCTTGTCGTAAACGGTGTGGGGCGTCGCCGGCACGGCCTTTCGGCACTCTTCGTATCTATGTCCATCTTTGTGCTACTGCGGCCGACGGTGCTGTTCGAGATGGGCTTTCAGCTTTCATGTGCCAGCGTCTTTGCCATTCTGTGCTTTTGCCCCTATGCGACCTACGCTTTGAGTGAGTTGGGTGTGCCGCCGGGCATTGCCAGCATGCTTTCCGTCACGCTGTGCTCGCAGTTGGCGACGCTGCCTATCACCATTCCTGCCTTTGGTGCGTTCTCGCTCATTGCTCCGTTGGCGAATGCGGTCATCGGTCCGGTGGTGAGTCTACTGCTCGCTGTGTCGATCGTGCTGGTTCCCTTTTCGCTCGTGGCGCCGTTGCAGGTTTGGGCGCTCGTTGTGCCCATGATTGCCGCGCGTTGCGCACTGTTCTTCGAACAGCTCTTTGCCGCCGTTCCGGGTGCATCCGTGAGCGTGCCGCCCGATAGCATGTGGATATACCTTGTGCCGTGTTTTCTGGGGATCCTTCTAGTCTGGTGGCCGCGCCCGCAGGCACGACCTATGGCTGCTGGGCTTGCATGCCTGGTGCTCTTGGCTGCGATTCCGTACGTCTACTGGGATCGATTCGCGTCGCCTTCGGTGACGGTGCTCGATGTGGGGCAGGCCGATGCCATTCTTATTCGCCAAGGTAGGACCGTGGCGCTCGTCGACTGTGGGCTTGATGAGCGCGTGGTAAGTGCGCTGGTTCGCAATAACGTCCACCATATCGACGCCGTCTTCGTGACACATTGGGACGAAGACCACTGGGGTGGCCTTCCCGATGTGCTCGATCAGTTTTCGGTTGGAGCCATTGCGGTCGCGGCTAATGCGCTGGAGGATGCGCCCGCTGAGGTCCTAAATCGCCCGGGCGTAACGTACCGGCAGGTGGCTCGCGGGGACACGATCGATATCGGCACATTTCGGGCTCGTGTGATGTGGCCGTTTGACACGGTGGATGGCGAGGGCAATGAAGACTCGCTTGTCTTGCTGCTCAGTTATGCCCAAGGAGGCCAGAGCCTCCGCATGCTACTCACCGGCGATGCCGAGCTCGATCAGGAACGCGAGTTTGTACAGGAGGTGGGGGATATCGATGTGCTCAAGCTTGGACATCACGGCTCAAAAGTTTCCGTCGACCTAGACCTGCTGGGCACGCTTAAGCCCGAGCTCTCTATCGCGAGCGCCGGCGAGGGAAATCGTTACGGCCATCCGTCGGATGCCTGCATCGATGCCGTTAAGGAAGCGGGTGGTGCGTTCGCATGCACCATCGAACACGGCGACATTACCGTCTCGCCGACCGCGAAGGGCTTTGCGACGCGATGCCAGCGACCGTGATGCTGCCGTTGGCGCGGGACCAACCCCTGGGCTAAAATGGCACGGTACGAATTCGAGAGTCTGCGAGAGGGGAGCGCAATGTCCGAAACCGGTCTGCTGCCGGCTTATCTGATCGTCGGTACCGATGGTGTCAAACGCGACCACGCCGTCTCGCGTATGAAAGCTCGCTTGGAAAAGTCGGGTATGGTTGAGTTCAACCTCGATGAACGCGACATGACGAAAGATCCCGATATCGAGTCGATCGTCGGCTCGCTCAATACCTTTCCCATGGGTAGCGAGTTTCGCCTCGTGATCCTCGACGGCTGCTCCAAGCTTGCCAAGGCGGTCTCGGAACCGCTCGTCGAGTACCTCGCAAGTCCCAGCCCCACGACGGTCTGTCTCATTATCGCCGACACACTTGCCAAGAATACGCGCCTGTATAAGGCAATCGCCAAGATCGACAAGAAGGCTGTCGTCGATTGCTCGGGTACCAAGCGCTGGGAACTGCCGCGTCGCGTTCAGCAGATGGCGACGCAGCACGGTAAGTCCATCTCGACGGCTGCTGCCGAGGAGCTCGTCTCGCGTTCGGGCGAAAACACGCGCATGCTCGATAACGACCTGGCAAAGCTCGCCCAGATGGTCGAGGCGCCCCAGATTGAGCTTGCCGACGTGGAGCGTTGGATCGTGCGCACGGCCGAGGTTCAACCCTGGGACTTCCTCAACGCCGTCTCGGCTCGCGATATGCGGCGTTCGCTCGAGCTCTTTAAACTTCTGCCCTCTAAGAGTTACGTGTGGACCTACACGCTGCTATGCGGTCGCATCCGTGAGCTGATTGTTGCTAAGGCGCTCGATGGGCGTGGGCAGGGGCGTGAGCTCGCCGCGACGCTCAAGCTCCAGGCCTGGCAGGTCAAGAATCACCTTACCTGGGCACGTCGTTTTTCGATGACCGAGCTCGTTGCCGCGCTCGAGGGTGCCGTCGATGTAGGGCTCGCGCTCAAGGGTTCGGCCGATTCGGAGACCGCGCTTTTGCTCTGGATTACGAACATCTTGAGAAAATCGTGATGATACCTGCCTATTTGACAAATTCGTTCTATCCCTTTGAGGGGGAGCGTGCTATAGTAGGCGCTTGCATGACCTCACCGTGTCTCAGAGGTGTCATACATTTTTTGCAAGGAACTCGAAAGGAACTCCAGAAGTGGCAAACATCAAGTCTCAGAAGAAGCGTATCCGCACCAATGAGGCAGCTCGCATGCGTAACAAGGCTGTCAAGTCCGAGCTCAAGACGCTGACCAAGCACGTCCAGTCCGCCGTCGCCGAGGGCGACGCCGAGAAGGCCCAGGCTGCCCTCAAGACCGTCACCAAGCGTCTCGACATGGCTGCCGCTAAGCATGTCATCCACAACTGTCTCTTATACACATCTGACGCTGCCGAC
>URCU01000133.1:0-5486 GCA_900546425.1 uncultured Collinsella sp. | reverse complement strand
GCGCATTCGGCGAGATGCGTTTGCGAAAGTGGTCAATTTTAGATTAGCGCTAACAACATCGGGAGGTTCCCGGACCACGACCACCTGGCCTCGTACTGCGGCATAGCCCCGAGGGTGAGGAGCTCCGGCACGTCGGTGAGGTCGGTCAGGGCGTCCAGGCGCGGCGACGCGAGGCTCAAGTCCCTGCTGGTCTTCTCGTGCAACAGCCTGGTGAGGTCCTCGGGGCGCTACGGCGAGTACTACCGGGCCTGCAGGGCGCGGGGCATGGGGCACGGGCGGGCGCTCAAGGCCGTCGCGAGGAAGCGGCTCAGGGCGATATACGCCGTGATGCGCGACCGGGTGCCCTACCGGGAGTAGCCCCGACGGTTGACAAAACTATAGGAACACCCAACGACCAAGTTAGGCGATGTGGAGGGGGTTGGCGGCGTCGACGGCGTCGGGAGCGTCGGAAGGACCGTCAGGAGCAGCGTCTGCCGGGTCCTCGTCGGGGGTCTCGATCTGCTTGATCATGACCTCCTGGCCCTGCAGCAGGTATGTCTCGCCGCTGCCGCAATGGGGGCAGGTCTTGCCGTGCTCGACCGTCACGTAGTCGCAGCCGCACGCCTCGCAATGCGTCACGGCCTCGACAGGCTCCACAATAAGCTCCGCACCCTCGGTGATGGACTTTTTATCTGCCGCCCAGCGCCAAGCGTCGAGCAGCAAGTCGGGAACGACGCCCGAGACCTCGCCCAGCAGCAGCGTGACGCTCGAAACGCGACTCACGCCATTGGCACGCGCCACGTTCTCAACATCGCGAATGATGTGGTAAACGATTCCGAGCTCGTGCACTTTTTCCTCCGCCGTTCCCGTTATGACTACTTACTTGCGACCGAACTTGATTTTGATTGCGCGTTTCAAAGCGTACTTGCCGAGGCTGGGGAGCTTTTGCTCGTATTTGACCATCGTGGAGCACTCGGGGCGGTCGCGATCCAGATGGATGGCGTCGAACGCGCACTTGGTGGTGCACAGGCCGCAGCCGATGCACTTGTTGGGGTCGACGATCGAGGCACCGCAGCCCAAGCAGCGGGCGGTCTCGGCGCGCACCTGCTCTTCGGTAAAGGTCTCGACGTACTCGCTAAACGGCGCGGCCTTCTCGCGCTCGCGGTCCACGTGGGCAACCTCGCGGCTCGCGTTGTCGTAGCTCTCGATCACGACATCGTCGCGGTCGAGCGCGGTGTAGCGGCGCTGGTTGCGGCCGATAGTAAGCGTTGATCCCGGCTGCACAAAGCGATGGATGGAGACGGCGGCCTCGTGACCGGCGGCAATGGCATCGATGGCAAAGCTCGGACCAGTATAGACATCGCCGCCCACAAAGATGTCGGGCTCGGCGGTCTGGTAGGTCTGGGGATCGGCAAGAGCACCCTGGCCGCGGCCAAGCTCCACCTTGGAGCCAGCCAGCAGATCGCCCCACACGATGGACTGGCCAATCGACATGACGACACGGTCGGCATCGACGCGGCGCAGGTCGTTCTCGTCGTACTCGGGCGCAAACCGGCCCTCGTCGTCAAAAACACGCGTGCAGCGCTTGAAGGTGATACCGCACACACGGCCGGACTCGTCCAGGTGAACCTCCTTGGGACCCCAGCCGCAGCTGATGTGAGCGCCGTCCTCAACGGCCTCGCGACGCTCCTCCTCGCTGGCGGGCATCTGGGCCTCGCTCTCCAGGCAGAACATCTCGACGTGCTCGGAACCCAGACGGCAGGCGTTGCGCGCGACATCGATAGCCACGTTGCCGCCGCCCACCACGATGGTGCGGCCGGGCAGCGCGTCGATCTTGCCGCTGTTAACCTCGCGAAGGAAGTCGACGGCCACGGTCACATCCTCGGCATCCTCGCCCGGAATACCGGCGAGGCGGCCGCCCTGGCAGCCAATAGCCACGTAGAAGGCCTTAAAGCCCTGCTCGCGCAGCTCGTCGAGCGTCACATCGCGACCGACCTCCACGCCATAGCGGAACTCGGCGCCCATCAGGCGAATGATCTCGACCTCGGCCTCGATAACGTCCTTCTCCAGCTTAAAGCTAGGAATACCGTAGGTGAGCATGCCGCCCGGACGCTCGTTCTTCTCGAATACGACGGGCTTGTAGCCCTTCTCGGCCAGGTAGAAAGCGCAGGACAGACCGGCCGGGCCGGCGCCGATAATGGCGACCTTCTGATCGAAGCCGCCGGCACGCGTCGGGGTCACCACAGGTGGGACATAGCGGGTCGCGGCGTCCAGATCGCGCTGGGCGATGAACTTCTTGACCTCGTCGATAGCCACGGCGGCGTCCACACGGCCGCGGGTGCAGGCATCCTCGCAGCGGCGATTGCACACACGGCCACAGATAGCGGGCAGCGGGTTCTCGCGCTTGATGAGTGCTAGGGCCTCGTCATAGCGACCCTGAGCCGCGAGCTTCAAATAGCCCTGAACGGCGACATGCGCGGGGCAGGCCGTCTTGCAGGGAGCGGTACCGGACTCGTGCGTCTCGATACGGTTATCGTTGCGGTAGTTGGGCGACCACTTGGTGTGGTCCCATTTGGTGGCATCGGGCAGCTCCTGGCGCGGATACTCGGGCACCTGTCCGCCGGCCTTTTTGCTGCAGAGCTTCTGGCCCAGCTTGGCGGCACCGGCCGGGCACACCTCAACGCAGCGACCGCAGGCAACGCACTTGTCCTTCTCGACCTTGGCGACATAGGCCGAGCGCGACAAGTTGGGCGTGTTGAACAGCTGCGAGGTGCGCAGGGCGTAGCACACGTTGACGTTGCAGTTGCAGATGGCGAAGATCTTGTTCTCGCCGTCGATGTTGGTGATCTGGTGCACAAAGCCGTTGTCCTCGGCCTGGCGCAGGATGTCGTAGACCTCGTCGCGGGTCACGTAATGGCCACGATCGGTCTCGACCACGTAGTCGGCCATATCGCCCACGGCGATGCACCAATCGGCCGGGTCGTCGGCGCAGCCCTCACCCATCACGCGACGGCTCGCGCGGCAACTGCAGGTGCTGGCGGCATACTTGCCCTCGTATTTGTCGAGCCAGTGCTCGATATGCTCAATAGGCACCGAGGTGCTCGCGGCGTCAATGGCCTTCTCGACCGGAATGACGTGCATGCCGATACCGGCACCTCCGGGCGGCACCATCGGCGTGGCCTTGGACAGCGGGCCCTTGGATGCCTGTTCAAAGAACTTGGCGTAGACCGGGTGCTCCTCGAGCTGGCCCACGCGCATGTTGAGGAACTCGGCGGAACCCGGCACCAGCATGGGCAGGACCCACTGCTTGGCGCGCTCGGGATTTTCCCAGTTGTACTCGAGCAGACCCGTGTAGCTCATGTCGTCGAGCATCTTCTCGATATCGGCCTCGGGCATGCCGGTGAGCTTGACCATCTCGGACAGCGTGTAGGGACGGCGCATCTTCATCTTGCAGAGCACTTCGGCCTGCTCGTCGGTCGCGGCCTCGGCAAACGACCAGTACTCGTAGCCCAGCAGCTCGTCGCGATGCAGCAGACGGTTGGTGCAGTGCTCACACAGCTTGACGATGGCCTCGCGCGGATGCTCCGGCAGCGGCGGCACGAACTCCGAACCGATATCGGGCTCGGTGTAGCTAATTCCCGGTCCGTTGAGAATCATGGTTGTCCCTTCTCTTGCCACAGCCCGGCGAGACCGCAGCACCCCTCTTTTTTGCAGGCCGGGCATGCCCCCATGCCGTTCACCCGCCATTGTTGACATTGTGTCAAAAATAGTATTGACGAACCGTCAACAATATTCAAGACTGTTAGGCGAACGGTCAGGCAAAAGAGGATGAAAGGCGGCAAAACATGGGCAACAACGCAGCAGATACCTCTGTGGTCGATGCCGCCCCCGTATCCGATAGCGCGGCAAAGCGCTTGACGGGCGACGAACGCCGTCGCGAGATCCTCGCCGCCGTGCGCACCGTAAGCTCCGAGCTGGGCGTGTCCCACCTATCGGTATCGGCCGTAACCAAGCGAGCCGGCTGCACGCGCTCGCTGTTCTACCACTACTTCGCCGACATGGACGCCGCCGTCACCGCCGTCATGGACGAGGCAATCGACGGTTTTATCTCCGAGCTCGAGCAGTGGAATGCCAACCGCACCGTCGGCGATATCGAGGGCGCACTCGACACCGTCGCCCCGCTCTTTAAGCGCCTGGTCGCCAGCGGCCACGAGCTGCCGAGTACGCTCACCTCCAGCAGCGGCGCGCTCTACGGCGGCTTTCTGCACAACGTGGTCCAACGCGTGGCGCAGTATATCTGCGACACCACCGTGGTGGATTTTGTCGCCCATCATGAGCTACGCATCGACCATGTCTACGAGACGTTCTACACCCTCATCATGGGTCTTTTGATGTATATCCGCACGCACCCCGATGTGCCCGACGAGACGGTCAAGGAAATCATCGCCTCGACGCTCCACATCGAGGGCTACACCGCCAAGTATCCGGAGCGCAAGCCCCAGAACTGACGACATTTGGCCAAACTGCCCGCGATCAGAAGAGGGGCCGCGGGCGTGTGAAAGGAGAGCAGCATGCTGTTCGATGTTTGGGGTAGCGATACCCTTATCCACTGGGCCGGCTGGGCCATGGTCTTTATTGGCCTGATCGTGCTCAACGAGGTCGGCCGCCGCACCAAGCTGGGCGCAGCAATCATCTTTGGCGTGGCTCCGCTGGCCATGACCATCTACTGCGTCGCCATCGCCATCGGCGTCTCACAGGGCGCCGAGTGGGCGCTCACCAACCCCACCCATGTGTACCAGAACAGCTGGTTCCACTACGCCAAGGTGTACGCGGCGCTGGCCGGTTGCTGGGGCTTCATTGCCATTAAGTACCAGTGGGGCAAGATCGGCAAGGCGCATTGGTTCCGCGCGTGGCCGTTTGTGATCGTCGCCATCAACATCATGATCGCCGTCGTGTCCGACTTCGAGAGCGCCTATCACTTCTTTGTCCTGGGCCAGTCCACCTGGGTCACCTCCGAGGGTGCCACGCAGCTTGCCGGCTGGAACAACGTGTTCAACGGCATCGCCGGTCTCATCAACATCTTCTGCATGACCGGTTGGTGGAGCGTCTACGCCTCCGAGGATCAGACCGACATGTTGTGGCCCGACATGACTTGGGTCTACATCATCGCCTACGATATCTGGAACTTCTGCTACACCTACAACTGCCTGCCCACCCACTCCTGGTTCTGCGGCTTTGCGCTGCTGCTGGCGCCCACCGTCGCCGCCTTTATCTGGAACAAGGGCGGCTGGATTCAGAACCGCGCCTTTACGCTTGCTATTTGGTGCATGTTTGCCCAGGTATTCCCGTACTTCCAGGAGGAGTCCATCTTTGTGACCCACTCCACGCTCGACCCCGGCGCCGCCACCGCGGTCTCGATCGCCGCGCTGATCGCCAACGTCGCCGCAATCATCTACATCGCCTACCGTGCCAAGAAGCTCTGTCTCTTATACACATCTCCGAGCCCA
>URCU01000132.1:0-5599 GCA_900546425.1 uncultured Collinsella sp. | reverse complement strand
GCGTCAGATGTGTATAAGAGACAGTGAGCCTGGTGGGCAACATGGGTTACGTGGGCGTTGTCGTAGTGGGCGCGCAGCTCGCGCTGACCGGCAACGCCACGCCCGGCGACATCCAGAGCTTTATCCAGTACGTTCGCAACTTTACGCAGCCCGTGCAGCAGCTGGGCAACGTGAGCAACACGATGCAGTCGATGGCCGCCGCCACCGAGCGCGTGTTTGAGTTCCTGGCCGCGCCCGAGGAGGAGCAGAAGGCCGACGCGCAGATTCCCGAAAAGCGCCCCGGCCACGTGGAGTTTGACCATGTCAAGTTTGGCTACACGCCCGACAAGACCATCATCCACGACTTTAGCTGCGAGGCGCAGCCCGGCCAGACCATCGCCATCGTCGGTCCCACCGGCGCTGGCAAGACCACGCTCATCAAGCTGCTGCAGCGCTTCTACGATGTGGACGGCGGTTCGCTGCGCGTCGAGGGTGTCGACGTGCGAGACTGGGACCGCGCGGCGCTGCGCGACGAGTTTGCCATGGTGCTGCAGGACACCTGGCTGTTTAACGGTACTATCCGCGAGAACATCCGTTACGGACGCCCCGATGCGAGCGATGCCGAGGTCGAAGCCGCTGCACGTGCCGCACGCTGCGACCACTTTATCCATACGCTCGCCGGCGGCTACGACTTTATGATCAACGAGGAGGGCACTAACCTGTCGCAGGGTCAGCGCCAGCTCGTGACCATCGCCCGTGCCATTTTGGCCGACCGCCCGGCGCTGATTCTGGACGAGGCGACCTCCAACGTTGACACTCGTACCGAGGAGCTTATTCAGCGTGCCATGGATGCGCTAATGCAAGGCCGCACGAGCTTTGTCATCGCGCACCGCCTGTCCACGATCCGCAACGCCGACGTGATCTTGGTAATTCGCGACGGTGACATCGTCGAGAAGGGCACGCACGACGAGCTGCTCGCCCAAGGCGGCTTCTACGCCGACCTGTACAACTCGCAGTTCGACGAGGCGGCGTAAATTCTGCCGCAGGGAACGAATAACGCCCGAGAACGGGGGCGCAGGACAACCTGCGCCCCCGTTTTTGTTCTACGGCCCTTGAGCCGCCTCCCCTGGGACCTGATTGACAGCCCCTTCGAAGCCCTGTGGGCAAAAAATGGCAAATATGAGTACTGTTACCTTTTTTGTAACAGCCAAAACCGCCTCAAACGACCTCCTTGCGGCCTCTATACGCCTTCAAATTAATCAAAACGCCCGTTAGCGGGCTTCTGTGTGCCAACGTTAATGAACATATTTTTCACTTTGTCTATTATCTTGCTAGACTGATATGTTACTAGGTTAGCAACCGTACTCATATTTGGCATTTTTTGCCCACAGGGTGTTTCCTGGGGAACCGACAACAGCCTTAGGGTCGCGCGCGGTGCCACTCCCTCCCGACATCCGCCGACGTTTACCCAGATAAAACCTGCCAAAATAAACCTGTCCCTTTTGGCAGGTTTCGGGGTGGCAAGGGCTTGCACTTTAGCGTGCGACAGCGGATAATGCCGAACACTCGACAATACGTTTATTGCTCTTTCTATAGATTGAGGAGGCCCCTATGGCCATGGAATTCAAACGCAGGCTGCCGATCCCCATGGAGATCCGCGAGGAAATGCCGCTTTCTGCCGAGCTTACCGCCAAAAAGCAGGCATTTGACGCCGAGGTCGCCAAAGTCTTTACCGGCGAGGACGCACGCAAGGTGCTCATCATCGGCCCGTGCTCTGCCGACCGCGAGGATTCGGTGCTCGAGTACATGAACCGACTGGCCAAGACCGCCGAAGAGGTCAAGGACAAGCTCATCATCATTCCGCGCGTCTACACCAACAAGCCGCGCACCAAGGGCACCGGCTACAAGGGCCTGCTGCACAACCCCAACCCCGAGGCTCCCGACGACCTGCTCGAGGGCGTCAAGGCCATCCGCCATATGCACCTGCGCGTTATTAAGGAAACGGGCTTCTTCACCGCCGACGAGATGCTCTATCCGTCCAACTACCAGTACCTCGTTGACCTGCTGAGCTATGTTGCCGTGGGTGCGCGTTCGGTCGAAAACCAGGAGCATCGCCTGGTGTCGAGCGGTATTTCGGTGCCTGTGGGCATGAAGAACCCCACCGCCGGTTCCACTACCGTCATGCTCAACTCTATTTTCGCCGCCCAGGCCCACCAGAGCTTTATCTTCCGTAACTGGGAAGTCGAGTGCGATGGCAACCCGCTTGCGCACGCTGTCATGCGCGGCTACATCGGCCTCGATGGCCGCACCTACCCCAACTACCACTACGAGCACCTGGAGCGCCTGGCCGAGCGCTATACCGAGCACGCCGGCTACGCCAACCCGGCGGCGGTCATCGACTGCAACCACGACAACTCGGGTAAGCGTCCGCTGGAGCAGTATCGCATTTGCAAGGAAGTGCTCGACAGCTGCCGCCGCAACGAGTCCATCTCCAAGCTGGTCAAGGGCTTTATGATCGAGTCTTACCTGGAGGACGGCAACCAGCCGGTCGACGGCGGCGTCTTTGGTAAATCGATCACCGACCCGTGCCTGGGCTGGGAAAAGACCGACTACCTCATCCACGAGATCGCGGAGCGGGTGTAGGTTACGGCGTTTTACCAAACGCCGTAACCGGCCGACGCTGCGCTGGTCGCATTTGGACAATCTGACGTTCAACTTCAAGGGCGCGACCAGGAGGTCAGCGCCCTTTCGTTTCACGTCACCTTGTCTCAAATGCGACCCGCTCGCTGTCCGTCCTCTACCTGCGGCGTTGTCTTGCTCCGGATGCGGCAGTTAGGGACGCTCCTTTTCTGCCGGCAGTTTGGGACACTCCTTGGGTAGTCGTTTAAGAACGTCCCCAACGACTACCCGGGGGAGCTGCCTTCCCTCGCGGCGGTTTTCTAGCAGAAGAAACCAAGTGAGTAGGCTTTTTGCAGGAGGCCAAGCACGCCCCAAAACGCCACAGCTCTGACCTGCAGTTTTATAGATCATTTGTCGCGATGTGCTCGGCAGGTTCAAAAAAGTCTACTCACTTGTATCTGAGACGCACCAGGTAGGCAAAAACCACCGCGAAAGGGCCCCTGGTCCCTTCGCGGCGGTCATACGCCTCTGATTTTGCGACGATTTTGCCCGCTTGTTACTCGCTGTAGCGGGTGGCTATGGCAGCTCGCACCATGCCGGTACTCATGAGGTAGGTCACCAGGAAGTAGCCACCGTATGCTGCCAAGAAGATTGCACAGGTGAGGCCCACGGTGCCGCCGATGCTCATATTTCCGAAAATGCTCACCAGCTCGATGATCACCTTAAGTGCCACAAAGGAGTGCGCCAGGCCCACTGCCAGCGGGAACAGGAAGAATACCGCTTGCTGCGCCATCACCGAATGGCGAATCTGGCGGTCGTCGCAGCCGATCTGTGCCAGCACACGATAGCTGCGGCTGCCGTCGGCCACATTGGAGAGTTGCTGGATCGACAGAATCGCCGCGCATGCAACGACCAATACAAAGCCGATGTAGATGGCTAGGTAGCTAATAAGACCGTTCATTTGCGCTGCTTGCGTGTACATCTCGGAGCGTGTGATGAAGGTTCCCCACGACCCCGGCTCCTTGCCGTCAACGAGCAGATTGTCGAGCACAGTGTATTTAATGCTCTCGTCTGCCTCGGTCGTATCCATCCCCTGTTTGTAGTTAACGAGCAGGCTACTGGAATACGGCTGCAGATTAAGTTGGGACAGCAGCTCGTCGGCAACGACAACGGTACCCGGATTACTGCCCATCGCCGAGTTGGCGATGGCCGCCGTATCTTCGTCCGACTTATCGGTTGCGGGCTTGAGCGTATGCCCGCCCAAGGTAAGGGCATGGCCGCCAGCCATATACTTGGTGTACAGGTCGACCAGCTCGCCGCCCATATCACACGTGAGCAGATACTGGTCGTGACCGATGTGCACCGGCTCCTCGCCCATCATCTGGCGCAGTTTGTTGTACTGGCTCGCCGGCGTCACAAACAGACCCATCGTATCGGCATTGCTACCCCCGAACGCCTTGGGAAGCTTTTCGCCCATGGTCTTGCACATCTCACTTGGGGTCACCGAAGGATTCGAGCCGCCAAACGGGTAACTCAGATACGAATCAATCTGCACATGCTCACCGGCAACATCGGCGATATTGACCTTCTTGCCGGTCTCGTCGTTGTTGTCCGCCGACTTGCCCTTAATACCGTCTGCAACGTTATCGTGATCGATACGATCGCCGTGCCATGCGGAGTACAAATCGACCGTACTATCGGCCAGCACCATTCGATCGGCCTCAGACGGATTGAAAGACTCTTTGTAGTAGTCGAGCGTATCGGGCGTGTAATAGACATACGTCTGAGACACATCAACAGGGTTATAGCGCTCCAGGTTTTCGTTCATCACGTTGGCAATCGACATACCGCACGTCACCGAGGTGATGGCCAAAAACAGGAGCATCGCGATGACGCCCATCGAAAAGCACACCGTGTTGACCTTGGCCGCAAGCTGGCGCACGGTAAACATGTTGAGGCCGCGCCAATACACGCCGCGCAGGCTCTGCAGCAGCTTGATGAGCATGCCCGAGAGTCCCCAGAACAGGGCAAAGGTGCCCACGGTAACCATAGCGGTCGTAATACCAAACTGGTTCATGGCCTCTTGCAGCTTGCTGTCCGTCGCGGTTAGCGGGAACCCATCACGTAGCAGACGGTAATAGGCCACGCCCACAAGCGCCACGCCCACGGCAAAGATGGCAATCGCAATCCAGGGGTTGCGTGTCTTGATGTTCTCGTTGCGACGCTCGGCACCCATAAGCTCGATGAGTTTGGTACGACGCACGGCGCGAAGGTTCAGCAGTAGCGTGAGCACAAACATTACGAGCATGCAGGCAAGGGTCAGGTTGAACGCATGCATCGAGAAAAAGAAGTGGAAATTGGCGATCTGTGTCTTAAAGAGCGAGGCCGTAAAGAACGTCATGAGCTGGGAGAGTCCCACACCCAGCACAATGCCGGCGACAAAGGCCACGACCGATACTATTACGGTCTCGAGCGCCATGATCGTGGCGACGCGCCCGCGCCCCATGCCGAGCGCCTGGTACAGGCCAAACTCCTTCTTGCGGCGTTTCATGATGAAGTTATTGGCGTACACCATCAAAAAGGCCATGACACCGGCCAAAAAGTACGTCAGGTCGCCGAGCATGCTGCCCATAACCTGCGCCAAGCCCTTTTCATCGATGCCGGCGATGTCGACCTGCATCGAGATGGTGTTAAAGGCATAGAAGACCGTGACACCCAGGGTGAGCGTCAAAAGGTAGACGAGGTAGTCGCGGCCGGCGCGGCGGACGTTACCCCAAGCGAGTTTACAGAGCATCGGAGCCCTCACCGCCCATCATGGCAACGACCTCCATAATGCGGTCGAAGAACTCTCGGCGGTCGGTGTCGCCACGGCGCAGCTCGGTGAAGATCTTGCCGTCGCGGATAAACAACACGCGGCTCGTGTAGCTGGCAGCAAAGCTGTCATGCGTGACCATGAGCACCTGTCTCTTATACACATCTCCGAGCCCACGAGACGCGTAGT
>URCU01000131.1:0-5701 GCA_900546425.1 uncultured Collinsella sp. | reverse complement strand
ATTACTACGCGTCTCGTGGGCTCGGAGATGTGTATAAGAGACAGCTTCCGGCTTGATCGTGGAATCTGCGGGCTCCTCGGTGACGGGCGCATCTACAGCTGCGGTTTCAACCTCAACCTGCGTCGCGTTCTCGTTCTCGACGCTCGACTTTGCCTCGATGGGCGTGGATGCCATGGTGGTGATGCCGGCGTTGGCGTTCTCGGGGTCATAGACGACCGTGAGCGAGATGGCGGGCTGCGGCGTCTCGGGCTCCGGCGTCGACTCGGTAGCGCCTTGATCGGCGGGCTCGTCGGGCTGATCGTCCTCGGCTTCGTCGCCAAAGACATCGCTGTTTTGGAACGCAGACGTCTCGGGCTGGTCAGCGGCTTCTTCGGTTGTCGACTTGGGAGCCTCGTTGAGCTCGGCAGTGGCTTCCTGCTCGGATATGACTTCGGGATCGGTTGTGGCGGCGATTTCGGTTTCGGCTTCTGCTGTTACCTCAATAGCGGCTTCGGTATCTGTCTCGGGCTCGGATTCCGGCACAGCTTCAACCATGGCTTCGGGCTCGGCGCGCTTAACGTGCTTGGGGCGCACAGCCTTCAGGTCCTTCTCGCCGCGTTTTTTCTTTTTGTAGGACTGCTTGGCTCCCTTGGCTGCCTTGGGCTTGTCCTCGCCCTTGGCAAGGGCGGCATCCCAGGCATCGTTGGCGATGACGGTGGCATACAGGCGACCGCCCTTAAAAACGGTCAGCTTAATGCAGTCGTCGAGCTCCTCGAGCAGCTCGCGCGTGGACTCGAAGCCCAGGTCATAAGCGGCCATGTCACCAGCGGCGAGTGCCTCCTCGACCTGCGTCATAAACGTTTGCTTGCCGCATCCGATTGCGTCGCGCAGCAGGCGATACAGATAGATGTGGTTGCCCAGCGATAGCGTGGGCCTAACTATTGTCTTGCTCATGGCAAATCTCCTCTTTACACACCAAAGCATCTTACCATCGCGCGGGGCTTGCCATCTCGTCGCCCAAGGCAAACGGGCGCGACCGTTGCCGGTTCGCGCCCGTTATGCAGGTCGGTTATCTATGAGAGGCAAACGTGCTTAGTTGCCCGATGCCGTGCCTTGGCTCGAGCTGTCAGATACCGTGCCGGACGCGGTTCCGCTCGAGCTGTTCGAGCTGTCGGTGTTGCCGTTGTCGGTAGATCCCGTGTCCGATGTATTGCCGCTCGTCTGGTCACCCGTGCTCGGTTGAGAGCCGTCAGTCGTTTGGCTTGAGTCGGTTGTGCCGGATTGCGTACCGTTGTTGTTCACAGAAGAATCGGCGCCCTGCGACTGATCGGGGGTGTTCGAGGACGAGTCGGTGGATGCGGAGGTGCCCTGCGGGTCGTCCTGCTGGCTTTGCGATTGACCGGAGCTATCCGCGTCGTGCTCGGTCGTGCGCGACGACAGGATTGGCTCGGGACGCTCGCCCAGACCCTCACCGGCAGTGGTGATAAGGATGGCGCCGGCGCAGGCGATGACCGCGACGATGGCGATGGCGATCGAGAAGACGATGACCTTCTTTTGTGTCTGGCTGCGCTCTGCCGCCGCCTTGGCGCGCAGGCTGTTGGGGGCGACGCGCGCCGTGGTCGCGCGTCCCGCAACCTGGCGCATCTCCTGCGTGGTCGCGGCGCCACCTAGGTGCTCCTCGACATCGGGCTCAACGGGCTCGTAGGCGCCGGCAGGGTAGTCGACAGCGGCATGCGTGCCCTTGATTGCTTCGGCGCTGGCGGAGATAAAGTGGCGATAGACCTGCGAGGACACAACAGTGATGACTGAGCTCACAGCGGCACCAATCACCGAGCCGGCAATGCCGATCTTTGAAGCAAGCGCCACGCTCGTGGCGGCAGCTGCGGCGCCGGCGATGATCTGGGGAATGGAAATGTCGTCGAACAGGCCCTTTTTGGGCGCGATGGCCATGGTCTGTCCAATGGAATGGTTCTCGTGTACGCCGTTGTTGAGCGATGCCGGCGTCATGACGCGCGTGCGCGGCGCGTCGGTGTACTTGGTTGTCATACGGGGTCCTCCCGGTGTAAATCTGCTTCGTTTCGTGCAGCCATCAGGGTACCCACCAGATGTGAATCGTACGTGACATTTAACAGATACCATCAACTCATCAATTGCTCACCAAGTTGGTGGGATGCGGTTCCACCCGGCGGTTGAACTACAATAGGACTTGCTAATTGTTGTGAATGGCGTCTACGCACGGGAGCATTCTTATGAATCTTCACCTTTCTCAGTCTGATGGCTTTTTGCGTGTGGCGGCGGCGTCGCCGCAGATTCGCGTGGCCGATGTCGAGGGCAATGCCGAGGTTGCGCTGGCGGCTGTTCGCGATGCTGCCGGGCGTGGCGTTCGCGCGTTGGTGTTGCCCGAGCTTAATCTGACTGGCTATACCGCGGCCGACCTGTTCCATAACCGCACATTACTGCATGCCTGCGAGACCGCACTGGCACATATTCTCGATGAAACCCGCGAGCTGCCGATTGTCTTTACCATCGGTCTTCCCGTTGCAGTTGCCGAGAATATCTACAACTGCGCCGCCGTGTGCTGCGCGGGCGAGCTTTTGGGCCTCACGGCCAAGAAGTATCTGCCCAACTATGGCGAGTTCTATGAGCGTCGCTGGTTTGCTCCGTCGCCTGCGGATCCCGTGTGGGTTGAATTTGCCGGTCAGGGTCCGGTTCCGCTGGGTTCGGGGCTTGTCTACCGCTGCTGTGATGAGGGTGCCGAGGATATGGTGCTGGGCGTTGAAGTCTGCGAGGACCTGTGGGTGCCGGCGCCCCCTTCGACCGAGATGGCGCTTGCCGGTGCGACGGTGATTCTCAACCCGTCGGCCTCGGACGAGATTATCGGTAAGGCAGATTACCGCCGCAGCCTTATCTCCAATCAGAGCGCGCGCCTGTACTGCGCCTATGCCTACGCGGACGCGAGCGAGGGCGAGTCCACGACCGACATGGTCTTTGCGGGTGAGAACCTCGTCTACGAAAACGGCTCCAAGCTCGCCGCGACCAAACTGCTTACCTGCGATATGACCATCGCCGACGTTGACCTTGACCGCCTGGTTGCCGAGCGCCGTCGCTCGACGACGTGGACGCGCACCGACGATGCGCCGGAATCCGCGACCGTTGAGTTTTCGTTTGAGGGCGTACTGGCCGAAGAACCTGTCCTGCGCGATGCGCTCGACATCGACCGAGTCTTCCCCCGCGCTCCCTTTGTGCCGGCCGACCACGGTGATCTGGCTGAGCGTTGCGAGACTATCCTCGACCTGCAGACCGCCGGCCTCAAGACCCGCCTTGCCCATACGGGCACCAAGGCGGCCGTCATCGGCCTTTCGGGCGGCCTCGATTCCACGCTGGCGCTCCTCGTGACCGTGCGTGCGTTCGACGCCTTGGGCCTGCCGCGCACCGGTATCACGGCCGTGTCCATGCCCGGCTTTGGCACGACGCACCGCACCAAGTCCAATGCCGAGTCGCTCGCTCGCGACCTAGGCGTGAGCTTCCGCGAGGTTTCGATCCATGCGGCTGTGGAGCAGCACTTCAAGGACATTGAGCATGATCCGGCCGTGCAGGACGTGACCTACGAGAACAGCCAGGCGCGCGAGCGTACGCAGATTCTGATGGATCTGGCCAACCAGGCTGGCGGTTTTGTCATTGGCACGGGCGACCTGTCGGAGCTGGCGCTCGGCTGGGCTACCTATAACGGCGACCACATGAGCATGTACGCCGTCAACGCGAGCGTGCCCAAGACGCTTGTGCGCCATCTGGTACGCTATGCCGCCGATGTCTTTGGCGGGCGCATTGCCGAGGTCTTGCTCGATATCCTCGATACGCCGGTGTCCCCCGAGCTTCTGCCGCCCACGGGCGACGGCGAGATTGCGCAGAAGACCGAGGATTTGGTGGGCCCGTACGAGTTGCACGACTACTTCCTCTACTACCTGCTGCGTTTTGGCTTTGAGCCGGGCAAGATCTACCGCATGGCGCTCAAGAGCTTCGAGGGCGTCTACGACGCCAAGACCGTCTACACGTGGCTACGTACGTTCTACCGTCGCTTCTTTGCCCAGCAGTTTAAGCGCAGCTGCCTGCCCGATGGTCCCAAGGTGGGCTCGGTGACGCTCAGCCCGCGCGGCGATTGGCGTATGCCGAGTGACGCTAGCTCGCGTCTGTGGCTTGCGCAGATCGACGCGCTCAATCCAGTTGACTAAGGTTGGCTAAATTGAACCAATACGGGGGTTGCAAGCGTTACACTTTTGCAATCTGATGGCCCGTATCGCGCGGCGCTCTTGTCGGAGCGCCGCGTTTTTCATATCGAAAGGTGGCACCATGCAGGCATCGCAGCGTCTCGACCGCTTTGGCGCGGAGGTCTTCGCCTCGCTCAACAACAAGCTTCTCGCGCTGAAGGCTCAGGGCAAGACCATTTACAACATGAGCGTGGGCACGCCCGATTTTAAGCCGTACGACCATGTGGTCGAGGCGCTCACGCAGGCAGCCCAAGATCCTGAGATGTGGAAGTATGCCCTGCGCGACCTGCCCGAACTCAAGCAGGCCGTGTGCGATTACTATGAGCGTCGCTTTGGTGTCTCCGGCATTACGCCCTCCATGGTGCAGTCGTGCAATGGCACGCAGGAGGGCGTGGGCCATTTGGGCCTGGCCCTGCTCGATCCGGGTGACACCATTTTGGTTCCCGATCCGTGCTATCCGGTCTTTGAGGCGGGTGCCAAGATCGCCGATGCCAAGCTCGAGTACTATCCGCTGGTTGCCGAGCACAATTACCTGCCCTATGTGGCGGGCATCGATCCCGAGGTGGCCGATCGTGCCAAGTACATGATTGTGTCGCTGCCCGCCAACCCGGTGGGCTCGGTGGGCACGCCCGAGATCTACGAGGAGATCATCGCTTTCGCCCGCGAGCACGACCTGCTGATCGTTCACGACAACGCATACTCGGACATCGTGTTCGACGGCGAGCCGGGCGGCAGCTTCTTGCAGTATCCCGGCGCGCTCGAGGTGGGCGTTGAGTTTTTCTCGCTCTCCAAGTCGTTTAACGTCACCGGTGCGCGTATCGGCTTTTTGGTCGGCCGCGAGGATGTGGTCTCTGCCTTTGCCAAGCTGCGCAGCCAGATCGACTTTGGCATGTTCTTCCCGATCCAGAAGGCCGCCATCGCGTGCCTTAATGGCCCGCGCGATGAGGTCGAGGCGCAGCGTCTGAAGTACCAGGAGCGCCGCGATGCCCTGTGCGACGGTCTTGAGGACCTGGGCTGGGAGCGACCCAACGCACATGGCTCTATGTTTGTGTGGGCCAAGCTTCCCGGTGGTCGCACCGATTCCATGGCGTTTTGCGAGGAGCTTATGGAGAAGGCCGGCGTTGTGGTGACGCCGGGCGCGAGCTTTGGTCCTTCGGGCGAGGGGCACGTGCGCATGGCGCTGGTCTTACCGCCCGACCAGATCGCTTTGGCTGTCGAGGCCATTCGTGAGGCGGGCCTGTATTAGAAGGCTATTTCGACTCGTCAATAGTTCGAAACCGATTTCGTGCAGTTATTTTACGAATACTGCAAACAATTTCGGCAAACGGTCGATTTTTGGCTGCGAATAGGAGCATAATCAAAGTCCCGATTGGATGTATTGGGATTACGACAAGCCGCTCGGGTCGTTCCCGGGCGGCTTGTTTGTGGAGAGAGATGGGACTGTCTCTTATACACAT
>URCU01000130.1:0-5739 GCA_900546425.1 uncultured Collinsella sp. | reverse complement strand
GTGTATAAGAGACAGGGGTGGACCTGCGCGAGGGCAGCGAGACCTACGGGAAGGTCTACACGACCGTACTCGACCCGAGCAAGGCCATCTACGTCCCGCGCGGCGTGGGCAACTCCTTCCAGGCCCTGGAGGACGGCACCGCCTACACCTACCTGGTGGACGCCCACTGGTCGCTGGAGCTCAAGAGGACCTACACCTTCGTGAACCTCGCCGACCCCGAGCTCGCCATCGAGTGGCCGATCCCGCTCGATGAGGCCACCGTCTCCGAGGCCGACCTCAACCACCCGATGCTGAAGGACGTCGTCCCCATGGCGCCGAAGCGCACCCTCGTCACCGGCTGCAACGGCCAGCTGGGCCGCGCGGTCCGCAAGCTGGCCGAGGGGCGCGGCGTCGCCAAGGACTTCGACTTCTGCGACATCGACACCTTCGACATGTCCGACCCGGAGGCCTACTCCGAATACGACTGGTCGCTTTACGGCACCGTGATCAACTGCGGCGCCTACACGGCGGTCGATAGGGCCGAGGCGCCCGAGGGCCGCGCCATCGCCTGGAAGGCCAACGCCACCGGCCCCGCCCTGCTCGCCCGCACCTGCGCCGAGCACGGGATCACGCTCGTCCACGTGTCCTCCGACTACGTCTTCGACGGAACCGCGGAGGTCCATACGGAGGACGAGCCCCTCAGCCCGCTGTCCGTCTACGGCCAGACCAAGGCCGCAGGCGACATCGCCGTGGCCGGGTGCCCGCGCCACTACATCATGCGCTCCAGCTGGGTCATCGGCGATGGACACAACTTCGTGAAGACGATGAAGTGCCTGTCCGACCGCGTCGCCGACCCCGAGGACAAGCTCACGCAGGTCACGGTCGTCGACGACCAGCTGGGCCGCCTGACCTTCACGCGCGACATGGCGGCTGCCATCTTCCACGTGCTGGGGACCCACGCCCCCTACGGCACCTATAACTGCACCGGCTCCGGCGCCGTCAAGTCCTGGGCCGACATCGCCCGCGCCGTCTTCGAGGCCGCCAACGGCAACGGCGACAAGGTCGTGCCGGTCAGCACCGCCGACTACTACGCTGGCGCCGAGGGGCCGATCGCCCCGCGCCCGGTCCACTCCGCGCTCGACCTGTCCAGGCTCGAGTCTGCCGGCTTCCGCATGCCCGACTGGGAGGAAGAGCTGGGGGAGTACCTTAAGACGCTCGTGTAATGAACCGGTCTCTCGAGGAGTCTCGAGAGACCGTTTTTTTGGCATTTGAAACGTTGGCGGCGATTATAGATATCGCGCTGACTTCTTAAGTGAATCCGACAACTATCGCTGCAGTCTGCATACTCGAGGCGATTACGGACTGCTCCCTCTCACCCCATACTCTAAAAAAGTACTTAACACAGCCTTAAAGGCGCCTCGGCTTGCGTTGACAGCGTACAATACGCATGTTTGACTATGGCAAAACTGAAATTAAAGGGAGGGCGCATCATGGAGGTGCTGGTTGTTGGCAATACCGCGTATGTTGACGACGACTTTTGTGCCAAGGCGTTCCCCGACGATCATGTTCAGGTTGTAGCTGCCGACGATGCGCAGCGCGAGTCATCGTCCCACAGCTCGTGGAAAGAGTTGCTGCGCCACCTGGACCAGGCTTATGAGTTCGACCGCGTGGTCTACCTCTCTACTTATCTCACTCCGCATACCGAGACCTTTGGCGACATTGAGTTGCTGCGCTCGGTGTTTCGTGCCTGTATGGGTCGACGAGTGCAGCTGCTGTTTGTGGCGGGGCCTGCGGGCGCGGAACGTGCCGGTGGCGCGGCGAGCGCCGACGATGCCCCTAATGCCACAGATGCTGCCGCCCAAACTGGCAAGGGCATTATCGCCCGCGCGGCCAATGACCTCTGTTGCTACTATGCCTCGCAAGATGGCATCCAGGCCAAGATCCTGTGCACGCCCTATCTCTATACCGCCTCCGCGGCGCTCAACGACCCCTTCTTGGTGCCGCTGTTCGAGGCGTGCTCGACCGGGTCGGTCGTGCTCCAAGGTGCCGCGGACTCGCCGTTTCCCCTGTTGTGCGCGGAGGAGCTAGCGGTGCTGGTGCATCGCGTCTTTGATAGCTGGGATGCGACCTTTGAGACGCTCGACGTTGCAGATGCTTTCCATCGCACAACGGGCGACTTGGGCGGCGCGCTCCAGGGCCTGTTCCCTGGGCTGTCCGTTGCCTATGGAGAGTCGACCGGCTATGCGTTGCCCGCAGGCGATGTCGCTCGCAAACGTTATGGCTGGTTTCAGCGTTACGACCTGCTGCGCGACCTTTCGACCATCCACGCCCGCTGGGCTAACACCCGCACTAAAAAGGCCAATCCCTTACGTGCGGCCATCGATCGCATCCAGCTGCGCGCGCTGCCCATAAAATGTCTGGAGACGGGCTTCGCTTGGGTGCTGTTCGAGGTGCTGGAGCATCTGTTCTCCCAATCTGCCCAGCTCAACGTTCTCGACTATCGTTTGCTCTATGTGGTCCTGATTGGCACGCTCTACGGGCTCGACTTTGGTCTGGTTGCGGCGCTGCTGGCGTCCATTGGTCTGGCCGTGAGCTATTTTGCCCTGTACGGATACACTTTCCAGGGCCTATTCTATGAGCCTTCCAACTGGCTGCCGTTTATTGCGTACTTTGTGGTGGGCGCCGTGTGCGGCTATGTACAGCTGCGCAACAGCGAGGCAATTAAGGCGGAGCGTGACGAGAACGAGCTTGTGCGAAACCGCAACACGTTCCTAACGCGGCTCTATCACGACGCGATTGAGGACAAGCGTGCCTATAAGCGACAGATTGTGGGGCGCCACGACAGCTTTGGCAAGATCTTTGCCGTGACACAGGAGCTCGACGTACTCAACCCGCGCGATATATACCGCAAGTGCTGCGAGCTGCTGGGCGAGATTCTCGAGAACGATTCGGTGACGATCTACCATGTTTCGGGCGGGGCATTTGCGCGCCTGGTAGCGGCGAGCCCGGCGATTTCCAACGATGTGCCGCGCTCGCTCTCGCTCAATGACCTTGCTCCCGTGCTCCAAGGTGCGATCTCGAGTTTGTGGGTGAACCGCGCGCTGACGTCGGGGCTTCCGATGTTTGGCTATGCCATCGAGCGCGATGGAGCCCCCACCGTGTTGATCTTTGTGCGTCACGTGGCCGAAAGCCAAATGACCCTGTACTACCAAAACCTGTTCCGCATCCTGTGCGGCCTGGTGGAAAGCGCGCTGGGACGCGCCTTCGATTACGAGGCCGTGGCGCAGGATAAGCGCTGCGTTGCCGGCACGTGCGTTCTCGGCCACGATGCCTTTGGCCAGGAACTCGCCGCCGAGCAGGCGCTTGCGGACAATAAGATGGGGAGCTTTTTGCTCTTGCGCGTGGTGCCGGGCATGGAGCCTGTTGGCGAGCTGGTCGGTGCCATTGGGTCGGCGATTCGCGAGAGCGACGCTGCGGGCCTGGTCGATGGAGACACACTTTACCTGCTCATGCGCCAGGCGACCGAAGCCGACCTGCCCGTTATTTGTGCGCGTATGGCCGCCAAGCACATTACGGTGGAACTCGTCGACAGCGAGGATGTAGTGGCCCTACTGCAGCGCATCGCGCCCGCTGGCAACGGTGAGGGGGAGGCCGCTTGATCTCGCTTGTCGTTGCTTCCGTACTGCTATTACTTCATGCGCTGGTGTGTCTGGTGTTGTGGACGCTTATGAAGCTGGGCCTGCTGCCGGTTCGCGGGCACATGCTTGCCGTGATGGTGCTCGTACCGCTGTGGGGTCCGCTGCTCGTGGCATTGCTCTCGGTGCGTAGCGCGGTGTTCGGTGACGACCTTAAGGACGCCACGCTGGAGACGCTGCGCATTAACGATGACATGCATCGCAGTTTGCTCGTGCAGGGGCGCGAGGGCGATGATGGCGTGGTGCCGCTCGAGGAAGCGCTGATCGTTAACGACCCGGGCGACCGCCGCCGTCTGATGCTCTCCATGCTTACCGAGGATCCGGATGCGTGCCTGGCACAGTTGCAGGCAGCAAAACTCAACGACGATGTCGAGGTCGCGCACTATGCCGCGACGGCGGTGGCGCAGATTTCCAAGGAGTCCGACCTTAAGCTGCAGCAGTTGGAGCACGCGTTTAAGACCGATCCCAGCTCGCATAACCTGGATGCGTATTGCGACTTTTTGGGCGCCTATCTGGACTCGGGTTTGGCAGAGGGCCGCGTGGCACAGATCCAGCGTCAGCAGTATGCACGCTTGCTCGCGCGTCGTTGCGAATGCGAGGACGGACCGGCGCTGCGCATTCGCTATGCCACGGCGCTGGTCGATGCCGGCGAGATGGATAAGGCAGAGGACGTCGCTAGGCAGTTGGTGATCGATGCGTCAGACGAGCAGGACGTGTGGATGCTCTGCCTGCGCTTGGCTGTGACTCGTCGCGATGGGCAGGCGGTGCGGCGCGTAATCGACGCGATCGACAAGCAGCATGTGTATTTGAATGCCGAAAATCGCGAGAGGCTGGTATTTTGGCGTGAAGGAGAGGAGGCCCGATGAGCGTGGTGCAACATATTCGCGAGCGTGCGGGCCATTTTCGCTGGATGGGACTGCTCGTGGTGTGGGCGGTCTTTATTGCCATGGCCGCCGTGCTGTTGATCGAGCGTGCCGGTGTGCAGTACAGCTCCGGGCAGCATAAGTTGGGCATGCTCGCCGCCAATGACGCGGTACCGGCAAGCTCGGCGATGTTTGGCCAAAAGTCCACGTGCTTGGTTATTACCGACTCGGACCAGGACGGTGTCGAGGACGTCAAAGAGCAGTTTGACCAGATTCTGCTCGACATGAAAATTGCCCACCGCGATGTGGATATTGCCACCGATGGTGCTGATGCGATTCCTTCCCTCACATCCTTCGACCGCGTGATTTTACTGATGCCTTCGATCGATGGGCTCGGTACGCACTTGAGCGACATTATGAGCTGGGTGAGCGCCGGCGGTTCGCTGATGCTCGCCATGACGCCGGACAATTCGAGCTATCTGCAGGCAATCGGTCCCAAGCTGGGCATCGATTCTGCCGGCTATGAATATACGGCGGCAGAGAGCATCGTGCCGAGCGAGGACTTTATGATCGGCGGCGGCCAGCGTTATGAGTTATCGGATCCCTTCGATTCGTCGCTTTCGGTTTCGCTGCGTGAGACGGCCCATGTGTGGGCTAAAACCGGCGACACGGGTACTCCGCTTATTTGGTCGAGCGATTGCGGCACCGGGCGTACCGTGGTGTGCAATATCGGTATCTACGACAAGGTTATGCGTGGTTTCTATGCCGCGGCCGTGAGCCTGTTGGGCGATGCCACGGCCTATCCGGTCATCAATAGCGCGGTGTTTTACCTGGACGATTTCCCGAGCCCCGTTCCCTCGGGCGACGGCACGTACGTCAAACGCGACTACGGCCTTTCTATCGCCGATTTTTATGCCAAGGTGTGGTGGCCCGACCTGCAAAAACTCGCGCAGCAATACGGCATTCGCTATACCGGCGTGATGATCGAAAACTACGAGGATGTGGTCAACCAAACCGAGCCCACGCGCCAGGCCGATACCACGCAGTTCCGCTACTTTGGCGGCATGCTGCTGCAGATGGGCGGAGAGCTGGGCTTCCACGGCTACAACCATCAGCCGCTGGCACTCTGGGACACCGACTATGGCACGCTGTACGACCTGTCTCTTATACACATCTCCGAGCCCACGAGACGCGTAGTAATC
>URCU01000129.1:0-5794 GCA_900546425.1 uncultured Collinsella sp. | reverse complement strand
CGTCGGCAGCGTCAGATGTGTATAAGAGACGGCGGTGACGTGACCGATCAGATGCGTCTGCGGCCACACGACGGTGTCGCGGCCGATGACGGCATCGGGGCCGATCCAGGCCTGCGTGGGGTCGATGAAGGTAACGCCCTCGGCCATCCAGTGCTCGTTGATGCGGTCGCGCGCGATGGCGGTGAGCTGCGCGAGCTGGATGCGGCTGTTGACGCCCAGGCCGTCGCGGTAGTCGTCGCAGTGGAAGATGGAGACCGCCTGGCCGTGACCCTTGAGGATTTCGAGCATGTCGGGCAGATAGTACTCGGACTGCGCGTTGTCGTTGCCGATCTCGTTAATGTGGGCGGCGAGCTGCGCGCCGTCGAAGGCGTAGCAGCCGGCGTTGCACTCCAGCAGCGTGGCGGCCTGCTCGGGCGTGCAGTCCTTCTGCTCGATGATGCGCTCGATCTGACCATCGGCGCCCAGCTTGATGCGACCGTAGCCAAAAGGATCGGGCGGGGTCATGGTCATGACGGTGCAGGCGAGCTCGCCGGTGGCGACGGTCTGCGCAAACTTGGCGACGGTGTCGGCGGTAATGAGCGGCAGGTCGCCGTTGAGCACGACGACGGGGCCTTGCGTGATGCCGCAGGCCTCGAGCGCGACCTTTACGGCGTGGCCGGTGCCCAGGCGCTCGGTCTGCTCGACGCACTCGACCTTGGTGGCGCTGTTGGCGTAGGCGCCATCGATGAGGGCGCGCATCTCATCGGCGTGGCTGCCGATGACGACCACGACGCGGCTGCAGCCGGCCTTGATGGTGGCGTCGACGATCCACTGGACCATGGGCTTGCCCAGGATCTTGTGCGAAACCTTGCAGTGGTTCGACTTCATGCGGGTGCCCTCGCCGGCGGCGAGGATAATTGCGGTTGCGTCCATGTGATCTCCTGTTACGTTATAGAGACGTGTGTTTGGAAACGATACACGGCGCAATATGATACCGCAGGCATATGATGAGCGCGTAGCGATTGGTTTGCGGCGGTTGAGGCTTGCGCCGCCGGCGTGGTGTTTGCGCTGCTTGCGGGCGGTGCCGGCAGTGCTTCGGCGTCGGTGATTTGGCGGGAGGGCGGGGATGCCTATGGACAACATGCGAGAGGGTTCGGGCGCCGAGCCCGTGGGGGCATTTTCAATGTCGCATCCGGCGGTGCCGGCGGTCTACATAGCGTTGACGCTGGGGCTCACCATGTTCTCGATGCAACCGGTGCTGATTGCGCTGTCGCTTGCGGGCGGGCTGGCGTACGGGCTTGCGACGCGCGGTGCTGCGCGCACGTTAGGGGCGCTTCGCTGGCAGCTGCCGGTTATTTTGATTATCGCGCTGGTCAACCCTCTGTTTAGTGCATCGGGCTCGACCGAGCTGTTTCGCATCGGCATGCGTGCGGTGTATCTAGAGAGCATGGTTTACGGCCTGTGCATGGGCGGGCTGTTTGCGGCGAGCGTGCTGTGGTTTGAGGCTGCGGCGTCGATGCTCGAATACGACAAGGTACTCGCACTGTTGGGCAACGCCGCGCCGGTGATCGCGCTCATGATCTCGATGTGCATGCGGCTTATCCCACAGTTTTTGCGCCGCGGCCGCACGGTGCTGGCGGTGCAGGACGCGATTGATGTGCCGGGGCGTGCGCCCACCGATCCCGTGCGTTCGCGTCTGCGGGCATCGAGCGTGTTGATGGGCTGGGGCATGGAAGATTCGCTTGAGCGCGCGGACGCTATGCGCTCCCGTGGGTGGGGTGCCGTGACGCGCCGCACGACGTACGCGCGGTATCGGCTGAGGCGCGGCGATGTTGCCGCGCTGGTGGGGCTTGCGCTGTTTGGTGCCGCCGCGGTGGCAGTGGCATGGACCGCGACAACGCAGTATTCGTTTTACCCGCAGCTTTCGGTGCCGGCGCCGTGGCTGGGCTATGCCGTGTACGCTGCCTGGATGGTGCTGCCCTGTGTGTTGCATGCGACCGATGAGAAGAGGTTTGGCTGATGGCTCGGTTGGATAGGGGCCCGGTGTCGGGCGCGGCGTGCGGCCCGGATATGCCGGCGATTGAGGTGCGGAGCCTGAGCTTTGCCTACCCCGGGGCCGATGCTGCGGTGCTCGAGGGGCTCGACTGGTCTGTTCCCCAAGGTGCATTTGCGCTGCTTGTTGGCGGTACCGGATCGGGTAAGTCGACGCTGCTGTCGTTGCTCAAGCCCGAGATTGCTCCGGCGGGCGAGCGCACTGGCGATACGCGCGTACTGGGCGAGAACGTTGCCGACATGGACGTGCGCGCGTCTGCGGAGCGCGTGGGCTACGTGTTCCAGGATCCCGAGAACCAGATTGTGTGCGAGACCGTGTGGCACGAGATGGCGTTTGGCCTGGAAAACTTAGGCATGTCGCGCGACGAGATGCGCCGCCGTGTTGCCGAGACCAGCTATTTCTTTGGTCTGGAGGACTGGCTTCATCGCGATACCGATACGCTTTCGGGTGGCCGCAAGCAGCTGCTGTCGCTTGCCGCCGTCTTGGCGCTGCGTCCGCGTGTGCTGCTACTCGACGAGCCCACGTCTCAGCTCGATCCCGTTGCCGAGAAGAATTTTCTGCACGCGCTGTTTCGCGTGAACCGTGAGCTGGGCTGCACGGTTGTTGTGGCTACGCATCAACCGCGGCCGATGCTCGAGTATGCGACGTGTGCGTACCGGATTGAGGGCGGTCGCGTGCGCGAGGTGGTGGATATGGCTTCTTTGGGACGCCGAGAATCGCTGTTTTCCGATGACGTGTTGGGGTGGGGTGCCATCCGATGTGCAAAAAACGGAGTATTCAGCAGGTGTGAGGACAATTTGGGCTCTTTGGAGCCGCCCGGGGACGTATCGAGCGCGAAAAAAAGTTCGGAATTGGACAAATCGTCCGAATTTGTGGCGCAAACGTCGCTCGAGAACGGCTCGAAAGCCTTCCCACGCACGGATGGAAGCAGAATACTCCAAAAAATGCACGGTGGGTCGGCTACCACCCTGTCGGAAGGCTGGTTTCGCTACGATCGCGTGGGCGGTTGGGTGCTGCGCGGGCTCGATGTGACGTTTTCAGCCGGCGCGGTGCATGCGGTCGTGGGCGGAAACGGCTGCGGCAAGTCGACGATGCTCTCGGTGCTGGCCAAGACGGCTAAGCTGCAGCGTGGCCGCATGGTGCGTGGGGCGGCCTCGGCGGCGCTGTTGCCACAGAACCCCAAGGCATTGCTGGTCGCCGAAACGGTGCGCGACGAGCTGATGGAATGGGCTTCGACCTGCGGATACGACGAGGCCGCAGCACAGGAGCAGACAGCGCGCCTGGGCCTGGTGGGCTTGGAGGCGCGTCACCCGTACGATCTTTCGGGCGGTCAGCGCCAGCTGCTTGCGTTGGCAAAGCTGCTGCTGATCGGCCCCGAGCTGCTGCTGCTTGATGAGCCCACCAAGGGCCTTGACCTGGCAAGTCGCTGTATTATCGCCCGAGCCCTGCGCGAGCATGCGCAGGCTGGCGGCACCGTTGTCATTGCCACGCACGACCTAGACTTTGCCGAGCAGGTGTCCGACGACGTCGCCATGATGTTCGACGGCGAGATCGCCTGCATGGAGCCTCCTGCAGATTTCTTTGCCGCCAACGTGTTCTACAGGGCGTGATGGAATGACGGATCATCGCGCCTCGCGCCTACTCACAAAAATGGAGATTCCGCTGCTCCTGGCGGTGCCGGCAGTGATGACTGCGGCGTTGCTGGCGGGCATTGAGCAAGCGGCGCTTGCCATGCTGGTTGTAGTGGCGCTCGTGCTCGCACTGTTCTTTGCGGGCTATGAGGCATCGCGCCCGGGCTTGCGCCAGATTATGCCAACGCTGGTTCTGGCGGCGCTGGCCGCGGCGGGGCGCATCCTGTTTGGGCCCATTCCCGACTTTAAACCCGTGAGCGCCATCGCTATTATCGCGGGGGCGACGTTGGGCCGACGCAACGGCTTCATGGTCGGCGCGTTGGCAGCGCTGACCAGTAATTTCTTTTTTGGACAGGGCATGTGGACGCCGTGGCAAATGTATGCCTGGGGTCTGGTGGGCTATATCGGTGGCGCACTGGCGCATGCGGGCGCGTTCGACCGCGCCGATGGAACCGTGCGCATGCCGGCGCTGTTGGCGTATGGCTTTGCCTCGGGCTTGCTGTATGGCGTCGTGATCAACGCGTATGACATCATCGGTTTTGTGCAGCCGCTCACGTGGGCGGGCGCCGTGGCGCGTCTTGCTACCGCCGTACCGTTCGATATCACGCATGGCCTCGCGACCTGCGTGTTTTTGGCCGCTCTGTACAAGCCCTGGTGTCGCCGCATCAACCGCGTCGTCGTGAAGTACGGGCTGTAGTGGCGGTTGCGCCGGGGCGAGAATCAATACTGCCTTGGTGTCATATCAAAACTATGTCGGTTTACGGGGCCACATTGGCACAGGCAGACCATACCAGCTTTTTTCGAAATAGAGCAAGCCGTTTACCTGCGGTTTTATTATTTCGGAATCGCGTATGGCTGGGGGTTCGTGATTCAGCCCCGTAAACCGGCATAGTTTTGGAATGGCCGGCTGATATGACAGGCGTCGTGGCCCTCAGAGAGCCAAAATGATCCGTTTTCTTCCGTTCCCAGACGTCCCCAGGGAATCAGTTGACGGCGCTCGCCACGAAACTGGCCCATCTACTACGTTTAGCCCGACACCCCCAAGCACAACCGTGTTTTATGAAAAACCGCAGGCTTTCTACCTGCGGTTTTCTTTTTGCGTTGTTCGCTGTGGTTGAGGGTAGTAGCTCAAACGTAGTAGATGGGCCGATTTCGTGGCGGGTGGGTCGCGTGGATGCCCTCGCGAGGTGGAAATGGTCTGTTTTCCTCCGTTCCCGGGGGATCGTTTGGGGGTTAGAGCTCCAGGGCGAGGGTGACGGGGCAGTGATCACTGCCGAAGATGTCGCCGCGGATGCCGGTGTCGCGTACGTTGCCGGCGATTGCGTCGCTTACCAGGAAGTAGTCGATGCGCCAGCCTGCGTTGTTCTTGCGGGCATTAAAGCGGTAGCTCCACCAGCTGTAGACGCCCTCGACGTCCGGATTGGCCGCGCGCCAGGTGTCGGTAAAACCGGCGTCGAGCAGCTCGGTGAACTTGCCGCGCTCCTCGTCCGAAAAGCCGGCGTTGCCGCGGTTGGACTTAGGGTTCTTAAGGTCGATCTCCTCGTGTGCCACGTTAAAGTCGCCGCAGGTTACGACGGGCTTTCCGGTCTCGCGCTCGAGACCTGCCAAAAAGCCGCGATAGGCATCGTCCCAGGCCATGCGCACATCGATGCGCGCGAGCTCGTTTTGGGCGTTGGGCGTATAGACGTCCACGAACCAAAACTTGTCGAACTCGAGCGCGCAGACGCGGCCCTCGGTTGCGGCTTGGGCGACGAGCTCGGCGGCCCCACCCTCGCCGGCGTAGGGTAGCAGCGCATCGGCGTGCAGCACGCGCAACGGTTCTTGGCGGCTAAAGACCGCGGTGCCCGAGTAGCCCTTGCGCTCGGCGTAGCTCCAGGTTTGGTGATAGCCGGGCAGGTCGATATCGACTTGGCCCTCCTGCAGCTTGGTCTCCTGCAGCGCCAAGATATCGACGTCGAGTTCTTGCGCGATCTGGATAAAGCTCGGGTCCTTTTTGAGCACGGCGCGCAGGCCGTTGACGTTCCACGAGGCGAACGTGTAAGTCTGAGGCATGGTGTCCTTTCGACGGGGTTGGCAGGCTTAAGATCTGTCTCTTATACACATCTCCGAGCCCACGAGACGCGTAGTAATC
>URCU01000128.1:0-5825 GCA_900546425.1 uncultured Collinsella sp. | reverse complement strand
GATCGTCGGCAGCGTCAGATGTGTATAAGAGACAGGATCGGTCGCAAAGCCGGCTCGGGTGGCGTGGTCGAGACGCTGCTGCTCAAGCGCCGCGAGGATGTTGACCCGCTGGGTCACGTTTGGGAGTGTCTGGTCAAGCCGGGCAAGCGTCTGAAGCCCGGTGCTCAGATTGAGTATCGCGCCGGTGGCGCCCATGCGCCCGAGGGCGCGCCCGTGGTGCTGACGGCCGAGGTCATCGACTTTGTCACCGATAGCCGTGGCGGCCGTCTGGTGCGCTTTGAGCCGGTCGGTTGCAATGCTGCCGGCGAGCCGCGCACGCTCGACGAGGCCATCCACGCCGCCGGTCACGTGCCGCTGCCGCCCTACATTACCGATTACGAAGGCGATCCCGAGAAGTACCAGACCGTCTACGCCATGAAGGAGGAGCATTCGGCCGCTGCTCCCACGGCGGGCCTGCACTTCACGCCCGAGCTCATGGCGGCTATCGAGGCCAAGGGCGCGAAGTTTGCCGCTGTCGAGCTCGAGGTCGGTATCGATACCTTCCGTCTGGTGGAGGAGGACGACCCTACGCAGCACGTCATGCACACCGAGCGCTACCACGTATCGCAGGAGGTGGTCGACGCCGTGCATAAGGCTAAGGCCGAGGGGCATCGCGTGATCGCCGTCGGTACCACGGCGGTGCGCTCGCTCGAGAGCGCGTTTGACGCGGACGCGCCGGTGTCCGATCCGGCTGTGACGGCGCGCTATTTTGAGGGCCGTGAGGACGGCGCCGACACGCTCGGCCGCGGTGACATCGTGGTGCGCGAGAACGCGACGACGCAGCTCTACCTCATGCCTGGCTCGACCTATCACGTGGTTGACGCGCTGATCACGAACTTCCACGTGCCGCGCTCCACGCTCATGATGCTCGTAAGCGCGCTTGCCTCCCGCGACCAGATCATGGATGCCTACGCCGCCGCCATCGAGGAGCGCTACCGCTTCTTCAGCTTTGGTGACGCAATGCTCATTTGTTAGTTACGCGGTTCTACGAACCGCGTAACGGCTCGACGCTGCAAACGCCCCTAAGCGGCAATCTGACGTTCAATCGTCGGGCATGACCAGAAGGTCAATGCCCTCCTCTTTCACGTCACCTTGCTCGCTTAGGGGCGTTTTCGCTGTCCGTGCCAAAACATCGGCGTTGCCGTGGTTGTTGCTGTAGTCGTTGGGGACGTTCTTGTTCGACTAGTCGTTTAAGAACGTCCCCAATGACTACCTTGCACCAATCAAAAAGTTGCGGTGAGATAGTTCTTGAATTGGCCTTTTTCAGGGCTAGATAGGAACTATCTCACCGCAACTGCGTTGGGGCGTTTTTGGCAACCGGCTTACTTGCTCGCGAACAGCCAGATTGCGATGATCGCCAGGATTGTGGCGATGATGCAGGCGATGGCTCCGGTGAATTTGACGCGTGAGTCGCGGGTTCGCTTGCGCACGTCGTCTTCGGCGGCCTCGAGTTGGGCAACTTCGCGCTTGGTCTCGGTATGCTCGGCCTTGTCGCGTGCCAAGGACCCGGCGAGCGATTCGGTGATCTCGGGATGGTCGTGCACCTCGGTCGCCTGCTCGATAATCGACTGCGCATGCGCGGCATCTGCCCGGGCGTTTGCGATGGCCTGCTCTTGCTCGCGGCGTGCCTTGTCCTGCGTGGCGATCTTTTCGCGCAGCTCGCGCTGGCGCGTCGCGGCGGCAGTTTTTGCGGACTGCAGCTCGTCGCGCGCGGCATCTGCCTCAGCCGTTACGGCCTGGTGCGCGCGTTTAGCGTCGGCGATGGGGGCCTGTGCCTGCTCGACGGCCTGCTCGGCGGCGGCAAGTGAATGCTCAAGATCGGCAGTCACGCGCGGAATATCTTCCTCGGCCTTGCGGAGGGCGTCGGCAGCGTCGGAGATTTGCATAGACAACTCGTTGGTGCGTACGGTGTAATTGGCGGGATTTGCCGAAGGGTTGCGTTGCAGCTCGGCATACTCGCGACGCAAGGTCTCGAGCTGTGCGCGCGTAGCATCGGCAGTTTGTCGTGCGGCGGCGACACCGGCATCGCGCTCAGCCTTCACTTTGTCGCGGATACGCTTGGAATCCTCAAGGCGACGAACGAGGCGGTTGCCGGTCTCGCGCGAGCTCGCCTCGCGGGCTTCCACGGCGTCGAGTGCAGCCTTCAGGCGGAGTTCGGTCGCATCGTCCTCTGCCTTCATTTGCTCGAGTTGGCCCTTGAGCTCCGTCGCTTTGGCGGCATGGGCATCACGGTTAATTTCAGCTGCCGCAGCGGTCTTCTGTGCCGTGGCGATTACCTGGCGCTGGTCGGCGATGATCTGATCGTAGCGGCCTGCGATGTCCCGGCGCGTCTCGAGCTCCTCTGCCTGGTCGGCGATGCGCTGCTCAAGCTCGGCTAAATGGGCGCGGGCATCGGCGAGTGCTTTCTTGGCGGCGTTCATCTCGCGCATGGCCGACGCGCCCTGGGCGATAAAAGTGCCCACGGCGTTAGCGGTATTTGAGACGGCGCTCCCCAGGTCGCGGTTCGTGGCGGGGGTGTGCGAGGTGGTCGGGTGTACGGCCTCGGCGGCATTCGTATCGGCAGTCTGCGGCGCGGCGATATTGCCGGTGCCGCCCTCGATCACGGAAAAGCCCGCTGCGTGCGGATCGACCGCGTCGGCGCCGATCGTGGGGTGCTCGAGTTGCAGGAACGAGGGCATGGTGCTGCCCTGGTCGGCAACCGGGGTCTCGCCGGGCACAAACGTCGAGGCGGCCTCGGCGGCTTCCTCTTCCTCGGCGTCGACATCGGCATCGGCGACGGCGTCCTTCATCGCTTTGACGGCATCCATCATAGAGTCCATAACGGCGTCGAGCTCTTCTTCCGAAGACACCTCGATGGGGCCCGCTGCTTGCGGAGCGTTCTCGGCCTTGGGCTCAGTATCGTTCGGGTTCGGCTGCTCTAGCTGCTCTTCTTTGTCTTGCTCTGCGGCGACATTTGCGTCTGCGGCCTCGTTTGCGGCGGCAGGAGCCTCCTCGACAGCAGCATCAATGCCGCCATCGCTGCTGGTAGAAGTATCGCAGTCGTCAATGGTGTCTGCGGAATCATCAATATGCTGTTGAGTCTGGGGGTCCAGCTCGTCTGTCATAGGCATGTGCTCCTCATCGTTGTTTGTCACCCTATGATAAAGTCTCGCGCCGACATCCCGCGCGCCGCAGCAAAGTTTCAAAACGTGTTCGATGGCTCGCGTCGATAGCAAAAACTCGGCCACTTTATCCAGTTTGTACTTGACAATCCCTTCGCCGAAAGACGTTGCGCCGTTCGCCTACCGAAGCCTTTTCTATTCACTTGAACCCGCTAAAGTTGCATGTCAGCTTTTGGCGCGTTCATTTGGATACGCGCAGTCGGCGGGTGCGCCCGTCGTGATTTGAAAGGACTTCGTATGGGACTTTTCACTGGTAAGACCGTGATCGTCACCGGCGGCGGCAAGGCCACGCTTAAGGACGGCTCTGCTGGCTCCATCGGCTACGGCATCGATATCGCTTTTGCCAAGGAGGGCGCGAATCTCGTTATCACCGGTCGCAACGTCGCCAAGCTCGAGGCTGCCAAGGAGTCTCTTGAGGCCGAGTACGGCGTCAAGGTTCTGCCTGTTCAGGCCGATGTCTCGGCTGGTCAGGACAACGAGGCCGTCGTGCAGAACGTTATCGACAGGGCGATTGAGGAGTTCGGTCGCATCGACGCCGTCGTCAACAACGCTCAGGCCAGCGCCTCGGGTGTGACCATCGCCGACCACACTATGGACCAGTTTAACCTGGCCATTTACTCTGGCCTGTATGCCACCTACCTGTACATGCAGAAGGCCTATCCGCACCTGAAGGAGACCAAGGGTTCCGTGGTCAACTTTGCCTCGGGCGCCGGCCTGTTTGGCAACTACGGCCAGTGCAGCTACGCCGCCGCCAAGGAAGGCATCCGCGGCTTGACCCGCGTTGCCGCCAACGAGTGGGGCAAGGACGGTATCAACGTCAACATTGTGTGCCCGCTTGCCTGGACTGCTGCGCTCGAGAACTTCCAGGATGCCTATCCCGAGGCGTTTAAGGCCAACGTCCACATGCCACCGGCGGGCCATTACGGCGATGTCGAGAAGGAGATCGGCCGCGTGGTCGTTCAGCTTTGCGGCCCCGATTTTAAGTATATGAACGGCGAGACCGTCACCCTCGAGGGTGGCATGGGCCAGCGGCCTTAGGGGTTACGGCGTTTTACCAAACGCCGTAACGGGCCGACGCTGCGCGGGCCGCATTTGGACAATCTGACGTTCAACTTCAAGGGCGCGACCAGAAGGTCAGCGCCCTTTCGTTTCACGTCACCTTGTCTCAAATGCGGCCCGCTCGCTGACTTATGTTCAACCTGCGGCGCCATTTTGCTTGAAGAAACCTTGCTCGCTCTGGCGGGTTTTCGCTGTCGGTGCCATAACATCGGCGTTGCCTTTGTTGATGTAGTCGTTGGGGACGTTCTTAAATTACTAGTCGAAAGGGACACTCTTGCCGGCACTTGGGGACAGTCCCTGAGTGCCGGCAGATTGGGACACTCCTTTGCAAGATGGCGCTGAAGACTGTCCCCGACGACTAGTCATTTAAGAACGTCCCCAATGACTATGACCCCTTTGCGCCAGTTTCTGTCGAGTCGGTGCTTCTTGCGGGTTGCCCGTATAATGGTCTGCGTATGAACCGCAATCAAGGAGTTCCAGTTTATGGACCAGAATCTCTTTAAATTCGACCTAATCGCCGAGGATCCGACGACGCACGCGCGCGCCGGCGTGCTGCATACCCCGCACGGCGACATCGAGACACCGATCTTTATGCCTGTGGGCACTAAGGCAAACGTCAAGGGCATCCCCACCGAGACCGTTAAGCAGCTCGGTGCGCAGATCGTGCTCGCCAACACCTACCACCTGTCCATGCGTCCCGGCGAGGACACCATCGCCGAGCTGGGCGGACTGCACAAGTTTATGAACTGGCACGGCCCCATCCTCACCGACTCGGGCGGTTTCCAGGTCTTCAGCCACAACGACGCCGTCAAGCTCACCGACGAGGGCGTGCGCTTTATCGTCAACGATTACGACGGCCGCCATGTGTTCTGGACACCCGAGGACAACATGGAAATCGCCATGAAGCTCGGCTCCGACATCTGCATGCAGCTCGACCAGTGCCCGGGCTATCCCGCCACGCGCGCCTACGTCGAGCGTGCGGTGGAGCTGTCGAGCATGTGGGCCGAGCGCTGCTATAAGGCTCACACCCGCGATGACCAGGCGCTCTTTGGCATCGTCCAGGGTGGCATGCATCTGGACCTGCGCCTGCGCTCGCTGCGCCACCTGGAGGAGTGCGGCGACTTCCCCGGCTATGGCATCGGCGGCTACTCGGTGGGCGAGGACCACGAGACCATGTTCGAGACGCTGGCGCCGCTGGTTTCCGAGTACATGCCTAAGCACAAGCCGCGCTACCTCATGGGCGTCGGCAATCCGACGACGCTCGTGCGCGGCGTTGGCGTGGGCATCGACATGTTCGACTGCGTGCTGCCGACGCGCACCGGCCGCATGGGTACGGCGTTCTCCAGTGAGGGTCGCCTTAACTTCCGCAACGCGCGCTTTGCGCACGACGACGGCCCCATCGACCCCACCTGCACCTGCCCGGTGTGCACGGGCGGCTACAGCCGCGCGCTCATCCGTCACATGGTCACGCAGAAGGAGATGCTCGGCGGTATTCTGCTGTCGATGCACAACATCTACTACCTGTCTCTTATACACATCTCCGAGCCCACGAGACGCGTAGTAATC
>URCU01000127.1:0-5913 GCA_900546425.1 uncultured Collinsella sp. | reverse complement strand
GTAATGGGCAGGCTTGCCACGAATCGGGCCTATTTACTGGTCTTGCAGCTTTATGGTGCGATGCGGCTTGTGGGGCGGGCGGGGGTCGGTCCGTGGTAGACTATCGAACAACGTTTATTAATCGCGCGGTATCGTTGCCGCGAGAAGGGGTTGCGCCATGCAGGAGCTTGAGGATCGTATTCGCCATGACGGCATCGTAAAGGCCGGTAACGTCCTTAAGGTTGATGCCTTCCTCAACCACCAGTGCGACGTTGAGTTGTTCGACCACATGGGCGCCGAGTGGGCCCGTCTGTTCGAGGGTGTCGAGATCAATAAGATCTTGACGATCGAGGCTTCGGGCATTGGCATGGCCTGCATCGCGGCTCAGCATTTTGGCGGCGTGCCGGTGGTCTTTGCCAAGAAGGCGCAGTCCATCAACCTCGACGGCGAGCAGTATGCCACGACCATCTACTCCTTTACCAAACAGAAGGAGTACCCGGTTATCGTTGGCAAGCGCTTCCTGTCCGAGGGCGACAAGGTTCTGATCATCGACGACTTTTTGGCCAACGGCTGTGCGCTCGAGGGTCTTATCAAGATCTGTGAGGCTGCAGGTGCCGAGGTATCCGGCATTGGCATTGCAGTTGAGAAGGGCTTCCAGGGCGGTGGCGATAAGCTCCGCGAGCGCGGCTTCCGCGTCGAGAGCCTGGCCCGTATCGCCGATATGGACTGCGAGACCGGCGAGATCACCTTCGCCTAAGCGCGCAACACAAGCGATTGGTATGCGATGTGACAAAGGGACTTTCCCTTTGTCACATTTTTTGTATGAGGGGAGGTGTTGATATGGATGAGAACACGATGGGATGGCGTGAGTATGCGCGCTATGCCGAGATGTCGGTCGAAGAGCTGGCGCGCGATTGCGAGGTACAGGTGTTTCGCGCGACGGGTCCGGGCGGACAGGGCGTGAATACGACGGACTCGGCGGTGCGCATGAAGCATATCCCTTCGGGGATTACCGTGACGGCGCGCGAGAGCCGCAGTCAGTTCCAGAACCGTGCAAGCTGTCTGCGTAAGCTGAGGGCAGAGCTTGAGCGTCGTGGCCGTCCGCCGCGCCGACGCGTCAAGACCAAGGTGCCACAGCGCTCGCGCCAGCGCAGACTCAACGACAAGCACTTCAACGCGATTAAAAAGGCCAACCGTCGCAAGCCAGGCGGGGAGGAATGATCTTCTCAATAAGTTGCGGTGAAATAGGGACTGTTTTGCGGCTTTAGCTGTATAAACAGTCCCTATTTCACCGCAACTTAGGTGGGGCTAGCGGGTTGGGTGCCAGACCTCGAGGGCGGCGGGAAGGATGTCCACCTCGATGCGCGAGGCGACGATGGGCTCGCCGTCGGCTTGGATGGGGTAGTCGGGCTCCTCGAACGTGAGCTCGGCATGACGGCAGCGACGCATGCGTACCGGCGGCAGCTTGGTGTGGTGGCCGTCCTTGGCCGAAAGAAACATAGGCAGGGCAACCGCGCGAGGGACGGGGCCGCAGGCGTAGCAGACGTCGAGCATGCCGTCGCAGGGGTCGGCATCGGGGCAGATGCGATAGCCCGAGCCGTACGTGGGGCCCAGCTGAATCGCCATGATGATCGCCCTCACGCGCTCGGCGGGCGCACCGTCAAAGCTGACTGTCATGGGGTAGTTGCGATAGCGTAGGCCAAACTGTTCGAGTCCCGAGAGGGTGTAGAGCGGAGCGCCCGTCAAGCCCGTCTTTTTGCGCAGCTCGGTGGTGCCAAGGCCGATGGCGGCATCGATGCCGACCGAAAGCGTCTGGTCGTAGTACTCAACGGCAGCCTCGCCGCTGCCGCTCGCAGGGCTCCACGAGCGAATGCGCCCGATGTCCTGACGCTGCAGCTCGCAGGTGAGCAGCGCGCCAAAATCCTTGCCGGAGAAATCGTCGATGCCGAGTGTTTGGGCAAAATCATTGCCGGAGCCTACGGGCAGGACGGCAAGCGCCGGTCGAACCGCCTCTTCTTGCGTCATAAGCCCATTGACGACCTCGTGGATCACGCCGTCGCCGCCGAGTGCGATAACCGTGCGGTAGCCCTGGGCCTGTGTGGCAAGCTCCTTGGCATGCCCCGCGCGTTCGGTCAGCACCAAGTCAAACTGGGATGCGCGCGCGGTCATGTCCAAAAAGCGCTGCAGACGCTCGGCAACTTCGCGCGCCGCACCCGACTGGGCGGCGGGGTTGGCGATGATGAGCGTACGACCAAAATCAGTTGCGTGCATGGGGCGACTCCCGGCGTATGACGTGACGGTGCGGTCGCGCTCAGGTCGAATTGCCCCCGATTGTGGCTGCACGGCGAATACTTACGTCTACTCTATCAGGTCGTTGTGGCGCTCGATAGCATCCGCTACTGTACCGCCCTCATCCACAATAAGCGAACGGCGCTTGGGTGAGATGATGCGTTGGGCGGGGTACACGCCGCGGTGTCCGCCGACGAGATAGCTGATAAAGGCCACGATGACAAAGAAGCCGGCTGCCGTGCCGTGGAACAGGTCGATGGCCATCATGCAGGTGGTGATGGGCACGTTGAGGCCGGCGCAGAACACGCCGAGCATGCCCAGCGCCGCCAGAAAGCTGGGGTCGATCCCGACGAGGCAACCGATCCAGCCGCCGAGCGCCGCACCGATGCCAAACAGGGGCGTGACTTCGCCGCCTTGGAAGCCGGCGCCCAGGGTGAGCGCCGTCACCACGAGCTTGATGGCTGCGTCGGCAAGGGTTGTGTTGCCGGCGAACCCGGCGCCCGAGAGCCAGGTGGCAAGGCCGGCATACTTCCAGGCGTCGAGCATCGCGTAGGTCGCGAGCACCACGAGCGCGCCCACGAGTGCGCGAGCAATGTAGTTGGTGATAAAGCGGCCGTACAGGCTCTTGACGGTACGAACCGAACAGGCAAAGAGACGTGCGGTGAGACCAAAGATAATGGCGCTGATAACAACGATGACAACCGTCCGTGGTGTCATGTTGGGAACGCTGGCGATAACATTCGCCTCGTACTCGGTTCCCAAGGCAAGCGACGTAAAGTAGCCGGTAAACGAGGCGACGAGGCAGTAGATGCCCGCGGTGTAGTCGATCTTGCCGATAAAGCACATCTCCATGCCAAAGAAGGCTCCGGCGAGGGGTGAACCGAATACGGCGCCAAAGGCCGACGAGATGCCGGCGAGCATGAGGTCGTGGTGGTCATGCTTTTTGAGGTGGGCGAGGCTCGAGATGTTGCTGGCGATGGTGCCGCCAATCTGCACCGCGGCGCCCTCGCGGCCGGCCGATCCGCCCGTTAGGTGCGTGAGCGTGGAGCAGACGAAGGTGAGGACGGCCATGCGCATATGGATAAGGCGTGTGCCCAGGGCGGAGTCGATGACCAGGTTGTTACCTCGTTTGGCGGCAAGGCCGTGGTTTTTGTACACCCATGCGGTGGCAACGCCCACAACGGGAAGCAACACGTAAATCCACACGTGGTGCTCGCGATAATCGGTCGCGATATTCAGCGAGGCCAAAAATGCCCAAGCGGCAACACCCATGGCGAGCGAGACGATGACGACGAGCGCGAGCAGTTTGGCGCTTGCAAACAGGTTGCGGGCGTTGCGGCGTGTGTCGGCGGCCAAGAGCTGCTCGGAGCGGGTGAGTTGACGCCTGCCGGCCATGATGACGTCGCTAAGGGAGAAAAAGCCGCCATCGTCGAGCGGCTGGGAATGATCCTGCGCTTCGTTTGCGCTTTCGGGTTTGTTGTTATGAGCCATATATTCCTCTTTTAGGTTGCAACGCAAGCATTATAAAACGCGGCAAGCGCGACGAGCCGGTGGGTTGGTTTCCATTCTGTTTCGCGGCTTGCGGCCGACAGGTGTATTTGCGGGTACAGGCCAAATCGCGGTCGCGCGTCGGGGGATTATACTGAGACAAGCATAAAGAATCGGCGTCCCTGTTGTGCGCCGTGGCATTAAAGAGGTGCATATGGCAGAGAAACTCATTCCGCTGGAGGACGCGCAGTCGATCGTTCTGTCGCACGTTGCTCCGACCGATCTCGTCGAGATTCCCGTGTGGCAGGCGGCTGGTTTTCCCTTGGCCGAGGATGCTGTGGCCGATATCGACATTTCGCCGTTTGACAACAGCGCTATGGACGGATATGCCGTGCGCTCGGCGGACTTGGCGCAGGCGTCTGGTGAGACGCCGGTGACGCTCGACGTTATCGGACACGAGGCCGCGGGCCATGTGCTTGAGGGCGCTATCGGCGCGTGCGAGGCGGTCCGCATCATGACGGGCGCGCCGGTGCCCGAGGGCGCCGATGCTGTGGTGAAATACGAGATTGTCGATGTGCTCGACGGTGACGGCAACGAGGGCTCGCACGTTCGCTTTTCGGCGCCGGCCAAGGTAGGGGAGAACGTTCGCTCTGCTGCCGAGGAGGCCCATGCCGGCGATGTTGTGATGCACGCCGGCGAGGTCGTGGCTCCGGCGGGCGCGGGTCTGCTGGCGAGCGCCGGATACGCGAGCGTGAAGGTGCACGCTGCCCCACGTGTGGGCATCATCTCGCTGGGCACGGAGCTGGTTGCGCCGGGTGAACTGCCGGCGCGCGGTCAGATTCGCGATTCCAACTCCTCGGCGTTGATGGCCGAGGCACTCGATGCGGGAGCCGAGCCCGTGTTCTACGGCATCGCGCCCGACGATGAGCAGGCGATTGCCGAGCTGGTGCATCGCGCCACGCGAGAGTGCGATTTTGTCATTACGAGCGGTGGCGCCTCGGCGGGCGATTACGACTATGTGACGGCGCTGGTCAAGCGCGAGGGCGAGGTGCTCTTCGATCGCATCTCGATGCGCCCCGGCAAGGCCATCACGTTTGGTTTGCTCGGCGGCAAGCCCTACCTGGGGCTTTCGGGCAATCCAGCGGCGGCGTATGTGGGCTTTGAGATGCTTGCCCGTCCGGCGATCCGCAAGATGCGTGGTTTTGCCGAGGGGGCGCGTCCCGTGCAGCAGGCGACGCTCACACACGGCGTGAAAAAGCGCCAGGACCGACGCTTCTTCGATCGCGCCACGGTTTTGCGCGACCCCGAGACCGGTGAGCTGTTGGTGACCGAGGCCAAGACGCAGAATTCGGCGCTGCTCGGCACGATGCAGCGGGCCAACTGCCTGCTGCGTATTGACGAAGGACCGTGCGAGCTCAAGGCGGGAGATGTCGTGGACGTTGTTCGCGCCGACCTGCCTGAGGGAACGGTGCTATAGGAGGATCGCTATGGAGTTGAAGATTTCGATCGTGACGTGCTCGGACACGCGCGATCTTGCGCAGGATGAGGCCGGAGCCGCGCTCGAGGAACTCATCGTGGCACAGGGCTGGACGGTCGCCTCACATGTGGTCGTGCGCGATGACGTCAGCGAGATTGGTGATGCCATTGTGGAAGCCGCCGATGAGTGCCGAGCCAATGTCGTGCTCACCTGCGGCGGCACGGGGCTTTCGATGCGCGACGTGACGCCCGAGGCGACGCGTGCCGTCTGCGACCGCGATGTGCCGGGTATTGCCGAGGCGATTCGCGCGTACTCGATGACCAAGACGCGCCGCGCCATGCTCTCACGCGCTATTTGCATGCAACGAGGTCATACACTTGTCGTAAACTTTCCCGGTTCTACAAAGGCCGCCCGCGAAAGCTGGGAGGCCATAGCGGACCAGCTGGAGCATGCGGCTCAGATGACAGCGGGCGGCGGACATATCAACTAAGCGGTTTACCTGCGGCGGGGCGACCTGAACGGCTGCTCCGCTTTTGTTTTCCACCGAAGCGACGCCGAGGTGCACGCTAACTCGAAACTATATTCTCTGACGAGAATAATTTCTCACTATCATTATTCGCGCAAAAGTATAATCTGATTGCAGATTAAAGCCTGCGGCGGGGTGCCCGGGCATAGCGTTT
>URCU01000126.1:0-6086 GCA_900546425.1 uncultured Collinsella sp. | reverse complement strand
GATTACTACGCGTCTCGTGGGCTCGGAGATGTGTATAAGAGACAGCCCATGAGCTTCCTGGTCTACTTCGGCCTGTCCTTCCTGATCCCCTCGACCTCCGGTATGGCCACCGTCTCCATGCCCATCATGGGACCGCTGGCTGTTAAGCTTGGCTTCTCGCCTGAGGTCATGGTCATGATCTTCTCCGCCGCCATCGGTGTCGTGAACCTGTTCACCCCGACCTCCGGCGCCATCATGGGCGGTCTCGCCCTGGCCAAGATCGAGTGGACGACCTGGCTCAAGTTTGCCCTTAAGCTCATCGTTGCTCTCTCCGTCGTCTGCGCTGTCATCCTGACCGTCGCCTGCGTGCTGCTCTAAGTACCCAACGGGTACCCCACGGAAACCTTGACGATCCTGTAAAGGATCACCTGGTCATCGTCTGTCCGGTGGGGTAAACCCACCGGTAGACTCCTACCTTTAGCCCCCTCCCGTTCCGTGCGCGGGAGGGGGCGCTCTCATGTTGCGCGGTTCTACGAACCGCGCAACCAGTCGACGCTGCGCGCTGCCCAGGACGACAATTTGTCATTCAAAAGGCAAGGCATGACCAGAAGGTCTATGCCTTGCCTTTTTCATGCCAACTTGTACGTCCTGGACGTCGCTCGCTGACTTATGCTCAACCTGCGACGTTTCTGTTGTTGGTGCAAAGGGATCAGGTTACTTTGCGCCAAAAGGGGAAGTTGCGGTGGAATAGTTCCTGTTTGGCCGTCATGAGGGGTTAAACAGGAACTATTCCACCGCAACTTATCGGTGGCGTGTTTGGTTGGTGCCTGTTGATGGTCTGGGTATCGGGGAGGGCGGGCTCCGTTATAATCGCCTAGAACATTAAATGGAAACGGGACGGGAGCCATACATGCGCCAGGGTTTCGACAACGCGAAGTATATCGAGCTGCAGGCCGCTCATATTAAGGAGCGCATCTCGCAGTTTGGCGGCAAGCTGTATTTGGAGTTTGGCGGCAAGCTGTTTGACGACTATCACGCGAGCCGCGTGCTGCCGGGTTTTGAGCCGGACAGCAAGTTTCGCATGCTCAAGAGCATTGCCGACGACGTCGAGGTCATCATCGCCATTAACGCGAACCACATCGAGAAGAACAAGGCTCGCGGTGACCTGGGTATTACCTATGACGAGGACGTTTTGCGCCTGGTCGACCTGTTCCGCGGCAACGGTTTTGCTGTCGCGGCCGTGGTTATCACCCAGTACGCCGGCCAGCCCGCCGCCGATGTGTTCCGCAATCGCCTGAACGCGCTCGGCATTCCTGCCAAGCTGCACTATCCCATCGAGGGCTATCCGCACGACGTCGACCTGATCGTGTCCGACGACGGCTATGGCAAGAACGAGTTTGTCGAGACCACTCGTCCGCTCGTTGTGGTCACCGCTCCCGGCCCTGGCTCGGGCAAGCTCGCCACCTGCCTGTCTCAGCTCTATCACGAGCACAAGCACGGCACCGCCGCCGGCTACGCCAAGTTCGAGACTTTTCCGGTCTGGAATCTGCCCCTCACGCATCCGGTCAACATCGCCTATGAGGCCGCCACGGCCGACCTTGACGATGCCAATATCATCGACTCCTTCCACTTGGAGGCCTACAACAAGACCACGGTCAACTACAACCGTGACGTTGAGGCCTTCCCGGTGGTCCGTGCTCTGATGGAAAAGATCCTGGGCAAGAGCCCCTACCAGAGCCCCACGGACATGGGCGTCAATATGGTCGGTTTTGCCATTACCGATGACGATGCCTGCCGCGACGCTTCCAAGATGGAGATCGTCCGCCGCTACTTTACCGCGGTCGAAAATGTGCGCCGTACCGGCGTGGGCGATGAGCAGGTTGATCGTCTCAAGATCATTATGAAGAAGGCCGGTATCGACAAGAACTACTCGCCGGCACGCTCGGCCGCTCTTACCAGGGAGCAGCTGACGGGTGGCCCCGTAGGCGCCATGGTCATGCCCGATGGCTCCGTGGTGACCGGCAAGACTTCCACGCGCCTGGGCGCCGCGAGCTCGCTCATCATGAATGCACTTAAGCATGTCTCGGGCGTTGACCTTGAGCTCGAGGTCATTAGCGATGAGGCGATTGAGCCTATCAGCAAGCTCAAGACGCATTTCCTGGGTAGCAAGAACCCGCGCCTGCACACTGACGAGACGCTTATGGCGCTCTCGATCACCTCGGCAACGAGCGAGACGGCGGCCCGCGTCCTTTCGGGCCTGGAGCAGCTGCGTGGCTGCGATGCCTTCTTTAGCGTGATCATCTCGCCGACGGACGAGACGGTGCTGCGCAAGCTTGGCATCAACGTGTGCTGCGAGCCCAAGTTCGAGCGCCGTGGTTTCTTCCACCGCTAAGCCTGGATAAATTGGTCTGAAAGGGGCGCATCGGTATACATTCGGTGTGCCCCATTTATCAACAAAGCTACCGTTTAACCTAAAATTAGCCCGTTTACCTGCCTATAAGCGATTTGGGCGGTATACAATAACCCTAATTGTTTCATCCTTTTGCGGGGATGCCGCATGATGGATGTTGCCGGCCATCATGGGGTGTGCCGGTCGCGCACGGTGCAAGTGATGCCCGTGCTCGGTTTGAGGAGGCTGCCATGGCTGGCAAGGGTCGTGCGAGTGTCAACGATATGAAGCGTGTCGAGGTGCAGGTGCTGATGGAGATCGCACAGCAGTCCGAAGACAACGGCGGATTTTATGGCTTTTCGCGAAAGACGCTTGCCGAGCGTGTGGGGGTGTCTCCGTATCGCGCCCGCGCGGCAATTGAACGCTTGGAATCCGAAGACATCATTGAGGTCGTCTCGCGCTACAGCGACGACGGCGGCCAGCTCGCAAATGGTATTTGTCTTACGGAGCGTGGCGAATGGTATCTAGAGGGCATCCGTGCCGGTATGCTCGTGCAGGACTTGATCAAGGACGAAGTTGCCGATCGATAACAGCGTGCATACATAGTGGAAACGACGCCGCCTGGGCAACCGGGCGGCGTTTTGTTTCGAGATGGAGAAATGCGATTGCGCGTAAGAAAAATTGTGTGCGGCGCGCGTCGCGAGTATTACAATGAAGACCCGTAAGATGTGTATGGACAACTTCTACGGGAAGCGCAGGTAACTCAATATGACCAAGCATGTGTTCGTGACCGGCGGCGTGGTTTCGTCTCTGGGCAAGGGTATTACCGCGGCCTCGCTGGGCCGTCTGCTCAAGTCGCGCGGCTACAAGGTAACGATGCAAAAGGCCGACCCGTATCTGAACGTCGACCCCGGCACCATGAGCCCGTTCCAGCATGGCGAGGTCTTTGTGACCGAGGACGGCTACGAGTCCGATCTGGACCTGGGCCACTACGAGCGCTTTATTGACGAGAACCTGACCCGCGATTCCAACTTTACGACTGGTGCCATCTATAAGAGCCTGATCGCCCGTGAACGTCGCGGTGACTTTTTGGGCGGCACCGTGCAGGTGATCCCGCACGTCACGAACGCCATTAAGGATAAGTTCCGTCGTATTGAGGAGCAGACCGGCTCCGACGTGGTCATCACTGAGTTGGGCGGCACCATCGGCGACATCGAGTCGCAGCCGTTTGTCGAGGCCATTCGCCAGTATCGCAAGGAGGCCGGCCCCGAGAACGTCTGCTACATCCACGTGTCGCTCGTTCCCTATATCGCCGCCGCCCACGAGGTCAAGACCAAGCCGACGCAGCACTCCGTCAAGGAGCTCCGCAGCTTTGGTATCCAGCCCGATATTATCGTTCTGCGCTCCGATCACCATATCGACGATGCCATCCGCGGCAAGATCGCAAGCTTCTGCGACGTCGACACCGACTGTGTCTTTACCAACGAGGACTGCGCGAGCATCTACGATGTTCCGCAGCTGCTCGCCGAGCAGGACTTTGACCTGCGCATTTGCGAGCGTCTGGGTCTGGACCCGCGTGAGCGCGACATGAGTCAGTGGAACGAGTTCCTGCGCAAGCAGAACCATGCCAACCAGCACGCCGACAAGGTGAAGATCGCCGTCGTGGGCAAGTATACGCAGCTGCCCGATGCCTACCTGTCGGTTATCGAGGCCCTGCACCATGCGGGCGTGTTCTACGATCGCCACGTTGACGTGCAGCTGGTCGATGGCGAGAGCCTCGATGAGCAGAACGTCTCCGAGGTCCTGGGTGACGCCTCGGGCATCTTGGTCCCTGGCGGCTTTGGCAAGCGCGCCCTGGAGGGCAAGATCCTCGCGGCCGAGTTCGCCCGCGAGCAGAAGATTCCGTATCTGGGCATTTGCCTGGGTATGCAGGTTGCCGTGTGCGAGTTCGCCCGCAACGTGGTCGGCCTTGCCGGCGCCAGCTCTTCCGAGTTCGATCCGGATGGCCCGTATAGTGTCATCGACCTGATGAGCTCGCAGGAGGACGTGACTGAGAAGGGCGGCACCATGCGTCTGGGTGCCTATCCGTGCAAGCTCGCCGCCGATACCCTCGCGCGCGAGGCATATGGCGAGGAGCTCGTCTACGAGCGTCACCGTCACCGTTTTGAGTTCAACAACGCCTTCCGTGACCAGCTCGAGGGCGCTGGTCTGGTTATCTCGGGTCTTTCGCCCGACGAGCGCCTGGTCGAGATGGTCGAGCTGCCGCGCGACGTGCATCCGTGGTATGTGGCAACCCAGGCTCATCCCGAGTTCAAGAGCCGCCCGACCAACCCGCAGCCGCTGTTCCGCGAGTTCGTGCGCGCCTCGATTGGCCAGCATGAGGGCGTCGATCGCTTGCAGGTGACGCCCAAGAACCTCGCTACGGACTAAGGGTGCCGGCTAATAAGGAACATACCGAAGCTACTCCCTCGTCGCTCGCCGTGGCGGCGGGGGAGTATCTCGATTACCTCGCGGTCGAGCGGGGCTTGGCGCGCAACACGATTGCGGCCTATCGTCGTGACCTGACGACGTACTGCGCCTATCTGGAGCGGGCTGACATTGCGTCTTTTGAAGATGTGAGCCGTCAGGTCGTGGAGGGCTTTGTTGCCGATCGCCGCGACGGAGGCTATTCCGACGCCTCGGTGGAGCGCGCGCTTGCTGCCGTGAAGGGCCTACATGCCTTTTTGGTGCGCGATGGGGCCGTGGCCCAAAACCCGACGGCGGCGTTGCGCCTGCCCAAAAAGGCAGATCGCCTGCCGGAATACCTTTCGGTGGAGGACGTCTCGGCACTGCTCGATCAAGACTTTCCCGAGGGCGAGATGGGGCTGCGCGATCATGCCATCTTGGAAGTGCTTTACGGTTGCGGCTTGCGCGTGAGTGAGCTGGTTGGGCTCGATGTGGGCGATATCCATATCGATGACGGGTTTGTCCTGGTGCGCGGTAAGGGCTCCAAGGAGCGTCTGGCCCCTTTGGTGGGAAGCGCGGCTCGCGCCCTGACACACTATATAGGTGACGGGCGCACTCTCCTGGCCGCCCATGCTCACGGGACGGAGACCTCGGCGGTCTTTTTAAATAAGAACGGACGTCGCCTGTCGCGCCAGGCCGTGCATGCGATATGCGAGCGGTACGGGCGCCAGGTGGGGCTGGTGGGGCTCCACCCCCACACCCTGCGCCACTCCTTTGCCACCCACATGCTCGCGGGCGGTGCCGACTTGCGTGTACTGCAGGAGATTTTGGGCCATGCCGATATTTCGACCACGCAGGTCTACACGCATGTCGACCGCACGCAACTGACCGAGGTCTATCTGGCGGCGCATCCGCTGGCACATCGCTAGCACCTCGCTGACCTGCATATTTATAAATATTAAAGGGGATGGGCCCCAGATTGCCGAGACGCACTTTTGCGCGCATGGGCAATCTGGGGCCCGTCCCATTTTTCGCCAGACACCGACGCGGTGGTGGGCCGTGTGTACCGTGGGTGGGAGGAGTTTGGGGGCGATGTGAACGGCGTGTAAAGGGACGTAAAAATCGCCTCAAGGTCAACTTGAAGGTTGAGGTTCGCGGGCGTGGTTCTACAGGTGGCATCCCACCTTTGCTGCAAACACAACATATTGTGTTTTCGAACATATGCTCGGGGGTGTTTTACAACATATTGGCTGTCTCTTATACACATCTGACG
>URCU01000125.1:0-6094 GCA_900546425.1 uncultured Collinsella sp. | reverse complement strand
TGGGCTCGGAGATGTGTATAAGAGACAGGTGCTCGATAGCCGAAACGATCACGCGGTCGCGCTTGCGATCGCGCTGACGGGCGCCCTCGGCAAGTCCGAGGAGCGCCAGCTGGTTTGCCTCGGTGCCGCCGTTGGTAAGGATGATCTCGGACGGGCGGACGCGTACGCCAAAGCTACGGGCGATCTCGCGACGGGCGACTTCCAGGCGCGCGGCGGCCTTGCGACCAAGCGAGTGCAGCGAGTTGGGGTTGACGCCGGCAAGCTCGCTGTCGTCGTACTCGCGCTGCGCAAGGAGCGCCTCGGCGCGCATGGGCGTCGAGGCGGCATAGTCAAGATTCACGGGTATGCGGTTTTGACCTGCGGTCATAAGGGTTTATGCCTCCTGTGCGGCCTCGTTGCCCAGCTTCTGCAGCAGCGCAACCTCGGCAGCGGGATCTTTGGACTTAAATACGGCGGAACCGGCCACGAGCACGTTGGCGCCGGCCTTGACGACCTCGGCGATGTTCTTGGAAGAGATACCGCCATCGACCTCGATCAAGGGCGACACGCCATGGCGCTCACACATGGCCTTGAGCTCGTGCAGCTTTGCAATGGTGCCCGGGATAAAGCTCTGGCCGCCAAAGCCAGGGTTCACGCTCATCAGCAGCACCATATCGACGACGTCGATGATGCTCTCGAGTACGCACACGGGAGTGGCGGGGTTGAGCACCACGCCGGCCTTGACGCCGCGCTGCTGCAAATGGGTGAGTGTGCGGTGCAGGTGCGTGGAAGCCTCGTAGTGCACGGTGATCATGTCGGCACCGGCATCGGCGTACCAATCGACCGTCTCGTCGGGGTTCGATACCATCAGGTGCGCGTCGACCGGTACATCGGTGGAGCGCTTGACGGCCTTAAGAATGTCAACACCAAAGGTCAGGTTGCCGGTAAAGTGACCGTCCATGACGTCGAAGTGCACGTAATCGGCGCCGGCGATCTTGTCGAGCTCGCCCTTGAGGTTGGCCATGTCGGCCGAAAGGACGGACGGAGCGATTTTGATGGAACCCATGGTAGTAGCCTTTCTGCGCTAGTCGGTGAGTCCGTAGAACTCTTGAGAAGGGACGCGGTCGGTGAGAATCTCGAGCGCCCTATCCAAAGTAACACCGTTGTAGAGCGTTTGCTCCACGGCAAAGGTTAGCGGAATGTCTACGCCCAGTGAACGGGCGAGCTCGCTGACGCTGCGGGCCGCGACGGCGCCCTCGACCACCATATGCGTGCGTGCCTGGTACTCGTCGAGCGACACGCCATGGGCGAACTCGTAGCCGAAGGTGCGGTTGCGCGAATGCTCCGAAGTGCAGGTGGCGATAAGGTCGCCCATGCCGGCAAGTCCCATGCAAGTCATGGCCAGACCGCCGCGGGCGTGCACCAGGCGGCTGATCTCGGCCAGGCCGCGCGTCATGATGAGGGCGAGCGTGTTATCGCCCGCACCCGAGCCGGCAGAGATGCCGCATACGATTGCGATGACGTTTTTCATGGCGCCGCAGACCTCGACGCCGGTCATGTCCTGCGACAGATAGATGCGGAAGGCCGTGGAAAGCAGCAGCTCCTTAAAGGTCTCCCCCACCTGCTGGTCTTTACTGGCAATGACGGCGGCAGAAAGCCCGCCGCGGCAGATCTCCTCGGCATGGTTAGGGCCCGAGAGCGCCGCCACGCGCGCCTCGCTGCCGATCTCGCTGGCGATGACCTCGCTCATGAGTAGGCCGGACTCGGGCTCAATGCCCTTGGTGAGGCACAGAACCGGCGTCTCGTCCGCGATGAACGGCGCCGCCTGGTGGCAGACGTCGCGCAGGTGCGTCGAAGGCACGGCAAAGATGATGGCCTCGGCGCCGTTGAGCGCCTGGGCCAGGTCCGTCGTGGCGACAACGTTTTCCGGCAGCACGTAGTCTACCAGGTAGCGCGGATTACGGTGATCGCCGTTAATGCCGTCGGCCGTCTGCTCGCTATGGGCCCACATGATCACACGCTCGGCTCGCGCGGCGGCAAGGCCGGCGACGGCGGTTCCCCAGGAGCCGGAGCCAATCAGCGCAACATTCATGACTCTCTCCTACTTATCGTCGGGCTCGGTGACGCGCTTGGTAAACGAGAGCTTGGACTCCTTACCGGTCATGAGCTTTTTGATGTTTGCGCGATGGGCCCACACCACGGTGATGCCGATCATCGCCATGCAAAACTTGAGGCCCAGGCTGCTGTACGGAAAGACCGCGCAGGCAGCGATGGGAAGACCGATGGCGGCGGCAAGTGAGCCCACCGACACGTACTTGGTGATGGCGACGGCCACGATAAACATGCCTAGCAGCGACAGGCCAATGGGCCAGTACCAGGCGAGGATGACGCCGAGGCCCACGGCGATACCCTTACCGCCGTGGAAGTTGAGGTAGGGCGAGAAGATGTGTCCCCACACGGCAGCCAGGCAGATGACGCCGAGCATCCAGTCGCCGGCGGCACCGGGAGCCATGATGCTCACAGGGAAGCCATAGCCCACGCTCGCGATGAGCGGACGGGCGATAAGGACGCAGATGGCGCCCTTAAGGCAGTCGAACAGCAGCGTGAGCGCGGCCACCTTGGGGCCGGCCACGCGAAGCGCGTTGGTGGTGCCGATGTTGCCGGAGCCCGCCTTGCGAATGTCCGTGTGGTTGAACACGCGGCCCAGGATCAGGCCAAACGGAATCGCTCCGATAAAGAACGAGACCACGGCGCAGATGGCGGTCAGCAGAATCGGATTAAGCATCCTTTTGCTCCTTCTTCCTAAAGAAGAGTCGAATGGGCGTGCCGGCGAAGTCGAAGGTCGAGCGCATGCGGTTCTCCACGTAGCGCTGGTAGGTGTCGTTGACCAGGTCGCTGTGGTTGACGAAGAACGTGAACGTCGGCGGGTTGACGCCCGTCTGAGTCACATAGTGCATGCGCAGGCGGCGCTTGCCGTCCACCACGGTGTGGCCAAACTCGCGCAGGTCGGTGAGGAACGTGTTGAGGCGCGAGGTGCTGATCTTTTGCGAACGCGTCTTCTCGGCAGCGTCGACCATCGCCCATATCTTCTCGACGCTGCGGCCAGTGAGGGCAGAGATGCGCAGGTACTGGGCCCAGGGAGCCATGACGCCCAGACGGCGGTCGACGGTCTCCATGCAGGCCTCGCGCTTGCGGTCGTCGTCGAGCAAGTCCCACTTGTTGAGCAGCACCACGATGGCGCAGCCGCGCTCGATGGCCAAGCCCATGACCTTCTGGTCCTGCTCGGTGACGCCCACGGAGGCGTCGACGACGAGCAGCGCCACGTCGGCGCGGTCGATGGCGCGCAGGCCGCGGACCATGGAGTAGTACTCGATGTTCTCGTACACGGTGCTCTTCTTGCGAATGCCCGCGGTGTCGACCATGCGGTAGTGCTTGCCGTTGCGCTCGACGACGGTGTCGATGGCATCGCGCGTGGTGCCGGCGATGTTGGACACGATGGAGCGGTCGGCGCCCAGAATGCGGTTGAACAGCGAGGACTTGCCAGCGTTGGGGCGGCCGATGATGGCGACGTTCAGCGCATCGGGGAACTCGTCGGCGACCTCGTCCTCTTCCTCGGGGAGCAGGGCCACGATGTCGTCGAGCAGGTCGCCCGTGCCGTGGCCATGCAGGGCCGAGAGCGGCGTGGGCTCACCGATGCCAAGCGAATAGAACTCCCAGATGCTGTCGTTCTCGCGATCGGGGTTGTCGAGCTTATTCACCAGCAGAAAGACCGGCTTGTCGCAGCGCTTGAGCATGCGAGCGACCGATTCGTCCTCCTCGGTGACGCCGGTGCGGCCGTCGACCACAAACAGGATGACGGCGGCTTCCTCGGCGGCGGCGAGGGCCTGGTCGCGGATGGACGTGGCAAAGACGTCATCGCTCTTGAGCGGTTCGATGCCGCCCGTGTCGACGATGGTGAACTCACGGCCGTTCCAGTCGGCCGTGTGATACGAGCGGTCGCGCGTAACGCCGCGGGACTCGTGGACGATGGCGTCCGAGGTCTGGGCTAGGCGGTTAACGAGCGTGGACTTGCCCACGTTGGGGCGTCCGACGACGGCGACGATAGGTTTCATCTGCTCTCCTTTAATGGATAGGGTCAGTGGAATTAGTAAAGTCGGCAGGCACAATGCCAAGGATGTGCTCCAGGGTATCGAGCAGCTCATGCGGCATGGTCGACACCACATGAACCTCGGCGCCGCGACTGGTAAGGCTTGCGAGTAAATCGTCACGATGATACTCGTCAAGCGTCATGCCGTCAGCGTTGAACATGAGCTTAGGCACAAAGAGCATAACCCCCGACAGGTCTTGCGGCAGCTGCTCAAGGATATCGCTCGCGACGATGAGGCCGGTCACGTCCACGTTGCCGCCAAAGTAGCGGTTCTTGATGGCCGTGACGGTGCCGGAAAGGCCCTGTGGAGACTCCACGAAGCGGGCGACGGTATCGCGTGCGCTGGCGCCCGAAAGACATACCAGGCGCTGGTTGCGGGCGGTCATAGCCTTGCGAACGCGGGCAAGGCGCTCAGCGTCGGCGGCAAGGACATCGTCTGTCTCGTCCAGATACGAGCGGATCATGCCGATGCCGTCGTAGTACTGCGGGTAGCCGTCGTAGAAATCGGCCTCGGGCGGCTCAATGCCGGCGTCCAGATAGAACTCGTCGCTCATCTGGAACGTGTGGCGTCCAAAGCGCTCGTACGCGCGATCCTGGAAGGGTCGGATCATGGCAATGGTTTCGCGCGCGAGCTCGGGCTTGTCGCTATATGACCAGCTAAAGCGGTTCTGGTGCTTGGTAAAACCGAGCGGCACAATGCCCAGGCTGGTGATCTGCTCGTGCTCCTCGCAAAAGCGCAGGGTTTTTTCCAGTTCCTCGCCGTCGTTCATGCCGGGGCACAAAACGATCTGCGCGTGGATCTCGATACCGGCGGCCATGATGGCCTCGAGCACGTCCATCCCGCGCTGGGCGTTGCGGCCCATCATGCGGCGGCGGACATCGGGGCTCACGGCGTGGACCGACACGTTCATGGGACTCATGTTGCGGTCGATGACGTTTTGTACGTCCTCGTCGGAGAGATTCGTAAGCGTGACAAAGTTACCTTGCAAAAAGCTCAGGCGGTAGTCGTCGTCGCGAATATAGAGCGTGGAGCGGCCGCCCTTGGGCAGCATCGTCATAAAGCAGAACACACAGGCGTTTACGCAGGTGCGCATGCCGTCGAAGATGGGGCCATCGAACTCCAAGCCCCAGTCCTCGCCCGGGAAGCGGTCGAGCTCTACGGGGGTGACGGTGCCGTCGCGCGGATCGAAAACCTCCAGATCGACGGTGTCGTCATCTGCCTCCCAGAGCCACACGATCATATCGGTCAGCTGCTCGCCGTTGACCGTGAGCAAGCGCATGCCCGGCTCGATACCCACATCCCATGCGGGCGATTCGGGGCGCACGTTTTTAACGAGCGCGCCCTCACCCGGCTCGGGGTCGCGGCTGCGCCCGTAATCGGCCACCTCGGCGGCGTATGCGGGTACGGTCTGGTCCATGATTAACGGCAAAGCTCCTTGATGCGCGCAACGGCGCGCTCGATGTGTTCTTGCGGGGTAGAGGCTCCGGCGGTGATGCCGATGTGGCGGGCGTTGACAAACCATGCGGCCTCGAGCTCGGAAGCTTCCTCGATGTGATACGTGCGCTCGCAGGCGTTTGCGCAGATCTGCGCCAGGCGGCGCGTGTTGCCCGAGTTCTTGCCGCCCACGACGACCATGCAGTCGCAGCGGTTGGCAAGTGCGGCTGCTGCCTGCTGTCGCTCGCTCGTGGCGGCGCAGATCGTGTTGATCACACGCAGCTCCTGCACGCGCGGGGTGATGGCGGCCACAACCTCGGCCAGGTTCTGTGCGGTCTGGGTGGTCTGCACGACGAGGCCCACCTTGCCCTTGAGCGGCAGCGCGTCCGCATCGGCGGCGCAGCTCACGACTTGAGCGTCATCACCAGCGTGGCCCAGAATGCCCTCGACCTCGGGGTGCCCCGGCTCGCCCACGACTACCACGTGGTAGCCCTCGCGTACCTGTCTCTTATACACATCTCCGAGCCCACGAG
>URCU01000124.1:0-6182 GCA_900546425.1 uncultured Collinsella sp. | reverse complement strand
GAGATTACTACGCGTCTCGTGGGCTCGGAGATGTGTATAAGAGACAGATCTACTTGGTCCATGTCTTGGGGCACATGGCCTTTTTCTGCGCAGCGTTTATGCTCGGCGACTGTCTGATCGAGCGGTTTCTGGCGGGACGCAAAAGTACTGTCGACGTTCCTCGGCAAGTCCATGCTGGATGGTTTGACAACTTGTGCGACATGGCGTTCTCAGGCATCCCACAGGCGTACGCATTCGGCGGCATCGTAAAACTCGGCGCAATCATCTACGCCTGCTGGTCCCCGCTGTTGGTCCTGCTGTTCCCGGGCGTGATCTGGTGGGATACTCGTCAGCAGCTCTTACAGTACAACGGACTGCCCAACGCTTTGTCGGAAGGTGCCGTTACCGATCACCATCCAATACTTGACACCTATCTGTACGGATGGTTTACCGACATGGGCCGTGCGCTGGGGAGCATCGATGCCGGGGTGTACATCTTCTGTCTGGTACAGGCTTTTTTGACGGCGTGGGCTTTGGCGTGCTGTCTGATCCTGGTGCGTCGGCTGGGCGGCCGCCGTGACGTCTGCCTGGCACTGCTGGCGTTTCTGTGCCTGTATTGGCACCTTCCCATCTATGCCTCGGCCATGGCGAAGGATGCCACCTTCCTGCCGTTTTTCCTACTGTTCTCGGTTGCTTCCATTGAGGTCATGCGTTCGAGGGGGCAACTCCTGAGGGCGCCCGGTTTCCTTGCTGTATACGTTGCACTTCTGCTTCTGGTTTCGCTGACGCGTAAGACCGGCCTGGTTCTCGTGTTGGTTGTCCTGGTTGTCGTGTTCTTTAGGGTAACGGGTCGGCGCGGGCGAGTTGTCGTTGCGGCAATGGCGGTCGGCGCTTCTCTGTTTATGACGGTCCTTATGCCTACAGTCGTGTTTCCCGCTTTGGGGTGCGAGCCTGGTGGCAAGCAGGAGGTCTACGGTCTCATGTTTCAGCAGTCCGCGTTGCTGATGCGTGACCACGGGGACGAGCTTCCGGAATGGCAGCGTCAAGAGATCGAGCGCGCCATCGGGGAGGATGGTAAGAACAACTACACGTGGTTTTTAACCGACTCTGTTAAAGACCCCACGTTTGGTAAGGCCGACGAGCTCGATTTTGCAGCCTATTTTGGCGCGTGGGTAGCGGGGTTCCTGCAGCATCCGCTTTGTTATCTTAAGGCGTATCTGGGAGTGCAGATTGGCTGGTATGCCATGCCGGTGGCGGGAAGCGAGGTCTTGTCGCCCTATGTGACTCCTGTCGACGGGCACAACGTGAGCCATGTGTTTCCCCGCTCGCGGGATCTGGGATTGAGCTGGTCCGATGCGACCTTGGGTCGCAGTGTCGAGTCGCTCGTCGCATGGTTTCAGTCGACGCCGGTCGGCATGCTTGTCGGCGCCAAGGCGTTTTGGTCAACCTGGGGTATGGCTTTTCTGCTGCTGGAGATAAAACGTCGTACGCCCCAGAAGCTCTATCTGATGGCGCCACTCGTTGCGGCAAACCTTGTTCTTTGGATCTCGCCGACATCGTATACGACCGAGTCGATGCGCTACCTGCTGCCGTTGTTGTTCTGGCTGCCCGTGAGTGCAGCGATGACTTTTGCCAGCGTTGCATCGACCGAATAAAGCGGGCTTGCGTGCAGTTACGCACGCGGGCCCGTTCTCATCATACGGTTAGTTGCGCTTGAGGTGGACGACGGTTTCGCAGTGGAAGGTTTGCGGGAATAGGTCGACTGGCGTGATCTTGACGGGGGAGAAGGTGCCCTCTTCGACAAAGCGTTTGAGGTCGCGGGCCAGAGTTGCCGGGTCGCAGCTCACGTAGGCGACATCGCGGGCGCTCGTGCTCGCGATGAGGTCGATCGCCTCGGGGGCGAGGCCCGCGCGCGGCGGGTCGACCACCAAGACGTCGGCATCCTGGTCGGGGAACTCGCGCACCGCGTCGCCGCCGATGACGTCGACGTTATCGAGCTTGTTGATCTCCAGGTTGCGACGCAGGTCGCGCACGGCCGGGCCGTAGGCTTCGACGGCGGCGACAAAATCGCAGCGGCGAGCGAGCGGCAGGGTAAAGGTGCCGGCACCGCAGTACAGGTCCACGGCCAGCTCGTCTTCCTGCGGGTCGAGGGCGTCCATAACGAGCTCAATCAGAATCTCGGCGCCCTTGGTATTGACCTGGAAAAACGACGGGGCAGATAAGCGCATCTGGCCTTCGGCGATATTCTCGGTCCACGAGCCCTCGCCGGCGAGCATCTCGACTTTGGAGACACGGCGGGCTTTCTTTTCGCCCTTGCTCATCACACGCACCACGCTCGTGGGATGAGCGGCGTCCGCCAGCACGCGGGAGACCTGCGAGCGCGGGAAGGAACCCGTGGGCGTCCAGAGTGCGACCTCGAGCGCCTTGGTGCGACGCGAGGCACGAATGCCCACGCGCTCAAGGCCCAGATCGTGGCTGCCGCTCAGATAGTTGAGCGCGCCGACGACCGATTTGAGTGCCTTAGGGAAGCGCTTGTCGAACAGCGGGCACGAATCGACGGTCACGATTTTGCTGGGATCGACGCCGTGCATGCCAAGGCGCACGCGACCGTTGACGACGGTCGGTTCGAGCTCGATTTTATTGCGGTAGCCCCAGTCGTCCTTGGTATGGCGGATGGGCTGCACCAGCTCATCGACCTGCTCAGGAGCGAACTTGCCGATGCGCTCGAGCGTGGAGCGCAGGTTTTGCTCCTTGGCGGCGAGCTGTGCCGTGCGTGAGAGATTGCCCCACGAGCAGCCGCCGCAGATGCCCACGAAGGGGCAGGGAGGCTGAATGCGATCGGGGCTTGGCTCCAGAATCTCGGTGGTGCGGGCGCGCATGAACGACTTGCCGTCCTGCACGACCTCGGCCTCGACGGTGTCGCCTGCCACGGCACCCTGCACAAAGACGGCCTTGCCGTTGTCGGCGTGCGCCAGCCCATCGGCGCCGTAGGTCATCGATTCTATAGTGAGCTTCATATCCCTGCCTGTCATTCGCGGTGTTGTCCGCAACCATGGTAGCAGGGAAAAGCGCCCCGTATCTGGGGCATTCCTCAAATACGGGGCGCTTCTACAAACGACTATTTCGTCTTGCCGGTAATGAGCGTCTTAAGACCCAGGCCGATCAGGCCCAAGCCCATGCGCACGCGGCCGGGGCGATGGCGCTCGATGGCCTTGGTCTTGCCGGCGGGCTTATCGCGACGGGCGCTCTTCTCGGGTGCGGGCTTGGTGACCTGCGGCTCGGGCCGAGGTGCAGGTGCAGGCTCGGGCTCAATGACGGTTGCCTGGACCTTCTGAACCTCGGGTGCCTTCTCCACGGCGGGCTCTGCGGCAGCCACGGGTTCATTCACCGGGGGAGCGGCAACCGTTTCCGGTTTGGCAGCTGCCCCATGTTCAACCTCGGTCTGAATAGCCTCTTCGGCCACACGTTCCTTCTCACGCGCGCGCTGCTGCGCGGCGGCCTCGGCGTTGCGATAGGCACGCTCCAGCAGGGCTTCCTGCGAGTTGAAGGGTTTCTCACCCTCTGCGCGCTCCACGGGGACCCAGGTGCCGTCGCTCGTGAGGCTGCGGGCCTTCACGTTGTCGCGCAGCTGCATGCCCATGTACTCGTGCACCAGGGCACGGCAGGTGGGGTCGAGCACGGGGAAGGCGATCTCCACGCGGTGCTCGGTGTTGCGCGTCATCATGTCGGCCGAGCTCAGATAGATCATGTCCGAGTCCACGCCAAAGGCGTAAACGCGCGCATGTTCCAAAAAGCGTCCGACGATGGAGCGCACGTGCACGTTCTCGGTCTTGCCCGGAACACCGGGCTTGAGGCACGAGATGCCGCGGATGATCATGTCCACGCGGACTCCTGCGCACGATGCCTCGGCGATCTTGTCGATGACCTCGCGGTCGGTGAGCGAGTTGAGCTTAAAGAACACGCGGGCGGGCTCGCCAGCGAGGGCGCGCTGGATCTCGCGATCCAGGCCGCGCATGATGAGCGGCTTCAGGCCGACCGGCGCCACGCCCAGGAAGCGGTAATCGCCGCGCAGGTTGCCCAGTGACAGGTTGCGGAAGAACAAGTTGGCGTCCTCGCCGATGCCGGGATGGGCGGTCATGAGCATAAAGTCGCTGTAGAGCTTGGCCGTCTTCTCGTTAAAGTTGCCGGTGCCCAACAGCGTCAGACGGGTAAGCGCCATGCCCTCGCGATAGGTGAGCTGGCAGATCTTGGAGTGGCACTTAAAGCCCTCAGAGCCGTAGATGACGGTGCAGCCTGCCTCTTCCAGACGCTCGGCCCACTCGATGTTGTTCTGCTCGTCGAAGCGGGCGCGGAGCTCCATGAGCACCGTGACCTCTTTGCCGTTCTCGGCGGCATCGATCAGCGACTCGCACAGGCGGCTCTGCTTGGCCACGCGGTAGAGCGTGATTCGCAGCGAGATGCACTCGGGGTCGTAGGCGGCCTCGTGCACCAGATCCAGGAAGGGGTTCATGGCCTCATAGGGATAAAAGAGCAGCTTGTCGTGCTGAAGTACCTGCTCTCGGATGGAGCGGGTCATATCGATGGTGGGGTTGGGCTGCGGCTTAAACGGCGTAAAGAGCAGCTCGTTGCGCAGGTGCTCGGGAATCTTGCCCTCAATGCCGAAGACATAGCCCAGGTTGAGCGGGATATCGCAGGTAAAGACCGAGCGACGCGAGAGCTCGAGCGCCTTGCGGATAGTCTTGAGCGTTGGCTTTTCGAGCGAGCCCGATACGGCGAGCACCACCGGCTGCAGGCGCAAGCGTTTCTTGAGGATGCGCTTCATGTGCTGGCGGTAATCCTCTTCTTCCTCGACGCCCTCGCCGTCCGGGTCGATATCGGCATTGCGGGTGACGCGGATCAGCGCGCGATCCAGCGGCTTATAGGAGCCAAAGCAGCTGTCCAGGCAGGCGAGGATGACGTCCTCGAGCAGAATGTAGGAGTAGGTGCCGGTGGGCGAGGGGATCTCGACCACGCGGTTCATCGAGGCGGGAATCTCGATCAGGCCCAGCAGACTTTCCTCGTCGGTGACGCCGTCCAGGCCGCACGCCAGGTAGAGTGCGCCGTTGCGCAGGTTGGGGAAAGGGTGGCGCGGGTCGATCACCAGCGGTGAGATGACCGGCGACACGTAGGCCTGGAAGTAGCGGGTTACAAAGGTGCGTTCCTCGGGCGTAAGCGAATCGATGCGGGCGCGGTGAACGCCCAAGGTATCGAGCTTGCCCTCGATGCTCTTAAAGATGGACTCCCAACGGGTAAGGAGCCCGGGCATTTCGGCCATGACAGCATCGACCTGTTCGGAGGCGGTCATATTGCTCTTGTTGTCGACAGGTTGCTTTTTGAGCTCGGCAAGGTCGGACAGACCACCCACGCGCACCATGAGGAACTCATCGAGGTTTGACTCGAAGATCGAGACGAACTTAAGGCGCTCGAACAGCGGCACGGACTCATCGAAGGCCTCATCGAGCACGCGGTTGTCAAAGCGCAGCCAGCTGAGCTCTCGGTTCTGCGTGTACGAGAAGTCGCGCGGCGGTTTGCGCAGCTTTGCGGCGGCTTGCTTTTTTTTGATTTTGCTCGGCATATGCATCTGTCCGTTCAGTCCCCGCAGGGGACGGTAGCCTAACCCTATTCACTATTGTCTCAATTTAGTCGACCTGTGGCACGGACGTATTGTGCGAACGGTATCTTTACCTACTTCTTACGCTGTCAAGGCATGCAACTAACTGCCCGACTCGTTTTGAAAACAATCTATATCCATACTCAACTGGTGAGGATGTATGAATAAGAATGATTGCGAGCTGAATATAATCGAATCCAAATTGAATCATGGACAGACGACATATATATGCAGAAAACAGTTTTAGCTATGCAATTCCTAAACATGAAATTATTTGTGCAATCTTGCTCAATTCCTTAGAAAAAAGAACGATTACCTTTGAAAACCTGCTTTAGAGAACTGAAGTGCATCATGGGGGAATCATATGCGATATACCGTTCATCGCACTTTGCTGACCGTTCGGGGGCGAGGTGGAATTGCGGGTGGTTTTTGGATATAACTAGAGCTGTCAGCAAGCAGCGCTCCATATGGAGGGGCGCTGATACATTCGGCCAGTAAGGCCCGAAAGAAAGGTAGGAGGCCATGACGAAAGGTCTGCACGTGCCTTCCGAGA
>URCU01000123.1:0-6209 GCA_900546425.1 uncultured Collinsella sp. | reverse complement strand
GGCGCGGAGATGTGTATAAGAGACAGGGCGTACACGGCCAGCACGCCGCCCTGCGAGCAGCCGCAGCCGGTGATCTTGGACATGAGCGGGCTGCCGCCGTGGGACTTGGCCACGGTCGTGCCGTCGGTGATCAGGTCGACTTCGCCCGAGACCACTACGGCGCCGCCGGTGTAGCGGGCGAGCGCCACGGCGGCATCGCGGGCGGCGTCGACCGTGTCGGTGGTATCGACACCGCGCACGCGGCTCAGATCGGCCGCCTCGCCCTCAAGGCCCCACAGGCCGGCGAGTGCGATGATCTCGGAGGCGTTGCCGCGTACGATGGCGGGCTTGTACTGCTTGAGCTCGTTTACCAGCTGGGTGCGCAGGCTACCGATGCCCAGGCCCACCGGATCGAGCACCCAGGGCTTGCCGGCGTCGTGTGCCGCCTTGGCCGCGCGGGGAATCGTCTGCTCGTAGATGGGGAAGAGCGTGCCCATGTTGAGATAGATGGCGCCGCCGCCGGCAACGAGCGCCTCGCCCTCGTCGGGCAGATAGACCATGGCGGCCGAGCCGCCCACGGCGAGCTGCGCATTGGCGACAAAGTCGATCGTCACCGTGTTGGTGATGGAGCCGGCCATCGGATTGGTAGCGCGAATCTCCTCCACGGCCTTGACCATATGTTGCTTAAGCTGTTCCGAATCAATCACTGCACATGCCTCCTTGGCATAGAAAAGGGGCGCTGTGCATAGACAGCGCCCCTGTAAAGGCGGCATGCTCCCTACGCCAGCATTAACTGACAGGTTCAAAGGATTGGGCCCTATGCCCTCTCAGCCTTGTGGTTTGCACCGCCGGCACTCCCGCATCGAATCTGTTGTTCCCTATACTAACGCACCTGCCAAAAAGGGACAGGTTTATTTTGGCAGGTCGTTACAATAGGTAGGACCGATACGAATGGGGGCCTTATGATTAAACTTGTGCTGACCGATATGGACGATACGCTGATTCCAGCCGGGCATGACGGCGCCAGCGACTACGCCATCGAGGGCATTCATGCCATGCAGGCGGCGAGTCTGCACTTTGGCCCGGTTTCGGGTCGCCAACCGTCCGCGATGGGCTGGATGTTCCGCAATCGCGCCGAGTGTTTTTCGACTGGCGCGTTCTGTAACGGCCAGGTGATGTTTGTCGACGGCGAGGTTGTTGCCTCCCGTGCGAGCGACAACGGTGCCCTCATGCGTCTTGCCGACTATCTGGAGCAAGAGACCGACGATACCTATCTGAAGGTCTATAGCCTGGGCGATGACTTTTGGGGCAACGATGCCTATTGTGTGACGAGCGACCCCGAGCGCGTTCGTCGCGCCATGGAGTCGGGCGGCAACGCATGGCTCAAAGGCGAAGAAGCCCCGTGCCGTCCCGTCGTCGACGACGCGCCGGTGTTCAAGGCGAATATCTGGAGTGCCCGTTCGCGTGAGGAGCTCGCGGAGCTACGTGAGCGCGTTGCCGCCGAGGTGCCGGAACTCTCGCTTGTGTTTCCCAACAACCGTGTGCGCCTGTTCGACATCCTTCCGGCCGGTTGGGACAAGGGTTGCGCTGCGCTGGAGTTGGCGCACGCTTTGGGCCTGACGCCCGACGAGGTGGCCGTATTTGGCGATTCCGATAACGATCTGCCCATGATCGATGCCGTTCCCAACTCCGTTGCAGTCGCCAATGCCAACGAGGCCGTCACGGCTGCCGCGCGCTGGCATATCGGCGCTGCGGCAGACGATGCGGTCGCCGGGGCTCTGCATCAGATTGCCGCCTGCGCCGCGACGGGGGAGATGCCGCCGTTTATGCGTCAGATGGACGCGGCGGGTCTTGGCATCATGAACAGCTAAGGAGACAGCCATGAAGCTCCAGCAGCTCAGATATGTCGTCAAAGTTGCCGAATGCGGCAGCATCACCGAGGCCTCGCGCCGACTCTTTGTGTCGCAGCCTTCGATTACCGCGTCGATCCGCGATCTCGAAAACGAGATGGGTGTGCACATCTTTGAGCGCACCAACAAGGGCGTCATTGTGTCCGAGGAAGGCGAGACCTTCTTGGGCTATGCGCGCCAGGTACTCGACCAGGCCGACCTGCTCGAGGGCAAGTACAAGGGCGCATCCGAGCAGGTGCCGCACTTTAGTGTGAGCTGCCAGCATTATTCCTTTGCCGTCAACGCGTTTGTCGACGTGATCCGCGAGTTCGATGCCGCGCGTTACGACTTTACCCTGCGCGAGGAGCAGACTCACGAGATTATCGAGGATGTCGCGCATATGAAAAGCGAACTGGGCATCCTGTACTTATCCGAGCATAACCGCGAGGTCATCGAGCGCATGCTGGTGGCCAACGAGCTCGTGTTCGAAGGGCTCTTCTGCGCCGCGCCGCATGTCTTCGTGTGCGCCGACCATCCGCTGGCGGGTCGCTCGAGTGTGACGCTCGAGGACTTGGAAGACTACCCGTTCCTGTCCTACGAGCAGGGCAGCTACAACTCGTTTTATTATTCCGAGGAGCTGACCTCGACCTTTGAGCGTCGCAAGAATATCCGCGTGCGTGACCGTGCGACGTTGTTCAATTTGGCCATGGGACTCAACGGCTACACGGTATGCTCGGGCGTGATCAGCCACGAGCTCAACGGCCCCGGCATTATCTCGATTCCGCTCGACGTGGACGAGTACATGGAGATTGGCATCATCACGCGCAAGAACACGACGCTCACGCGCTACGGTCGGGCCTATATCGACGCGATTCGTCAGCATATCTAGGCTGCTGTGCTCCGCACGGTTCAAGTCTCTTTATGACAGTCCAGACTGATATAGGAAGCATCTATATCAAACTGTTATAAACGTATATTTTACGATGGTCATATGAGCGCTCATACTCTGTCCCAGTAAAGCAACCAATGCAAAGGGAGATATCTATGAGCACTTCGATTCAACCGAACGCGCCGTTTCGCGCCGATATTGTCGGCAGCTTTCTTCGTCCGCAGGCTGTAAAGGACGCCCGTGCCGCCTATGTCGCGGGTAAACTCGACGCTTCCGGCCTTAAGGCCGTCGAGGACGATGCCATTCGCGATTTGGTGGCAAAGCAGAAGGCCGCCGGCCTGCAGGTCATCACCGATGGTGAGTTTCGCCGCAGCTACTGGCACCTCGATTTTATGTGGGGCCTTAACGGCATTGAACGCCGTACCTCGCGTACGGGTTATATGTTCCACGACGAGGAGACCACAGCCGACACCGCCGTGGTAACCGGCCCCATTAGCGGCGAGAACCATCCGTTCGTCGAGCACTTTAAATTTGTCAAGGCGCTCGAGGGGGAGGGCCAGGTCGCGCGGCAAACCATTCCGGCGCCGATCCAGACGTTCTCCGAAGTCACGCTCGACCGCTGCGACGGCCAACAGGAGAGCCTGCGCGCTGTCTATAAGACCGATGAGGAACTTGCCGACGCCATCGCAGCCGCTTATCGCACGGTGATTGCCGACCTGTACGCATCAGGCTGCCGCAACATCCAGTTTGACGACTGCACCTGGGGCATCTACTGCGATACCGATTTTGTCGCCAAAACCGGCATGAGCCCGGTCGACCTGCAAAAGGTAAGCGAGCTGGGCGTGGCGCTCAACAACGCCGCCATCGAGGGCAAGCCCGACGACCTGGTCATTAACACGCACGTGTGCCGTGGTAACTACCATTCTACCTATGCCTTCGAGGGCGGCTACGACCCCATTGCGCCGTACCTGTTCGCAAACGAGGATGTCGACGCATTTTACCTGGAGTTCGATACGCCGCGCGCCGGCGGTTTTGAGCCGCTCAAGTACGTTGCCCCGGGCAAGAAGGTCGTGCTGGGCTTGGTAACCACTAAGGCGGCAGAGCTCGAGAACGAGGATGTTATCGTCGAGCGCATCCGCGAAGCCGCAAAGTGCGTGCCGCTCGAGAACCTGTACCTGTCGCCCCAGTGCGGCTTTGCCAGCTGCGAGATTGGCAACAAGCTGACCGAGGACGAGCAATGGGCAAAGATCGCGCTGGTCAAGCGCATTGCCGAGCGCGTTTGGAAATAGCGCTAGCGTTTGCAGGTGGCGGCGCGTGCGAGACGTGGCGTATCGCGTACAATGGTTCGGATCGTATCGTTCGGGCAGGTTATCCGCTATGCCCGAGCGCCCTTCCATTCGAAAGGACATCCATGCCCCAGTCTTCGACGCCCGCCGTCACCGATGCCATCTACGATGCATCGTCGCTCGGCCGCCCGCGCATGTTTGTGTTGGGTTTGCAACACATGTTTGCGATGTTCGGAGCCACGGTGCTCGTGCCCGTGCTCACCGGCCTTTCCGTTTCGACGACGCTTTTGTTTGCCGGCTTGGGCACGCTGCTGTTCCACTTCCTGTCGCGCGGTAAGGTCCCCGCATTCTTGGGTTCATCGTTTGCCTTTATCGCAGGTTATGCTGCCGTTGCGCCGAACGGCGAGGCCGAACTATTGCCTTACGCTTGCCTGGGCGTTGCCTGCGCCGGTCTACTCTATCCGGTACTTGCGGCGCTCTTCCGCGCGTTTGGCGCCAAGCGCGTCATGCGCTTCTTTCCGCCGGTAGTGACGGGCCCCATCGTCATTTCCATCGGCTTGATTCTGGCAAGCTCCGCCATTGCCAACTGCCAGACCAATTGGTTCGTCGCCGTTATCGCCGTGGCAGTGATCGTCATCTGCAACATCTGGGGCCGCGGCATGGTCAAGATCGTGCCAATTCTGCTGGGCGTCGTAGTGAGCTATGCCGTTGCGGCCGCGTTGGGTGAGGTTGATTTTTCGGGCGTTGCCACCGCTCCGTGGGTCGGTCTGCCCGTTGTGTGGGGCAACACCGTGTTTGCACTCTTTGGGCCGCAGTTCGATAGCGGCCTTGCCACGACCGCCATCATCACCATCATGCCGCTGGCCTTCGCGACCATGATCGAGCATATCGGTGATATCTCCGCTATTGGCTCCACCTGCGAGCGCAACTACATTGCCGACCCCGGCCTGCATCGCACGCTGCTCGGCGATGGTCTTGCCACGATTCTGGCTTCGCTCTTTGGCGCTCCGGCCAACACTACGTATGGCGAGAACACCGGTGTCCTTGCTCTGACGCGTGTGTTCGACCCGCGCGTGATTCGCATTGCCGCGTGCTGCGCCATCGTGCTTTCGTTCTGCCCTAAGTTTGCCGCGGTCATTGCGGCCATGCCGGCGTGTGTAATCGGCGGCGTATCGCTCGTGCTCTATGGCATGATCAGTGCGGTGGGCGTTCGCAACCTCATCGAGAACCAGGTCGATTTCCAGAACAACCGCAACGTTCTGGTGGCCGCTCTGGTGCTTGTGCTTTCGCTCGGCATTGCGTACAGCACCGCCGGCGCCATCGTGCTGGAGCTGGGCGACGTGACCATTTCGCTTTCGGGCCTCGCCGTGGGCTCGCTGGTGGGTATCGTGCTCAATGCGATTCTGCCGGGTAATGACTTTGAGTTTGACGTTTCTGAGCTTGAGGAGGCTGCTGAGTAGCAGCTGCGTTCAGCTAAAACAAAATAAATGGTGCCCATGCGTATGTACGCGTGGGCACCATTTTTAATGCGTCAGTATCCAGTGGATGCCGCGGGCCATGCGCAAGTCGGTTTGGGTAAAGTGATTGCCGGGGTTGAGTTCCATCGTTGTTGGAATGCCGCGCTCGACGAGCAACGCTTCCATCGCGCGCGTGTCGTCGAGTACATGCCGCATCATGCGGTTGGGCGTCTTGGTTTCCTTTTTGCCGAGTGACAGATAGACGGCTTGCGGGCTGCCGGCAAAAGGGGCCGTGCTGGCGCGATCGACAAAGTCGGGAAACCATAGTGACCCCGATGCGCTCGCGGCGCGGTCAAAGGCGCCGGTTTGCCAGAGGGACCAAAGCGCGAAGAGGCCCGCGAGCGAGTAACCGGCAATGCCGCGCCAGGTGGGCGGCTGAGGAAGCGACGACTCCACCTGGGGGATTATCTGATTCAGCAGCTCATCAAGAAAACCGGCAGCTTGGCCGCCAAAAGGTTCGGCATCGCGTACGGTTCCGTCGCATGCCCAGGGGCTCAGCTCGCGATTCCAATCGAGCCCGCCAATGGTGACGAGGGTGAATGGCGGACAGTCGAGCTCTCGGCAACACTTATAAACCTCGCTGCCGTCGCCCACGACCACAGGAAGGTAGATGGCAGGTGCGCTTTCCGCATGATTCGAATCTGTCTCT
>URCU01000122.1:0-6417 GCA_900546425.1 uncultured Collinsella sp. | reverse complement strand
AGCGTCAGATGTGTATAAGAGACAGGCCTTAATGTTATCCATGAGGATATGCTCAAAATGTGCACGGTTCTTGCCCTTCAGTCCAACCTCGTGATAGTGGACCAGGCAGACGCGAGCTGCCATTTAGGCTTCAGCAACCTTATGGCCGAGCGCCTTCTCGTAACGGGCCTCGTCGTAGGAGATATCGCCGTCGACGATCTCGTCCATAGCCATCGAGATGGTATCGGCGCCGGAGAGCGCGATGGTGATGTCGTCGACATCCTGAACGGCAAGCACACGGTTATGCTGGCCGCGCAGCATGCTATTGATGTCGCAGGCGCGCTTGGAGGCAAGCGAAGCGAGCAGGAAGCGGTTGTGATCGGTCTTCTCCAGAAGATCGTCAATGCAAGGCTTTACAACGGACACGGACCTCAGATCCTTTCATGCATATCGAGAACGCGAACGAGCTCATCGGTCGCGCGGTCGAGATCGTCATTCACCACGACGTCGTCGTAGCGGTCGGCAAGGGCAAGCTCATGGGCGGCGTTTGCCATACGCAGCTCAATCGTCTCGGGCGTCTCGGTACCGCGACCGACCAGGCGCTCGCGGAGCACCTCGAGCGAGGGTGGCTTGATAAAGATCAACACGGCCTCGGGAAAACGCTCCTTGACCTGCAGGGCACCCTGGACATCGATCTCCAAGATGAGAGACGAACCAGAGGCGAGCTTGGACTGGACCTCACTCACCAACGTGCCGTAGCAGTTACCGTGGACCTCAGCCCACTCAACAAACTCACCGTTTGCCACGCGGCGGTCGAACTCCTCGCGCGTCAGGAAAAAGTAATTGACGCCATCGACCTCGCCTTTGCGTGGGGCTCGCGTGGTAGCCGAAACCGTCAGGCCCAGGTTAGAGCGACGCTCGCGCACACGAGTGACGAGCGTGCCCTTGCCCGCGCCTGACGGTCCAGAAATCACAAAGAGCTTTGAATCCTGAGCGCTCACTTATTTGGTCAGCTGCTCGAGGAGCTGCTCGCGCTGACGGACGCCAAGGCCCTGGACGCGACGGGTAGCGGAGATACCGAGCTCCTCCATGATCTTGGCGGCCTTAGCCTTGCCGTAACCGGGGAGAGACTCGATGAGGGTGGAAACCTTCATGCGGGAAGCAATGGGGTCATCGGAGTTGAGCACGGACTCGAGGGACTTCTCGCCCTTCTTGATCTGCTCACGGAGCTCTGCGCGAGCGTGACGCGCGGCGGCAGCCTTCTCAAGAGCCTGCTTGCGCTGCTCATCGGTAAGCTGAGGGAGTGCCATTCGTACCTCCAAGTAGTTGGGTTATATCTGATTCAATATTTGGCATTTTAGCACGTAAAACGTACAAAATGCTCAATCGCGGCTCCATAGGTTAGACGATACCCGTAAAAAGTGCAATATATCGCGCTAAAAGATGAGCCCCCGACCTGCGATTCCACACAAAGGATGGGAAAGTTTTCGCAGGCACAGGGGCTAATTTGTGCTAAAGAGACCCAAAAGTGGTGACTTGAGGGAATCTTTTACGCGACGTTTTCGACCAGCTCGGCAACGATGGCGTCAAACGCGGCAACCGGGTCGTCGGCACCGGTAATGGGACGGCCCACCACGATATGGCTCGCGCCGCGCTCGATAGCCTGGGAAGGCGTGGCCACACGGGACTGATCGCCCAGCGCAGTACCAACAGGACGCACGCCCGGGGTCACAATCAGCGCATCGGGGCCCAGCAGCTCACGCATGTCATGAGCCTCCATCGGCGAGCACACGATGCCGTCGATACCGTTGGCCTGGGCGAGTTTTGCCAGACGGGCGGCCTCCTCGGCAACGGGCGACTCGACGCCGATCTCTGCCAGCGAATCCTGGTTCATGCTCGTAAGCACGGTGATGGCGACGAGCTTGGCACGGTCCTCACGTGCCTCCACGGCACCCTCACGGCAGGCGGCGAGCATAGCACCCGAACCCAAACCGTGAACCGAAAGCAGGTCGGCACCGGCAAGCGAGGCCGAGCGAGCGGCACCGCGCACCTGATGCGGAATGTCATGGAACTTAAGGTCGAGGAAGACCTTAAAGCCCAGGTCCTTAAAGGTCTTGACGATCTCGGGACCCTCGGCGTAATAGAGCGTCATGCCCACTTTAAGCCAGGCGGCATGGCCCGAAAGCTCATGGGCGAGCTCGAGCGCACGCTCACGGTCGCAGTCCAGGGCGACGATAACGCGGTCGCGGGCATCGGTCTCTAGCATTCGAAAGCACCTACCAGCTCGTTGATGTCCTTCACGCCCTGGGACTCGGCCCAGGCCTCGAGCTCGCGCGCGATCTTAATCGAGGCGCACGGATCGACGAAGTTGGCCATACCGACCGATACACAGGTGGCGCCGGCCAGGATAAACTCGGCCGCGTCCTCACCGGTCATGACGCCGCCGACGCCATTGATGGGGATATCGACAGCCTGAGCGACTTCCCAGACCATGCGAACGGCGATGTGGTGGCACAGCGGGCCCGAAAGACCGCCCTTGGGCTTGGCCACACGCGACTTGCGGGTGTGGACGTCGATGGCCATACCCTGGATGGAGTTGATGACCGAAAGGCCGTCTGCACCCTCGGCCTCGAGGGCCTTGGCAATCTCTGCCACGTTGACCGGGGCCATCTTCACAAACAGCGGCTTGTCGGTCACCTTGCGGCAGGCGGCCATGACGCCAGAGGCGCCCTCGGGCGTGGAGCCCATGGCGGCACCGCCGGCGGCAATATTGGGGCAGCTCACGTTGATCTCATAGCCGGCAGCCCAGGGGCACAGCTCGACATACATCTCGAGCGCACGGACAAACTCGTCCACGGAATGACCGGCAACCTGGCAAATGACCTGGCAACCGTCCTTGGAGAGCTGCTCGAGCCACGGACCGGACTCGCGGGCGAAAGCGGCCACACCGGGGTTCTGCAGGCCCACGGAATTGATCATGCCGCCGGGGATCTCGGCCATGCGGGGTGCGGGATTGCCGGGCCAGGGCTCGGCAGCGCAGCCCTTAGTGGTGATGGCACCCAGCTGGGAGACATCGAAGAAGTTCTGGAACTGCCAACCGTAGCCAAAGGTACCGGCTGCGGTGTTGATGGGGTTCTGCATCTTGACGCCGCCGAAATCGACGGCCATGTTCACGGTACCCACTAGAAGACCACCACCTTGGAAGCATCAAACACGGGGCCGCACATGCAGGCGCCCTTCATACCGTCGACCGTCTCGACATTGCAGGTGTTGCAGGCACCAAAGCCGCAGCTCATCATGCGCTCGAGCGACACCTCGCAGTACGCGCCGGCCTCGGCGGCAGCGGCGGCGACCTTCTTCATCATAACGGCGGGACCGCAGCTGGCGACGTAGTCGTAACCGCCCTCGCCGAGCAGCTCGGCGGCAGGATCGGTGCAGAAGCCGTGCGTGCCCAACGAGCCGTCGTCGGTGCAGACATTGACCGTGGCTCCCAGCGCGCGGAACTCGTCGATGCCCACGGCCTTGGACGCGGTGCCAAAGCCCAGGCACACGTCAACGTCCACGCCCTGCTCGGCAAGCATGCCGGCCAGGCAGAGCACGGGCGGAACGCCAATACCGCCGGCGACGAGCAGTGCCTTCCTGGTACCCTCGGGCACCAGCCAGCCGCGGCCGCCAGGACCCAGCAAGTTGGAGGTGGAGCCAGGGGCCATCTGTGACAGACGGCGGGTATCATCGCCCACGACGGCGTACCACAGCTCGACGGTGCCGGCCTCGGCGTCGGCGCGATAGAAGCTCAGGGGCACGCGAAGCAGCGAGGAAGCATCGCCCGGCACGGCGATATTCACGAACTGACCGGGCTTGAGCGCACTTGCAAGCTTGGGGGCCGAGATAACGAGCGAGAAGATGCCGTCGGCGATCTCCTGGTTCGAGACGACCTCAAAGTCGTGCATGCGTGCAGTGGAAGGTGTGGGCATAGACGCTCCAATCCCCCATGCGGTTGCATGGTTCAGGCGAACAGAAAGCGCGGCACCGCAAGGGCGCCGCGCACAAAAGCGATAAGGCTATGCTAGCAGATGCAGCCGTCGGCAAGCGTCTGCTTACCGCCGACAAACACGTCAGTGGCACGACCGGTGAGCGTGCGGCCGGCAAAACCGGAGTTCTCGGCGCGCGACTCGTAGCCGTCCTCGCCGACCGTCCAGGTGGCGGTGGGATCGAACACGGTCAGGTCGGCAACGGAGCCCGCCTTGACCTGAACCTGGTCCAGACCCAGGATCTCGCGCGGCTTGATGGCCATGAGCTCGACCATGCGGCCCATGCTCATCTTGCCCGTGTTGACCAGCTCGGTGAGCACGAGCGCCAGCGAGGTCTCGAGGCCGATCATGCCGAAGGGCGCAAGCTCGAACTCGCGGGCCTTCTCCCACGGGGTGTGGGGAGCGTGATCGGTGACGATAACGTCGACGGTGCCGTCGATGACACCCTGACGGATGGCCTCGGCATCCTTCTCGGTGCGCAGCGGCGGATTGACCTTGAGCGAGGTGTTGTAGGTCTCGTCCAGGTCGTTCTCGGTCAGGAACATGTGGTGCGGGGTGGCCTCGCAGGTGACCTGCACGCCAGCAGCCTTACCGGCACGCACGAGCTCCAAGCCATGGGCGGTGGAGATGTGCTGGATGTGCAGCTTGGCACCGGTCAGCTTGGCGATCTCGATATCGCGAGCGATCTGCAGCTCCTCGCCAGCCGCCGGCCAGCCCTCGAGGGCCAGACGGGTAGAGACCTTGCCCTCGTTGATCTGGCCGTGACCGACCAGGTCCTCGTCCTGGCAATGGCTCATAAAGACCTTGCCGAACATCTTGCCGTAGTCCATGCAGCGACGGAGCATGCCTGCACCCTGCACGCCGCGACCGTCGTCGGTGAAGGCGACGGCGCCGTGGGCGACCATATCGCCCATCTCGGACATAGCCTCGCCCTTGAGACCGCGGGTCATGGCGCCAGAAGGATAGACGCGGCAGTGGCCGACCTCGGCAGCGCGGGACTTAACGAACTCAACGACGGTACCGTTATCGGTAACGGGGTCGGTGTTGGGCATGGCGCACACGCCGGTGAAGCCGCCCTTGGCAGCCGCGCGGGTGCCGCTCTCGATGTCCTCTTTGACCTCGTAGCCGGGCTCGCGCAGGTGGACATGCATGTCCACCAGGCCAGGGACGAGGTACTTGCCGGAAAGGTCGCGGACCTCGGCTCCCTCGACGGCGAGGTTCTCGCCGACCTCGGCGATCTTGTCGCCGTCGATCAGGACGTCAACGACACCGTCAAGCTCGACGGACGGGTCGACGACGCGGGCATTCTTAAGAAGCAAGGCCATTATCGGCACCTCCAAGCAGCAGATACAGGATAGCCATACGCACGCAGATACCGGCGTAGACCTGCTCCAGGATGACGGAGCGTTGCGGGTGGTCGGCCATATAGGAGTCGAACTCAACGCCGCGGTTAATGGGGCCCGGGTGGCAAATGATCGCGTCGGGCTTCATGAGCTTCTCACGGTCCTTGGTCAGGCCGAAGAGCTTGTGGTACTCGCGAATGGTCGGGAACGGGGCGCCCTCGAGGCGCTCCTGCTGCACGCGCAGCATGTAGACGACGTCCAGCTCGGGCAGGACGGAATCGAGGTCGCTCGTCACGTGGTCGCAGCCCAGAACCTCGGGCGCCGGCGGCAGCAGCGTGCCGGGGGCGACAGCGTAGGTCTCGCAGCCCATGATCTTCAACGCGGGGATCAGCGAGCCACAAACGCGGGAGTGGGAGATGTCGCCGACGACGGCGACCTTCAGACCGTGGAAGTCACCCTTGTGCTCCCAGATGGTGTACAGGTCGAGCAGAGCCTGCGTGGGGTGGTTGTGCTTGCCGTCACCGGCGCAGATAACACTCGCGGGCGAATTCTGCGTGACGATGTAGGGAGCACCGGCATGCTTGTCGCGTACGACGATGCAGTCGATCTTGTAGGCGTTGAGGGTCTCGACGGTATCGACGAGACTCTCGCCCTTGACCGTGGAGGTCGAGGAGCCACCGAAATTGAGGCTGTCGGCCGAAAGACGCTTCTCGGCGAGCTCGAAGGAGCTGCGGGTACGCGTCGAGGGCTCATTGAACATGTTGACGATGGTCTTGCCCTTGAGCGTGGGGACCTTCTTGATGGCACGCTCGTTGACCTCGGAGAACGCCTTGGCGGTCTCGAGGATGAGCTTGATGTCCTCTTCGGAGTACTCGGTAATGTCGATCAGGTGCTTATGATTGAACGCCACGGTACTACTCACCTCCCAGCGGCGCGGAGCCCACGTGGGAACCCGGCGCGACGTCGTTGATCTCGACAGCGGTACGGCCGTCGACTTCCTTCATATATAGGTGCACGTTCTCCTCGTGCTGTCTCTTATACACATCTCCGAGCCCACGAGACGC
>URCU01000121.1:0-6433 GCA_900546425.1 uncultured Collinsella sp. | reverse complement strand
TGCTTCGGGGGTCCAAATAAGGTCGTTCACTTCACGGGAAAGTATTAGACCCCGATTCGCACCAACCCCAAAGTCACCTCAGGCAGCAGGCGCGAAGCGCCGCAGCTGCCGTCACGCCCCGCAGTCACCCCAGGCAGTAGGCGCGAACGCGCCGCAGCTGCCGGCCGCGCCCCACAGTCCCCCAAGGCGGCGGGCGCAAAGCGCCGTGGCCGCCGCCGGGACTAGGGCCCGCAACAGCCACGCGCCCCAACATCAGCCCAGCGGCCCCAACCAACAACGGCCCCATCGCAGGCCGCTCGCAGCAGCGTCACCGCAGGCGGGGGCCGGGCTTAGTTTTCAGAACACTCCGCAGACCAGTGTGGCGCCTTGTCCGCGGCTCCGAAGGAGCAGGACAAGGCGCCACACATGGTCGAGGACGTTCTGAAAACTAAGCCCGGCCCCCGCCGGACAGGTCACACTACTCGCAGAGCAGCTTAGCGATCTGGACGGCGTTGGTTGCCGCGCCCTTACGGATTTGGTCGCCACAGCACCAGAAGGTGATGCCGCGCGCAGCCTCGGGGTTCGAGATGTCGCGGCGCACGCGGCCGACCCAAATCAGGTCCTGGTCGGAGGTGTCCATTGGCATGGGGAAGCGGTCGTGTGCATCCTCGGCAGCCATATCGTCAACCAGCTTGACGCCGGGAGCGGTAGCAAGCGCAGCACGGGCCTCCTCAACCGTAATATCGCGCTCAAACTCGAGCGTAATGCTCTCGGAGTGCGAACGCAGCACGGGCACGCGCACGCAGGTGCAGTTCACGCGCAACTCGGGCAGGTGCATGATCTTACGGCCCTCGTTCTGCAGCTTCATCTCCTCGGAGGTAAAGCCTTCCTCCTTGACACCGCCGATCTGCGGAATCAGGTTGCTTGCCAGCTGGGCGGCAAACGCGCGCGGCTCGGGAATCTCCTCGCCACGGCCCAGAGCAGCCAACTGAGCCTCGAGCTCGGCCATGCCGGGAGCGCCGGCACCCGAAGCCGCCTGATACGTCGAGACGATCATGCGCTTCACGCCGGCGAGCTGGTGCAGCGGCCACGTGGGAACCAGACCGATAATGGTCGCGCAGTTGGGGTTGGCGATAAGGCCGTGGTGCCACTTAATGTCATCGGCGTTGATCTCGGGCACGACCAGCGGCACCTCGGGATCCATACGGAAGGCATGGCTGTTGTCGACCACGACGGCGCCGCGCTTGACGGCCTCGGGCAGCAGTTCCTTCGCGATATCGTCGCCGGCGGCTCCGAGCACAATGTCGCAGCCCTCAAAGGCCTCGGGGCAAGCTTCCTCAATCACAATCTGCTCGCCGCGGAACTCAACGGTCTTGCCCGCGGAGCGTGCACTTGCCAACAGCTTGAGCTTGCTAACCGGAAACTCCTGCTCGTTGAGGCACTCGAGCATCTGGGTGCCCACGGCTCCCGTCGCGCCCAAAATAGCAACCGTGTACTGTTTCATGCTTCCCCCTTTAAAGGTTATGGCTTTTGCCCGCACGCCGAGCAGGCCGATTATTGTTGCCAGTGTATACAAGAACGGGGCGGGCACGAAACCCGCCCCGTCGAAACGAAACCGAAACGAAACGCCCCGCCGTAGATTTTTGGCACTTGTCCCAAAAATGCACCGGGACGGCAGCTACTTGCGGAGTGCGACCAGGGCGGGGTCGACCGGCGTGGGAGCCTCCAGGTCGGAGACCTTCACAATGCCGTTTTCGTCGGAGAAGGCACGGTAAATGGTCTGAATCGCCAAGTCGAAGTCCTTCTCCTCGACACCGATAATGATATTGATCTCGTCACAGCTCTGTGAAATCATACGCACGCTCACGCCCGCCTGGCCAAGCATGCCAAACAGGTGGCCCGAGATGCCGGCACGACCGCGCAGGTTACGGCCGACGGTCGCGATAAGCGCCAGGCCCTCGACAACCTCAATCTCGAGCGGCTCGACCTCCTGCTGAATGTCGCCCACGAGCGAGTACAGCGAATCGTGAACGTCCTGCTCCTGCACCACGGCGCCAAAGCGGTCGACACCGGTGGGCATGTGCTCGACGGAAACGTCATAACGCTCGAAGACCGAAAGCGCGCGGCGCATAAAGCCGACACGGGGCTTGGTGCGGTCGCGGGCAACGTTGATGGCAACAAAGCCGCGCTTGCCGGTCACGCCGGTAATGATGGGCTCCGCCTCGCCCTCGTCAGCCGTCTCGCTAATGATGGTGCCGGGGTCCTGCGGCGCATTGGTGTTCTTGATGACCAGCGGAATGCCCGCCTCGCGCACGGGGAACACGGCCTCCTCGTGCAGGACGCTTGCACCCATGTACGAAAGCTCGCGCAGCTCCTCGTAGGTAACGCGGGCAATGGGCTGAGCCTCGGGAACAATGCGCGGATCGGCAGAGTAGAAACCCGAGACGTCGGTCCAGTTCTCGTAAAGGTCGGCGCCCAGGCACTTAGCCAAAATCGAGCCCGAGATATCGCCGCCGCCACGATCGAGCAGCTTGATCTGGCCCTCACGCGTCGCGCCATAGAAACCGGGCATAACAAAGCCGCCCTGCTGGCCGTACTCCTGCACCAGCTCGGAGGTGCGATTCATGCTGAGCGTACCGTCATGATGGAACGCCACAACCGTCGCGGCGTCCAGGAACGGCAGGCCCAGGTACTCCGCCATCAGGCGAGCGGTGAAGTACTCGCCACGGCTCACGAGCTCCTCGGTAGAGTAGCCGCCCGAGCGGGCGCGCTCGGCAAAGGCCGCGAACTCCTCGCGGATGGGATAGGTGAGCTCCAACTCGTCAGCGATATCAAAATAGCGCTGGCCAATGTCCTCGAGCAGCTCCTCACACGACACGTGATACTTAACGTGCGCGTTAACCAGGTAGAGCAGGTCGGTCACCTTGGTGTCGCCTTTAAAGCGGCGACCACAGGCGGAAACCACCACAAAACGGCGGGCAGGGTCGGCATCGACGATGGCCTTGATCTTCTTGAAGTGTTCGGCGTCGGCGACCGACGAGCCGCCAAACTTGGCAATCTTAATCATGGGCTGGAGGTTACCTTTCTAAAAAGCCTCTGCGAACCTGTTTTGCGCGCTCTGATACCATGGTTTCACCGATTGGGACCAAGGCATCCGAGGAGCAGTGTTATATGGGAACTTATCATAGTACACGAGGACGCACTTTATCGTGCTCAAGTAAGGTGGCAATCCGTACCGGCATCGCTCCCGACGGGGGTCTGTTTGTCTCGGACGAGCTTGGCACCCAGCAGGTCGATATCAGCTCGCTTGCAGATAAATCGTACTTTGAAATCGCTCAAGATGTGTTGGGAATGTTACTGAATGATTACACGGCCGAAGAAATTTCGGCGTGTGTCGACGAGGCATACCGCGGCACGTTCGCGAGTGAAGAGGTTACGCCGCTCGTCAAACTCGACGCAGCGCCGGGCGCTGACGCCCCTCAGACCTATGTGATGGAGCTCTTTGGCGGCCCCACAAGCGCCTTCAAGGACGTCGCCCTACAGATGCTCCCCCGCCTGATGGCCCGCACTTCCGCCAAGGACGGCGGCGCCGAGCGCATCATGATCGTCACCGCCACGTCAGGCGACACCGGCAAGGCCGCGCTCGCCGGTTTTGCCGACGCTCCGGGCACGGGCATCACCGTCTTTTATCCCGAGGGCAAGGTCAGCCGCGTCCAGAACCTGCAGATGTCCACGCAGGAGGGCAGCAACGTCGCCGTCTGCGGAATCCGCGGCAACTTTGACGACGCCCAGAGTGCCGTCAAGCGTATCTTTGCCGATAAGGAGCTAGCTGAGCGTCTTGAGGCCGCCGGCACGGTGCTTTCGAGCGCCAACTCCATCAATGTCGGCCGTCTGGTACCGCAGGTCGTCTACTACTTTGCCGCCTATGCGCAGTTGCTGCGCGCCGGCGCCATCGAGGCCGGCGACGCCGTGGAGTTCTGCGTACCGACCGGCAACTTTGGCGATATCCTGGCCGGCTACTATGCCAAGCGCATGGGCCTGCCCGTCGCCAAGCTCATCGTCGCGAGCGACAAGAACAACGTGCTCGCTGACTTCCTGACCACCGGCGTTTACGACCGTAACCGCCCGTTCTTCACGACCATCTCGCCGTCGATGGACATCCTCATCAGCTCTAACCTGGAGCGCATGCTGTACTTCCTGTCCGATGGCGACTGCAAACTCGTTGCCGGCCTTATGGAGCAGCTGGCACAGACTGGTCGCTACGAGGTTCCCGCCGACCTGCTGGCAAAGATTCAGAGCGTCTTTGGCTGCGGTTGGGCCAGCGAGGACGAGGTCCGCGCTGCCATCAAGAGCTGCTGGGACGCAAATGGCTACGTGATCGATCCGCATACTGCTTGCGGCTATCACGTCTTTGAGCAGGTCGCTCCCGCCGAGGGTGCCAAGGCCCGCGTGCTGCTTTCGACCGCAAGCCCCTACAAGTTCCCGCGCGCCTGCTGCGACGCCCTGGGCCTCGACGTTCCCGAGGATGATTTTGAGGCTATGCGTGTGCTCGAGCAGGCCACCAACACGGTCGCCCCGACCCAGCTCGCCGAACTCGAATCCAAGCCCGTCCGCTTCGAAGACGTCTGCGACGTAGCCGACATGGCCAACTACGTAGAGTCTGCAGCAAAAAAGATGGCTTCCAACTAAAACCCCTTATAAGGCGCCGGCGAAAGCCGGCGCACTTTCTTTCATCAGATAACCCCCGGGATGATGACGAACGCGCACAGCGTGCCTGGCTGTTTAGTTCGTCGCGAGTTCCGCACGCAAAGGAAAGCACTTAATGTGCTTTCCTTCTTGCGCAGGACTGCCCGAGCAGCGAACTAAACAGCCAGGCACGCCAGGAGGACTCACATGATCAAAATCACCGTCCCAGCAACGAGCGCCAACTTGGGCATCGGCTACGATACCCTCGGCATGGCCGTCAGCCTCTACTCGCACTTCACCTTCGAGCGCGCCGACAAGCTCACCATCACGGGCTGCCCCGAAGAGTTCCAAAACGAGGACAACCTGGTCTACGTCAGCTTTGTGGATGCACTGGCCGCATGGGACGAGCCGGCCTTCCCCGTCGCTATCGACATTCAGACCGACGTGCCCGTCGCCCGCGGCCTGGGTTCCAGCTCCACCTGCGTCGTCGCCGGCATCATGGCGGCCGCCGCGCTGACAGGCCACACCGTCGACCGCGCCGAGCTCGTCCGCATTGCCACCGAGGTCGAGGGCCATCCCGATAACGTCGCCCCCGCCATCCTGGGCGGCGCCGTCTGCTCCTTTACGCCGACCGACTCGCTGCCCCAGTGCCTGCGCTACGAGGTAAGCGACAAGCTTCGTTTTATTACTGTGATTCCGCCCTACGAGGTGCATACGAGCGAGGCGCGCAAGGTTGTGCCACAGGAGATTCCACTCTCCACCGCCGTATGGCAAATGGGCCGCATCGCCGGCATGACGCGCGGCCTGGAGACCGGCGACCTTGACCTGATTGCCGCCGCCAACGACGACCGCATCCAGGAGCCCTATCGCCGCCGCCTCATCCCCGACTACAACGCTGTGCGCGACACCTGCCTTAACGGCGGTGCTAAGACCATCTGGATCAGTGGCTCCGGCTCGACCCTCATGGCCGTGACTGACGACACCATCGTGGCAAAGTTCCTACAGGTCAAGCTGCGCGAACAGTTCCCCAAGTGCGACACGCACATTCTGACGTGCGACACGGAAGGCGCCCAGATCGAATACCTGTAGCGCCCTGCCTCATTGCTCTCACCGGCCCCCTTGGGGCTTCCCCTGAAAACGTCCTCGATCATGAATTGCCCCGTCGTGTGCTTCGCGCGACGGGGCAATTCGATCTGCGGATTGTTTTCAGGGGAAGCCCCAAGGGGGCCTGCGCAGCCTCGACAGGATAATCGCATTCACTGATTTAATCTTGTGCTCCAACGGAGCCACAGACGAGAGGCCTTCGCGCTGCGGAATAATTCTGAGGGGAACACCCCGACCATCCCTGCGTTTACCTTGCTGAGGATGTCTACAGGGACCCACGCTTTGAAGGGGCGCCGGGCAGATAGGGGCTTTTTAGGTTACATAATAAACTGTTTATCTATGCTACTATTTAACTAGGCATCGCAGTATGGAGGTGGTCAAAGTGTTACGCACACTCAAAGCTTCGTTTTTCCTCTCGATACTTTTGATATTACCGATATGTTTCTCGTTTAGCCCTTCGACTGCTTATGCTGCAGAAAGCGATGCTGTCGCAATTTCTGGCGCAACCCAAGATTTTGATTTAACGAAAGGTCCCGAGCAGTCTCATCAAATCAAGCTTAAGGATGGGACCGTTGCAGTAATAGGAATTAAAAAAACCAATGAACCCAGCCTGATATCTGTCTCTTATACACATCTGACGCTGCCGACGATCGCATAAGTGTAG
>URCU01000120.1:0-6536 GCA_900546425.1 uncultured Collinsella sp. | reverse complement strand
CGCTTCGGCACTCCATGCTACATCTGAGTGGCATATGGCGACTTCTCGACACTCGCGCTCGACACAGCGAGCGGAAATGGCGCTGCCTGCCGAGCGCCTCGCGGGCGCATCCCGACCGCAGAAGTGAGCGCGAAGGCTCGTCGAAGTGCTGGGTGGGGGACCGGCGGTCTGGATACGCGGTTTCGTTCGGCGAAGGCGGCGAGGCGAATGGCATGGCGAACGTACGGGTTTGACGTGAACGGGTTGCCCGTGGCGGCGTGGTATCGGGAGGAGACGGTCGAGCAGGTGCTCGCGCCGCTGCTCGCCCGTCTCGCGCGCTCGCATCAGGAGAAGGGGTCGCAGGCCCATCTCGGCAACCCGGTGCGCATACGCTATTGCGACCGGGACGGCCACGTGTCGCGAACGGATATCGTCCGCCAGGTGGACGTCGCGCCGCGAAATGCAGACTCGCCTCAATCGTCGGTAAGGGGTGCCGCGGGCGATACGATGGAATCCACGGACCGCACCGCGCCGCCGAGATTGCGACGCGAACGCAGGCGATGCGCCCGAAAAACTCCTCCGCGCATGTAGGGCGAAACGCCAGATTGGAGCTCCATGAACGATTTCTCCTTCTACTCCCCCACCCGCTTTGTCTTTGGGCGAAAAGCGACCGACAAGGTTGGGGGACTCTGTCCGCCTCCGGCTACCGCTGAGCGCTCATTGTCTACGGCAGGGGTTCCGCAGTTCGCTGCGGAACGCTCGTCCGCGTGAGGGCATCGCTCGATGCCGCGGGCGTGGAGCACATCGGGCTTGGAGGGGTGCGTCCAAACCCCGAAATAGGCTTGGCACGAGAAGGCGTCGAGCTCGCACGGGCAAACGACGCCGACATCATCCTGCCCGTGGGCGGCGGCTCCGTCATGGACTGCGCGAAGGCCATCGCACTGGGGCGGTATACGACGGCGACGTATGGGACTTCTTCCGCAAGCGCGCCGTTCCCGCCGACCGCATCGACGTCGCCTGCGTGGTGACCATCCCCGCATCCGATTCCGAGGCCTCTAACTCCTGCGTTATCAGCAACGACGAGGAGCACCTCAAATGCAGCATTAACACGGACCTCAACCGCCCGGCCATCGCCTTCCTCGACCCGGAGCTGACCTTCAGCCTGCCCGCCTGCCAGACCGCCGCGGGAGTGACCGACATGATCGCCCATATCATGGAGCGACTCTTCTCCGGCGAGCCCGCCGTGGGCGTAACCGACAACATCGCCTGCGGGCTAGTGCGCGCCGCGAGGGAGGCGGCGCCCAAGGTGATGGAGAACCCCGATGACTACGACGCCCGCGCCGAGATCATGTGGGTGGGTACGCTCGCCCATAACGCCCTGCGCGACGGCGATTGGACCTGCCGCGGCCTTGAGCACGAGCTATCCGCACTGGACACCAAGATCACGCACGGCGCCGGCCTCGCCGTCATCTTCCCCGCCTGGATGCGCTACGTATGGCGAGAGCACCCTGAGCGCTTCCTGGAGTTCAGCGCCTAGGCCCTTGGCATCGAACCCATCGATTCGGACGCGGACGAGCTCGATGTGGAGGTAACCCCCGAGCAGGCAATCGAGTACGCGGTCGAAGCGACCATCGACGAGCTGCAGGATTTCTTCGTCTCGCTGGGAATGCCGCGCGCGCTATCGGAGTTCGGAGTCACCGAGGACGATATCGAAAAGATGATTCCGGGCCTCAAGATCAACCGCGGAGAGCTCTTCGGCAGCTTCAGGAAGCTCACGCTGGACAACGCGAGAAAGATTTACCGCAGCGCACTCTAGGAAACAGATGCCAGTCCCCCACGGGCGAGCAGCACGGCGGCCCCCGCAAACCAGAAACGGCGCCGCTCCCGCGACGCCGTCATATTCCCTGGTGCCCCCGGGCGGATTCGAACCGTCGACACCCGCTTTAGGAGAGCGGTGCTCTATCCCCTGAGCTACGGAGGCATGTTGTACTAGTGTAGCAGATTTACCCCTTTGCCATGTAGCGCATGGCCACTCATCGAGAAGGCTCTATAGCGAATAGTTTCCGAGGGCAATCCTCAATATCGGAAAGAATAACCCGGAATAACGCGAAATAATGGGACAAGCTTTCCCAACTGGCCCTCAAAAGGAAAATGCATCCCGGAATGAGAACAAATTCCGGGATGCATTTTCCGCCATCTATCGCCAACGATTAGCTGTCTCTGTGGAAAAGGCTCTTGATGGCAGCGGGGATGCTCTTGGCGCCCTTGGTCGTTACGTCGATAAAATCGGGCGAACGCACGAGCTTATCCTCGTCGACGTACTTGCGGACCGCACGAAGCGTCTCTTTGTCGTCGCGCGTCGAAAACGTAAAGTGGCCGTTGTCCTTGGTGAAGATGGCAAAACGCGTAATCTTCTTGGTGCCGCGCAAAACCTCGGCGGCAATATAGTCGACCTCGTCCCACGGGATTTGAATATAATCCTCGGGATTGCGCTCGTTATAGTACTCGAACGCCTTATTGCCCACCATCACGTTACCGTGGCTGGTAAGCCCCATCAGGCAGGTTGCCGGCGTTGCCAGATCGACCGTGCTGTTCTGAGATTGCGCCATGCGCGCCTCGCCCTCCAAATAAAACAATCGGACCGCATCCAGTGTACCCACCGGGTGCGGTCCGTTTCAATGGCTCAAAAGCCCTTGCCTAGCAACTCTCGGTCTTAAGCCGAAGCGTGCTTACATGAAGCCGCAGACGCGACCGATGATGCCGACGGCGAAGAGAGCCAGGATGATGGCGATCGGGCTGACCTTCTTCTTGAGGAGCTTGCAGACCAGCAGGGTCAGGCACACGGCGGCAAGGCCGGGGATGAGCTGATCGAGGTTAGCCTGGAGCGTGGTGACCTTCACCTGATCAAGGGCGGTAGCACCGACGGAGTTGTACATCGTCAGCGCTTCCTTGATACCCTCGGAACCGGAGGGCAGGTGAGCCCAGTCGATAAAGGCGCCAGCAGACTGCGTGACCTTGGAGACGACCGGGGTGAAGGAGATGGACACCCAGCGCTCGACCAGGGCGCCGATGATGAACATACCCAGGATGGAAGCACCCTCGGTGACCTTGCCCATCAGACCGCCGGAGAGGTCCTTGGCGATGGAGGAGCCGACCTTGTAGCCAAACTCCTGCGTGTACCACAGGAAAGCGTAACGGATGATGTTCCACGCGAAGAAGAACAGCAGCGGACCGGCGATGCTGCCGGACAGGGCCATGGAAGCGCCCAGAGCGCCCAGAATCGGGCGAAGGGTGAACCAGAAGGCGGGGTCGCCGACGCCGGCGAGCGGGCCCATCATACCGACCTTGACGCCCTGGATGGCGACATCGTCAATCGGTGCACCGTTGGCGCGCTCCTCCTCGAGAGCGAGGGTAACGCCAATGACAGGGGCGGAAACATAGGGATGGGTGTTATAGAACTCCAGGTGACGCTTAAGAGCGGCAATCTGGTCATCCTTGCTGGTGTAGAGCTTCTTGATCGCAGGGATCATTGCGAAGCACCAGCCGCCGTTCTGCATACGCTCGTAGTTCCACGAGCCCTGAAGGAACTGATGACGGAAGCAAACCTTCTTGCGGTCAGCCTTGGTGAGCTGAATCTTGTTCTCTGCCATATGTATCACTCCCCTCCTACTCGTAATCGTTCAGAATGTCGCCGAGCGGGTCACCGGAGCCACCGCCCATGCCGCCACCCTGCTTGGCCAGATCCTTAAGGCCAAGGTAGATGAGGGCAAGGGAGATGCCGATGAGGCCAAGGGCGATCAGCGTGAGCTGAGGGATGGCAGCAAGGACAAAGCCGAGGATGAAGAACGGCCAGGTCTCCTTGGTGGCCATCATGTTGATGACCATGGCGTAACCGACGGAAGCGACCATGCCGCCGCCGACAGCCATGCCGCCGGACAGCCAGTCGGGCATAGCGTTAAGCGCGTTGGTAACGGCCTCGGCCGGGATGACGCACAGAAGCACTGCCGGGATGGCGATACGAAGGCCCTGCATAAGGATGGCAATGTACTGCCAACGCTCGATGCCGGCGAAGTCGCCCTTCTCGGCGCAACCGTCCATGGCGTGAGCGATAGCGGTAGCAATGGTACGGCAAATCATGGTCAGGAACAGACCAGCGACCGACAGCGGGACGGCGACGGCGATGGCCGCGGTAACGGCCTTGGCCGAATCAGTGGCGCCGCCGTTGAGGGCGAGCACCATGATGATCGAAGAAGCGACCGAGGCCAGAGCGGCGTCAGGCGCGACAGCGGCGCCGACGTTAGCCCAGCCAAGGGCCATCATCTGGAGCGAACCGCCTAGGAGGATGCCCTCCTGAAGGTGACCGGTTACGAGACCGATAAGCGTGCATGCCACGAGCGGCTGATGGAACTGGAACTCATCCAGAATGCCTTCCATACCGGCAAGCAACGCGACAATCGCAACAAGCAGAATAGTGATTGCAGACATGTATCGGACCCTCCTTTACTATGCTTGAGCGGCCAGTTCGGCCTTAGCTTTCTTCAACATGGCGTCGAGATCCTCGGAGGAATCCGAAGGAACCTTGCGGACCTCGAACTTGACGCCCTTGGCCTTGAGGGCCTCGAGAGTCTTGACGTCGTCATCGCCCATAGCGACGGCGTTGGTGACGACGACCTTGCCCTTGGAGTGAGCCATGGAACCGATGTTGACTTCCTTGATGTCGACGCCGGCCTCGATGGCCTTGAGCAGATCCTGCGGGTTCTCGAAGAGCAGCATGGCCTTGGTGTCACCAAAGCGCGTGTCCTTGACGACCTCGGCCATCTTCTTGATGGGCACGACGTTGGCATGGACTCCCGGAGGGGCAGCCTGCTCGATCATGGTCTTGCGGAGCTCGTCGTGAGCAACGCCGTCGGAAACCACGATGATGCGGTTGGGGTTGATCTGCTTGGTCCACGTGGTGGCCACCTGACCATGCAGCAGACGGGTGTCGATACGGACGTGGGCAATCTTGATGTGCCCGTCGCCGATGACCGTTCCCGGAGGGATGGCGCCTGCAGGAGCAGCGGCGGCCGCAGCCGGCTTCTTCTCCTCGGGCTCCAGAGACTCGGGCTTGACGCGCACGCCAGCCTTAGCCTCAGTCACGAGATGTTTTGCGATCGCATGTGCAGTGTTCTTTGCGTCAAAGCGCTGCGAATATGCCTCGATGAGCATAGGCAGGTTGACACCGGTGACGATAGCCCAGGAATCGTGGCCCTCGATGAGCCCGCTGATCTGGTTGAACGGCGTGCCGCCCCACAGATCAACGAGGAAGAGCACCTGCTCCTGGTCCTCGAAGGAAGCGACTGCTTCCTCGACCTTGGCACGGAAGTCGTCGGGGCCCATGCTCGGCTCGAGCGAGACCACGGCAACAGACGGCTGATCGCCAAAGACCATCGAGCCCGTCTGCTTGATTCCAGCTGCCAAGTCCCCGTGGCTAGCAAGAACAATACTTACCATCACATAACCTCCTTTTTGTCTACGTATTCCCTACACGACATTAAGGAAGTATACCTGTTTAGTTTGTGGAATTATCGCTAGATTTGCAAAAGGTTGCATTATTTGTTTAATCGTCTAGGTTTGTTACAAGTTGATTACGTTGCTGGTTTTTCACTCATTACCCGCCAAGGCGCCGCTCATCAAGCCGCGCATTTTACAGATACAAGCAGGCTGTTCATTAATATCGATTTTAGGCAAGTGCGAATGAGCTTGTACTGCCACTATTTTGTTTAAACAGACATAACTTGACTATTAGCTTGACTTATGCTCTAGCACAAGTAGTCATTGGGGACGTTCTTGTTTGACTAGTCGTTTAAGAACGTCCATTACAGTCGAAATTGTCAGCCCGGGACCGTCTCGGGCTACGATTGAGGCGCGCCCAGAACGGGCCGCCGACCGGGCGCCCGCGCACGGCCGAACGTCCCTGCCCCCGAGAGGGCCCGTTGGGTGCTGCCGGCGCGGGACGCGCCGCCCCCGACGGCTGATAGGAAAGTGCCGGGCAGGTGCCGCGGCTGGTAATGTGAGTGCCGAGGGGGAGGCCATCCGGTCGAACGACTACCGGAAGGATACCACCGTGAAAGCGCCATCCACCAGACCCGCGGCCGTGCTCGGCCTGGACGTCGGCAAGTCATCGCACTGGGCCTGCCTGATCGACCGCGACGGGGAGGTGCTGGCCAGCGCCCCCGTCCGCAACAGGGAGGCCGAGCTCGACGCGCTGTTCGCCTCCGCGCCCGCCGGCACGCTCGTCGTCGTCGACCAGTTCCGCAACATAGGGTCCCTCGCCGTGAGGCGGGCCCGCGCCGCGGGGCTCGGGGTCGCCTACCTGCCCGGGCTCGCCGCCAGCCGCGCCGCCGGCCTGTTCGCCGGCGAGGCCAAGACCGACGAGCGCGACGCCGCGGTGATCGCGCGGACCGCCCTGGGCGTGCCGGACTCCCTGTCGGGGGTCCCGGGCCGCGGCGAGGCCCTCGAGGCCGCCCGCGCCCTCTCGTCGCAGCGCGACCACGTCCTGTCTCTTATACACATCT